>CAMLIA010000268.1 GCA_946479905.1 uncultured Frankiales bacterium | reverse complement strand
CGTGACACGGATCATCGCCGGGACGCACCGGGGCCGACGGCTGCACGTCCCGCCGGGCAGCGGCACGCGACCGACCAGCGACCGTGCCCGGGAGGGCCTGTTCTCGAGCCTGCAGAGCCTCACCGACCTCGACGGCGCCCAGGTGCTGGACCTGTACGCCGGGAGCGGCGCACTCGGGCTGGAGGCCCTCAGCAGGGGGGCGGCCGCCGCGACCCTGGTCGAGGACGACCCCCTCGCCCTGAAGGCGCTGCACCGGAACGTCGACGACCTCGGACTGCCCGCGACGGTCGTCGACGCGGACGTCGACCGCTTCCTGCAGCGGCCGCCGACGGCGTACCGGCTGGTCCTCGCCGACCCGCCCTACGCCACCGACCTCGACCTCGAGGCGGTGCTGCCGTGGCTGGAGCCCGACGGCGTGCTGGTCCTCGAGCGGGCGTCCAGAGGCGCCCCGCCGGCAGCCCCGGAGGGCCTGGAGGAGCTGCGGTCCCGGCGCTACGGCGAGGCGACGCTCTGGTACTTTCGCCGATCATGAGACGGGCCGTCTGCCCCGGTTCCTTCGATCCGGTGACCCTCGGGCACCTGGACATCATCGGACGGTCCGCGGCGCTGTACGACGAGGTGCTCGTCGCCGTCGGCCTGAACGCCAGCAAGCGCAGGATGTTCTCCTTCGAGGAGCGCACCGACATGCTGCGCGAGGCGACCAGCCAGTGGGACAACGTCAAGGTCACCAGCTTCGACGGCCTCATCGTGGACTTCTGCAAGGCCAACGGCGTGCAGGTGATCGTCAAGGGCCTGCGGGCCATCAGCGACTTCGACTACGAGCTGCAGATGGCGCAGATGAACCACGGGCTCAAGGGCATCGAGACGATGTTCATGACCACCAACCCGCTCTACTCCTTCCTGTCCTCGAGCCTGGTGAAGGAGGTGGCGACGTACGGTGGAGACGTGTCCAACCTGGTGCCCGACGTCGTCCACCAGCGGCTGATCGAGCGCCTCAGAGAGCAGAGCTAGATCCCCGCGCACCCCGAAGCGAAGAAGGTCCCGGTGGACGAGGTCCATGAGAAGCTGGCCGAGATCACCCAGCTCGTCGAGTCGGCCCGCGCCATGCCCATGTCGGCGTCGTGCGTCGTCAACCGGGCCGAGCTGCTGACGCTGCTGGGCGACCTGGCAGCCCTGCTGCCCGAGACGATCAGCCAGGCGCAGGAGGTCCTCGGCGACCGGGAGCTGGTCGTGGAGGAGGGCCGGCGCGAGGCCGAGAAGATCATCGCCGCCGCCCGGGCCGAGCGCCGCCGGCTGATCGAGGCCACCGACGTGCACGCCGAGGCGACCGCCGAGGCCGAGCGGGTCCTCGACGAGGCGCGGCAGTCCGCCGACGCGATGCGGGTCGAGGTCGAGGACTACGTCGACGCCAAGCTCGCCAACTTCGAGATCGTGCTCACCAAGACGCTGTCGGCCGTCGAGCGCGGCCGGCAGAAGCTCTCCGGGCGGCACGAGCTCGAGGCGCTCGGCGACCAGGCCCAGGAGACCGACTCCTTCCTCGAGGAGCCGCTGCCGCGCTGAACCGCGCGGCTGTCTCGGGCGGCGCTCGTGCCTCGCGCCGCTATGCTGGTAGACGGACTCGTCCCGAGCCCGGAGACCTCATGCCTGAGAACAGGAAGCAGCAACGCAGAACCTCCCACCTCGACCTTCGCAACCCCCTCGTGCTCGACACGCGCGAGCTGGGGCGGCGACCAGGATCGATGCGGGAGGTGCGGCTCTCTGTTCCCGCGCCTGGGGGCTTCGAGCTCGCCGACCTGATCGGTGTGCCCGTCGGTGCCGATCTCGACCTGGACCTCAGGCTCGAGAGCGTCATGGACGGCGTGCTGGTCAGCGGTGTCGTCACGGCGCCGGTGTCCGGGGAGTGCGGCCGGTGCCTCGCCGACGTGAGCGACACGCTTCGCGTCAGGGTGCAGGAGCTGTTCGTCTACCCGGAGGCCGCCACCGAGCACGACGAGGAGGACGAGGTCGCACAGCTCGACGGTGACTTCCTCGATCTCGCCCCGACGCTGCGCGACGCGGTGGTGCTCGCGCTGCCGCTCAACCCGTTGTGCAACCAGGACTGCCAGGGGCTCTGCGCCACGTGCGGAGAGCGGCTGGACGACCTGCCGCCCGACCACAGCCACGCCACGACCGACGCACGCTGGGGCGCCCTCGCCGGGCTCCTCCAGCAGACCGAGCAGGAGAAGTAATGGCCGTCCCGAAGCGCAAGATGTCGCGCAGCAACACCCGCTCGCGCCGTGCGCAGTGGAAGTCGGGCCTCCCGACCCTCACGAAGTGCGACCGCGGCCACACCACGCTGCCGCACACCGTCTGCCCCGAGTGCGGCCGCTACGACAAGCGCACCGTCCTCGAGGTCTGATCCTCGCGTGCGCGTCGCCCTCGACCTCCTCGGTGGTGACCACGCGCCGGATGCCGTGGTGGACGGCGCTCTCCTCGCCGTCGACCGCGACCCCTCCGTCGAGGTCGTCCTCGTCGGACCCCCTGACGTCGCCGCGGCGCTGCTCGCCGCACGCGGCGCGTCCCTCCCTGTCGTCTCCGCCACCGAGTCGGTCGGCATGGACGAGGACGCGGCCCGCGCCGTCCGTGCCAAGCGGGACGCGACCGTCCGGACCATCCACCGGCTGGTGCACGACGGCGAGGCGGACGCGGCAGTCTCCGTCGGGTCGACCGGCGCGGTCGTCGCCGGCGCCGTCCTCACCCTCGGCCGGCTGACGCCCCGTCCGGCGCTGGCGGTCATCGTGCCGACCCCCACCGGCCCGCTCGTGCTGCTCGACGGCGGCGCGACGCCCGACACCACCCCCGAGCTGCTCGTCGCCCACGCCCTGGCCGGGAGCGCCTACGCCGTGGCGCTCGGCATCGCCGAGCCTCGGGTCGGGCTGCTCAACGTCGGCTCCGAGCCGGGCAAGGGCGACCAGCTCCGCAAGGACGCCTTCGCGCTGCTCGAGCAGGCGCCCGTGCGCTTCGTCGGCAACGTCGAGGGGCACGACGTGGTCGTGGGCGGACCTGCGGACGTGGTCGTCACCGACGGCTTCACCGGCAACGTGCTCCTGAAGGGGGTGGAGGCGGCGCTGCTCACCGGTGGTGGGCGCGGCGAGCCCCGTGGCGACCTGCCCAGGGCTGCGCTGCTGCTCGGCGTCGACGGCCTCAGCGTGGTCGGCCACGGCGCCGCGCAGGCCGAGGACGTGGCCGCCTGCATCGCGCATGCCGTGGAGCTGGTCCGACAGGGGCTGATGCCCCAGCTGCGGATGGCCCTGGGCGATCGCAAGGAGGCGTCGTGACCGCGGAGCAGGTGCTGGAGCTGCTCCGCCGCGCCGTCGCCCACGTGCTCGAGGTCGACCCGTCGACGCTGCAGCGGAGCACCCGGTTCGTCGAGGACCTCAAGGCCGACTCGCTCGCGCTGGTCGAGATCGTCGAGATGGTCGAGGAGGACCTCACGCGCACCCGGCCCGGCTTCCGGATCGACGACCAGGACCTCGACGGGCTCGCGACCCTCGGGGACGCCGTCGACTACGCGGTGGCGCGGCTGTGACGTCGTACACGCGACTGGAGGCCGCCCTCGGGACCGGGCTCGACCACGACCTGCTGGAACGGGCCCTGACCCACCGCAGCTACGCCTACGAGCACGGCGGCCTGCCCACCAACGAGCGTCTGGAGTTCCTCGGCGACGCGGTGCTCGGCGTCGTCGTCACCGATGCGCTGTTCACCAACCACCCCGACCTCGCCGAGGGCTCGCTCGCGAAGCTGCGCGCGAGCGTCGTGAGCACCCGCGCGCTGGCCGGTGTCGCGCGCGAGCTCGGTCTGGGCGAGTGGATGCGGCTCGGCAAGGGCGAGGACGTCACCGGCGGGCGCGACAAGCCGAGCATCCTCGCCGACACGATGGAGGCGATCATCGGCGCCGTGTACCTCGAGCGCGGCCTGGAGGGCGCGACCGCCCTGGTGCGCCGGCTCTTCGACCCGCTCATGGAGGCTGCCGCCATGGACGGCGCGGCTCTCGACTGGAAGACCGCGCTGCAGGAGCTCACCGCGGCGCGCGGCCTGGGCGTACCCGACTACGCGATCACCGAGAGCGGACCCGACCACGCCAAGGCCTTCGTGGCCACGGCGATCGTCGCGGGCGTGCCCCGCGGCGAGGGCTCCGGCACCAGCAAGAAGGAGGCGGAGCAGCAGGCCGCCGAAGGGGCGTGGCGGGTGCTGTCCGCCGACCCCGTGGACGCCCCCGCCGACCTTGCCTGAGCTGCCCGAGGTCGAGGTGGTCCGCCTCGGCCTGGAGAAGGGCGTCGCGGGGCGCACCGTCGCCACCGTCGACGTCCACCACGACCGGGCGGTGCGCCGCCACATCGCCGGCGCCCGGGACTTCGCCGACCTGCTGCGGGGGCGGACGGTCGCCGCCGCCCGCCGGCGCGGCAAGTACCTCTGGCTGCCGCTCGACAGCGGTGACGCCCTCGTCGGCCACCTCGGGATGAGCGGCCAGCTGCTCGTCGTGCCGTCCGACAAGCCGCTCGAGACGCACCTGCGGGTCCGCTTCTCGTTCACCGACGGCGGCCGGGAGCTGCGCTTCGTCGACCAGCGGACGTTCGGCGGGCTGCAGGTCGTCGCCGGCGGGGCCGAGCTCCCGTCGACGATCGCCCACATCGCGCGCGACCCGCTGGACCCCGAGTTCGACGACGACCTGTTCGT
>CAMLIA010000267.1 GCA_946479905.1 uncultured Frankiales bacterium | reverse complement strand
TCAGGTCCAACACGCACCGCCGCACTCACCGTCGGCGTCGTCCTCGAGCAGCGGCAGCTCCCGCCTCGCCTCTCCGTTCGCGGCGAGCTCGAACAGCGTCTCGTCACCGGTCGCGATCGCCTGACCCAACGGCATGTTGAACCGGGTCAGGAACACCGGATCCTTCCCCAGCCGCTCCCGACGGGCGTTCAGCGTCTCCTCGAGCGCGACCGCCTTCTCGAACAGCTCTGGGGTCTCGCGGGCGAGGTCGGCCCAGGCAGCCGGCCGGTGGAACGGGCAGAAGAAACACGACGACTTCGGGGGCACGGGGAGCCCGGCGTCACGGATGATCCGCATGCAGTCGTCGCGGCGCAGCTGCAGCCCCGTGTCGATACCGATGCCGATCAGCGGGTAGACGACGCGCTCCCACTCGTCCTTGACGCGCGTGTTGGCGCGCTGGATCTCGTCCAGGCTGATGCCGATCCCCACGGTGGCCGGATGGTCCGCGGTCGCGCCGTGCGCCTTGAGCCAGCGGGACACGACCCGGATCTTGAAGTCGGCGGTGCAGGACCGGTTGCCGGGTGCGCCGTTGGACATGCGGACCGGGATGGGCAGCGACCGGGACTCGACCTTCCCGGTGCCCTCACACGCCGAGCATGCCCGGTCGGGGTCCGCCAGCTGGCCGATGCCGGCGCACGCCCGGCACGGGCGCGGATCCACCAGTCGCTGCATCAGCGTCTCGGTCGACCCGTCCCGCCGCGTCCGCTGCAGCTCTTGGAGGTCGATGCCGTTCGCGGCGGCGTACGGCTTCGCCACCGCCTCCACGTAGGCGAGGGTCGCCGGGTGCTCGGAGTCGTCCCCGACGTTGCAGAACAGGAACGTGGAGAACGGGATCCGGCCGGTGGCGGCGAGGACGAGCAGCGCCGTCGACTGCACACCGCCGCCGTAGGAGATGGTCGCCAAGTCGGGCGGCGACGCGGGGTCGATCGTGTGGTCACAGGAGTAGCAGCACGGGTAGGGCTTGGTGCGGACGCGGGCAGTCATCAGGGCAGATCCTTGTCGGCTCGGTGGCAGGTCGGGTGGGTGAGGATCCCGGCGTCGATCAGACGCTGCGGGACGCGGGTGCCGCAGCCGCCGGCGCAGAGCGCGCCGAGGGTGGAGGGACCGAACAGCCGCTTCTCGCGGCGCTGCCGGTCCTCCTTCGCGGCCTCGACTTCACGGGTGCGCGGCATGGACGGCTCCGTGGTGGGCGGCGGCGTGGCCGAGGGCGTCGCAGGCGGCGATCGTCGGGTCGGCCCAGATGATGGCGAGCAGCCCGTGCTGGCTGCAGGAACCCCGGAAACCGGGGTAGCAGGGCACGACGGCGACCAGGGGGACGACCGGGCCGGCAGGCGGCTCCGGGTCGGGGCTGTCGGGGGCGGTCATGGCCGCAGGTAGGTCAGGGCGACGGCGGCGGCGACACAGATCAGCCCGAACGCGAGGATGGCCCAATCCTCAGGGCGGCGCGGCTGGGGCATCACAGGTCCAGCCCGATGGTGATGGTGACGCGCGGGTCGCGGATGCGGACGTGCTGGGTGGCGCGCACGACGTACTGGTTGTCCCGGTCGACCTCGACGTCGACGGAGTCAACGGTGAGCGGGCCGAGCTCGACCAGCAGACCGGCGGCTGTCACGTCGGCGGCGAACGCCTCGAGCCGGGTCTGCAGGTCGTCGTACGCCTCCCTGCACAGCTCGGAGAGCCGCTCGTTCGCGGCGGTCCAGCCACGGTCGTCGGCCTCACGCGCCCATTCGGTGCCGAGGCCGACTGCGTCGTGGAGGCGGGCGAGCACGTCGGGGGAGTACTTGAACTTCACGTCCTCCACGGACCGGGCACCGATCACCAGACGGTCGTCGTTCACGGGAGCCTCCATCGCATCATCGTACGAACCGCCGCCGCGGCCTGCAGCGGGACGACACCGTTCCCCAGCGCCTTCAACTGGTCGTTGCGGGACACCCCCGGCACGTCGGTGACGTGGCCGGCAGGCAGGCCCATCATCCACTCCACGAACCGGGCGGACAGCTGCGGTTTGCCCTTCTTCGACGGCGCCGTCGGTGCCGGTGGCGGGCGACCGATGATCGCCGCCCACCGGTTGATCGCAGCGGCGTACGGCCCCCAGCTGGTCGGCTGGTTGCCCTGCACCTCCTCCCACGACTCGTACTCACGGGGCAGGACACCGTCAGCGAGCTCGACGGCCTGCCCGAGCCCCGGCGCGGACCAGTGGCCCTCCTTGGTCAACGCGCCGCGGGACGTGCGGTCGGCGGCGACCTTCGGGGTGGGGAGCAGCCGGGCGGCGTCGGTCAACGTGGTGCCCGAGTGCATGACCCCGGTGGTGGTGGTGTGCCGGCCGGAGGACCGGGAGTCGCCGGCGGTCGGGGTCGGAAGCAGCTGGCCCTCGGCCGCGGCGGCGAGACGCTCGGGCTGCACCGCCGAGGGGAGCATCAGGTCACCGGACGACCCCGCTTGGTTCGGGCCACCCTTGGTGCCGTCGGTGGCGCGCGGCGTCGGCAGCAGCCGTTGGACAGCCACGCCGAGCGGCATCCCGGTCGGCCCGCCGTTGCGTCCCTCGTTCTGCTGTAGGGCCTCGGTGCGGGCGCGGAAGGTGTTGATCGACTCGTCGGAGTCTTGGGCACGGGGCGTCGGCAGCAGCCGGCCCTCGGTCGCGGCCTCGGCGAGCCCGCCGAGCAGCGGCTCGTCGATGCGGTCACCCGACCTCGAGGTCTGCCCACCGGAGCCGAGGGCAGCGTTCGGGGTCGGCAGCAGCCGACCACCGGTCTCCAGCAGGTCGTACTCGACCAGCACGTTCAGGTCCGTGACCTGCTCGCGGCCCGGCTTCTTCCGCAGATGCTCCTCCGGGGTGTTCCCGGACAGCGACGCAGTCGGCGTCGGCAACAGCTGGCCGGGCGCGAGTTCGTGGGCGGCGACCTCGTTCAGATTCGCCACACCATGCCCGTCCGCACGCATCGCCGCGACCTGCTCGGCGGTCTTCGGACCCTTCGCATCGTGCGCCTGCGGGGTGGGGAGCAGCAGCACCTGCGCCTCCACGTTGCCGTGCTCCATGAGCCAGTCGTGGGACTTCGACCCGACCGGGCCGGAGCCCTTCCACATGCGCGCCGACGGAGTGCCGAGCAGCTCCGCGTCGTCGTCTACTCCGGCGGCAGCGCTCCGGTCAGCCGGCCCACCGTCTCGTGCAGCGAGTCCGCTCCCGTCCCCGCCCGCGTCGCCCGCGCATAGTCCGGGCCCGACGAACCCAGCTTCGCCTCCGGCGTCGGCATCAGCTTCGGCGGCGAACCGCTCCCACCACGGGTCAACACCCCGTCGGGTGGCGGCGACAAAGACGCGGAACCGGGGGTGGCAGGCACCGACGTCGGCAGCTCGTACGCTGTGCCATCGCGTGTCATACCCGAGGTCGGCAAGATCCCCGAGAACACGGCCGAGGGCACGGAGAACAGGCTCCCCTGCTCGGTGTCGGAGTGGACCACCCAGCAGTCGAACTCGCTGCTCCAGCTCGCAATGGTCTTCATCGGTCAGACAGCCTCCACAGTCGGGGCAGGCGCACGCGGACCCTTCGCGTTCAGGGCGTGCATCTGCTGCTTGATCTCCTCGCAGGCCGACCGGGTCTCCTCCGACCACGCCCGCTGCTTCTTCGTCTTGCCGTTCGGGAACCGCAGCGGCAGAGCCGTCCGCAGACGCTCCACCTCGAGGGCGAGGTCCGCCTGCTGCTGCTTGAGCCGCAGGAACGGGCGCACCGCCGTCAGCAGAGCCGCTGCCGGGTCGCCCGTCAGGTGCCAGGTGTACGCCGCCGCCCACCGGCTCGTCGCTGGGCGGGCGCAGTAGATCGTCCCGCCCCACGTCGCCTGCAGCTCCGTCAGCAGCGCCAGCGCCGGCGCTGACATCCCGATCGACACCCGAGCCCGGTACGTCCGGCCCGGCGTGTCCAGATGGATGCACCCCTCGCCGTCGATCAGCCCCGCCAGATACGCATTCGCATTGGTCATGGCCGATTAGACCTTGGCTATCGGCTGATGTGGTGAACGCGCCGCGCACATTTTCCCACACGACTAGGTCGGGTTGGAGTTGCGCGATCGACTCGCGCATGGCGACCCACAGGTTGGAGCGGGTGCCTTCGGTCATGCCGGCGCGACGGCCGGCGGCGGACAGGTCTTGGCAGGGCGATCCCCCGGTGAGGACGTGGACGCGGGGTACGCCGGTCCAGTCGACGGCGGCGACGTCACCGAGGTTGGGGACGCCGGGCAGGTGGTGGGCGAGGATCGAGCAGGGCGCACGGTGCGGGCTGTGGTGGCCGACCGTGCCGTCCTTGTTGAACTTGCAGACGTCGGAGTACCAAGCGACCTGACCGCCGCCGAACGCGGCGCGTACGCCGTCCTCGAGGCCCCCGTAGCCGGCGAACAGGGCACCGAGCTGGAGGTCGTCGGGGGTGGCGGGCGGCTCGAGCGGGGCGAGGGTCATGACGTCGGCCCTTCTGCGGGGTGCATCCCGAACAGGCGGCGGACCGCGCCGACGTGGATCCAGACGGCAGCCGACAGGCTGATGACGCGCGGGTCGGAGATGAGGACGATCTTGCCGCCGCACCGCTGGCAGCGGGCGCGCTGCCCGAGACGGAGGGTCATCGGCGCGGTCGCCGGATCGCGCAGTCGGCGTGGTGCATGCCGGACGGGGTGCCGGCCGGCGCACGGCAGGTGCAGCCTCTCGGCGTCTCGCAGATGATGGTCACAGGAAGTGCTCCAGTCGGTCGGAGGGGGCAGAGCCAGGGTACATGAACCGGCCGACCGAGCGTGGGGTCGAGGCACGCT
>CAMLIA010000266.1 GCA_946479905.1 uncultured Frankiales bacterium | reverse complement strand
GTCGTCGCGCGGTTCGACCATGCCGATGAGGAGATCCGGCTGGCTGTCGAGAGCGACGGACGGCGCGGGCACAGCGGGGACATGAAGGCGAAGGACGACCGCCGGGATCGACGTACCGGGCTGGAGTTCGGCTACAAGACGGAAAGAGTCACGTGGTACGACGTGAGGCGCCGGCAAGCGGAGACCCGCGCGAGGATCCTCGCCGTCCGCGACGCTCGCCGCGCCCTCCGCGCGGCCGCGTGATGCGCGACCCTCTCGTGATCAACACGCGATCGCCCGGTCGACACGCGCGCGTGTTGCCCGCGCAATGGCCTGTTGATCACCAAAGACCGGCCGGTCAGGGGACCACACGGGTGCCCGCCGTGCCCGCCAGGACCTCGCTCGCCGACGACAGGGCACCGATCGCGGCTGCCCCGCCGGCGCGGACGAACGACACGCACGCCTCCACCTTCGGACCCATCGAGCCCTCCGGGAACTCCCCCGCCCGCAGCCACGCCAGCGCCTCGGCGACCGTCATCGACGACAGCGACCGCGCCGAGGGGGTGCCGTACCCGACCTGCACCTGACCGACCTCGGTCAGCACCAGCAGCGCGTCGGCCCCGACCGCGACCGCCAGCAGCGCGGCCGTCCGGTCCTTGTCCACGACGGCCTCGACCCCGACGAGCTGCCCGCGGTGCTCGACCACGGGCACGCCGCCGCCACCGGCCGCCACCACCACGTGGCCGCTGTCGACCAGCGCCCGCAGCGGCCCCTCCTCGACGAACCGCAGCGGCCGTGGCGACGCGACGACCCGCCGCCACCGGCCGTCCCCCTGGATGGCGAACACGTGCCCGGAAGCTTGCGCGATCGCCTGCGCCTCCTGCCGCTCATAGCTGGGTCCGACCGGTTTCGAGGGCCGGCGGAACGCAGCCGACCGCCCGTCCACCACCACCTGGGTCACCAGCGAGAGCACCCGGGTGGGCAGCCGGCGCCGGCGCAGCGCGTTGTCGAGGGCCTGCGCCACCAGGTAGCCGAGCTGCCCCTGCGACAGCGCCCCGCACACGTCCATCGGCATCGGCGGCACCACCGACGCGGCCGTCTCCTGCTGCAGCAGCAGCCGTCCCACCTGCGGGCCGTTCCCGTGGGTGAGCACCAGCGAGTGCCCGTCGGCGACCAGACCGGCCAGCGCCGAGGCAGCCGAGGCCAGCGCGGCCCGCATCTCCTCGACCGACCCGGTGCCGTCCGAGGGCGAGAGCGCGTTGCCGCCCAGGGCGACGACGACGCGCACGGCGCTCAGCCGAGGCGCGCGAGGTCGGCCGCGCCGACCATGCCCGCCCGGTTGCCCAGCGAGGCGTGCCGGATCTCCGGGCGCGGCCGGTGACCGGTGCCGGTCAGCCGCGTGCCGAAGTGCCGGCGCGCCGGGTCCAGCAGCAGGTCGCCGGCGTCGGCCACCCCGCCCCCGACCACGAACACCCCCGGGTCGAGCAGGGCGGCGAGGTTCGCGAGCCCCTGACCCAGCCACCGCCCCACGACGGAGAAGCACTCGAGCGCGGCGGGGTCGCCCTCCATGGCGGCCTTGGTGACCTCGGGCGCCTCGATGCCCTCGGGCTCCCCGTCGCCGAGCTCGAGCAGCCGCTTGCCGTAGTCCTTCTGCACGTCGGCGATCTCGCGCGCCTCGTGCAGCAGTGCGCGCCCGGAGCAGTACTGCTCCCAGCACCCGTTCTGGCCGCACCCGCACCGCCGGCCGTCGAGGACGACCTGCATGTGGCCGAACTCGGCGCCGATGCCGTAGTGCCCCCGGTAGAGGTGCCCGCCGAGCACCACACCGCCACCGATCCCGGTGCCGACGGTGACGCAGACCATGTTGTCCTGGCCGACCCCGGCCCCGAACCGGTACTCGCCCCACGCCGCCGCGTTCGCGTCGTTCTCGACGACGACGGGCAGGCCGACCAGCTTGGCGACCTCGTCGCGCAGCGGCTCGTCCCGCCACGCGAGGTTCGGGGCGAAGAGCACCCGGGAGCGGTCGGCGTCGATGAACCCGGCCGCCCCGATCCCGACGGCGACGACGTCGTGGTCCTGGCGCAGCTGCTGCACGGCGTCGGCGACCGTCCGCTCGACGGCTGCCGCATCGGCGCTGGGCGTCGGGACCCGCAGGTCGGCGACGATGGTGCCGGCCTCGTCGACGACGCCGGCGGCCACCTTGGTGCCGCCGATGTCCACGCCGATGGCCAGTGCCACCTCAGCCCTCCCGGATGTCGATCGGTTGCACGCGCGACGAGGATCCACCCGCCGCCGGCGGCGACGCCAGCGCCGACTTGAGCGCCGCGACGACGGAGGCGGCCGCGTCGAGGAGGTGCTCGGCCGTCTCCGGCTTCACCTGCCGCAGCAGCGCGATCCCCTGGCACACCGGGCAGACCTGGCACTCCGCCCCGCCGGTGGCGAGGTGCTCGGCGTCGAAGCGGGTCCGTGCCCAGTCCTGCACGGCCGCCAGCAGCCGCGCGGCCTCCTCGGCGGCCGACCCCACCTGCTCACTCATCGGGCGTCCGCCACAGCGCCGGGTCCGGCTCGAACCGCACGACCAGCCGGTCCTCGACGAGCCGCGCGCCCACGACGTTGCAGCGGCGCAGGGCCGACGGCAGCGACAGCAGCCGACGGTGGCCGCCGAGGGTGACGACGAGGTCGTCGCCGCTGCGCGCGAGGTCGAGGTCCTCGATCCGCGCCAGCGGGAGCGCGAGCGACAGCAGGAAGCCGTCGCTGTCGCGGCTGACCTGCAGCAGCTCCTCGGTGGGCACGACGTCGGTGGGGTCGCTGTCGGCGTACAAGACCTCGCCGAAGGCGAGAAGCGCGTCGAGACCGACGGGTTCCGCTGGGGCATAAGGGCTCTCGAGCAGCTGCAGCGGCGCGACGTCGTCACGGATCGCGCCGAGCAGCGCCGCCTGCGCGGCCGCCCAGCCGGCCATCCACGGGTCGTCCGAGACGGGCACGACGCGGTTCGCGACCAGCCCGTCGACGCGGTAGCCGTAGAGCGCGAGGGAGGTGAGGGTACGACGGGCCTCGGCGATGACGACGGCCTCGGGCGTCAGCACCAGCCGGACCGACGTCGACGGGGCGGTGAGCAGCGCGCGCACCTCCGACAGCTCCCGGTGCAGCCGGCCCACCGCGTCGAAGACCCCGTCCTCCGGCACCGCGGCGACCCGCGACAGCAGGGGACGCACGACCTTCATGGCGCGGCGGTGCATCGGGAAGACCTTCTCGACGTACCAGGAGAGCGCCTCGGGCAGCGCGAGCAGCCGCAGCGTCTCGCCGGTCGGGGCGCAGTCGACGACGACCAGGTCGTAGAGACCGGAGGCCGCCTGCTTGCGCAGCTCCAGCAGCGCCAGCACCTCCTCCGCACCGGGGAGGACGGTGAGCTCCTCGGCCTGCAGCGCGTCGACGCCGGCCCGCTCGAGGACGCTGCGCAGGTAGTCCTGCACGTCCTGCCAGGAGCGCTCGAAGGCCCGCTGCGCGTCGACCTGCATGGCCAGCAGGCCGGGGGCGACCTCCGAGGGCGACCCGGCCAGGGGTACGTCGAGGGCGTCGGCGAGCGAGTGGGCGGGGTCGGTCGAGAGGACGAGCGTCTTCAGGCCCCGGGACGCGGCCCGTGCGGCGGTCGCGGCCGCTGTGGTGGTCTTCCCGACACCGCCCTTGCCGGTGAACAGGAGGACGCGCATCGCAGCAGGCTATCCGAGCGACTCGACCCGCTTCTTCAGCTCCTTCAGAGCGGAGTCGATGATCATCTTCTCGGCCTTGCGCCGCATGAGGCCGATCATCGGGATCTTGAGCTCGAGCGTGAGCAGGTAGGTGACGTCGGTCTTCCCGCCCTTGTCGACGAGCTGGTAGGACCCCTTCTGCGACTTCATCATCTTGCTGGGGGCGGCCAGCGTCCACGAGACGCCGTCGGCCTTCCAGTCGTAGTCGAGCGTGTAGTCGTCGGACATGCCGCTCTGGTTCATGCTGAAGGTGACGCGCGCGGGACCGGGCTTCTCCACGACGGCCTTGGTGATGCCGCCGGTCCACTCGGGATAGGCCTCGACGTCCCGGATGACGGCCAGCACGGCGTCCGGTGGGGCGTCGATCGTGATGCTGGAGCTCGCCTGGTCAGCCATGGTCAGGACGTTAGTACTCCAGGACGAAAGGGGCACCGGTCCCTCGGAAGTGGCCGACGTTGACGCACTCCGTCCGCCCGATCCGGGTCCGCCCGACCAGCGGCTGGTGGACGTGGCCGAAGAGCACCAGCCCGGGCTGCGTCTCCCGGATCGCCTGCAGCGTCGCCTCGCTGCCGCGCTCGAAGCGCCGCGCCTCGACGTCGTAGAGCAGCTCCGGCACGTCAGGGGGGATGTGGCAGGCGAGGACGTCGACGCTGCCGAGTGCGGCCACCTTGCGGGCGTACTCCTCGTCGGGGATCTCGTACGGCGTGTGCATCGGGGTCTGCAGGCCGCCGCCCACGAAGCCCCAGGTGCGGCCGCCGATCTCGGTGGTCTGCCCGTCGAGGACGGTCTGCCCGGGCTGGAGGAACTCGGGCCACAGCCGGGGCACGTCGACGTTGCCGTAGGTGAGGTAGGTGTGCGGGGGCATGACGGCGAACAGCGCGGCGTACTGCTCGCGGACCTTGCGCTCGATGACCGCCCGCGGGTCCTCCCCGAGGCCCTCCCACAGCGTCCGGGACCAGCTGCGGGCCTCGTCGAACCGCTTCGCCGAGCGCAGGTCGATCAGCGTCCGGGCGGCGTCACTGCCGAAGATCTCGGCGAAGATCCCGCCGCCCGCGTCGGCGTAGTCCAGGAACAGCACGAGGTCGCCGAGGCAGACGAGGACGTCCGCGCCCTCCGACGCCGCCTTGAGCGCATCCACGCTGCCGTGGACATCGCTGACGACGTGGACCCGCACGCCCCGAGGCTAGTTCCCGGGGGTCGGCTGGACGTCGACGG
>CAMLIA010000265.1 GCA_946479905.1 uncultured Frankiales bacterium | reverse complement strand
GACCGGTGCAGGTTCTCCAGCAGCGCGTCGCGCAGCATCGCCGTGTCGGGCGTCTCGCGGACGATCGCCGGGATCTCGGTGAGGCCGACGCGCTGCGCCGCCCGCCACCGGCGCTCGCCCATGATGAGCTCGTAGCGCCCGTCGGGCAGCGGCCGGACCACGATCGGCTGCAGCAGGCCGACCTCGCGGATCGAGTGCTCGAGCTCGGCCAGGGCCTCCTCGTCGAAGACCTGCCGCGGCTGCACGGCGTTGGGCACGATCGCCTCGAGCGGCAGCTCCGCGAAGCGGGCCCCCTCCACCGCGGCCACCTGGGCGGTCGGGGGACCGGTCGGGATCAGCGCACCGAGGCCTCGGCCCAGCCCGCCCTTGCGCGGCTCCGACATCAGGCTCCTCTCACTGCCATCTCGCGGGCGGCGTCGACGTAGGCGAGCGCACCGCGCGACCCGGGGTCGTAGGTGACGACCGACTGCCCGTACCCCGGAGCCTCGGAGACCCGCACCGAGCGCGGCACCAGCGTCGACAGCACGAGGTCACCGAAGTGGCCGCGCACCTCCTCGGCCACCTGGTCGGCGAGGTTCGTACGGCCGTCGTACATCGTCAGCAGCACCGTCGACACCGACAGCGCCGGGTTGAGGTGCGCCTTCACCATCTCGATGGTCTTCAGCAGCTGGCCGAGCCCCTCCAGGGCGTAGTACTCGCACTGGATCGGGATGAGCACCTCGCTCGTCGCGACCATCGCGTTCACCGTCAGCAGACCGAGCGACGGCGGGCAGTCGATGATGACGTAGTCGAGGTCGGCGCCCTCCGCGGCGCAGTACGCCGACACCGCGCGCTGGAGACGGTGCTCGCGCGCGACCATGGGAACGAGCTCCAGCTCCGCGCCGGCGAGGTCGAGCGTCGCCGGCACGACCCGGAGCCGCTCGACGCCCGCGGCCCGCTGCACCGCAGCCGCCATCGGCAGCGAGTCGATGAGGACGGCGTAGACGTCGGGGGTCCCGGTGTGGTGCGGCACCCCGAGCGCCGTCGAGGCGTTGCCCTGCGGGTCGAGGTCGATGACGAGGACCTCGGCGCCGTGCATCGCGAGCGCCACGGCGAGGTTCACGGCCGAGGTGGTCTTGCCGACCCCGCCCTTCTGGTTGGACACGGTGATGACCCGCCGGGAGGCCGGCTTCGGGAAGGTCTCGCTGCCGGACCGGATCCGCACCGCCGCCCGGGCCTGCTCGCCGATGGGCGTTGACGCGTCCGACTCCCGGAGGTGCTCGCGCAACCGGTCGGCGGGGTCGCTCTCGACCGGCGGCGGGGCCAGCGAGGAGGTGATGAGCGGCCGGTCGGTCTCGGCCGGGGTCTCGGGTGTGCTCACCGTCGTCCCTTCCTCAGCGGTGCCGGCGAGGTCCCAGCCTCCACCACGACGATGCGGCTGCGCGTACCCAGGTCCGCCGAGCCCACCTCGACGACGGCCGAGGACCGGGCGCCGAGCCGGCGCAGCGCCGGACCTGCCGCGGCCAGCTCGTCGTCCGCCCGCTCGCCCTTCATGGCGAGCAGCCGACCGCCCGGGTGCAGCAGCGGCAGTGCCCAGCCCGCCAGCCGGTCGACGGGCGCCACCGCGCGGGCCGTGACGACGTCGACGAGCAGGCTGCCGTGCAGGTCCTCGGCGCGCGCCCGCCGTACCAGGGTGTTGCGCAGCCCCAGCTGCTCCACCGCCTCGGTGAGGAAGGTCGCGCGCCGCAGCAGCGGTTCGACCAGCACGACCTGGACGTCGGGACGCTGCATCGCGAGCACCAGCCCCGGCAGACCCGCGCCGGAGCCGAGGTCGAGCACGACCTGCCCGTCCTCGACGAGGTCGCTGACGCCGGCGCAGTTGAGCAGGTGCCGCTCCCACAGCCGGGGGGTCTCGCGCGGCCCGATCAGCCCGCGCTCGACACCCGGACCGGCGAGCAGCGCGGCGTAGGCCTCGACCTGCGACAGCGCCTCCCCGAAGACGGGCGCAGCGGCAACCGTCACAGCACCTGTCACAGCACCTATCACACCGGGAGGACGACGACGCGGCGCTCGGGCTCGACGCCCTCGGACTCCGACGTCACGCCCTCCACAGCCGCGACCGCGTCGTGCACGATCTTGCGCTCGAAGGGGGTCATCGGCGCGAGCTTCACGGGCTGCTGCTCCTCCAGGGCCCGCTGCGCCGCGCGGCTGCCGATCTCGGTGAGCTCCACCTTGCGGCGGGCCCGGTAGCCGCCGATGTCGAGCATCAGCCGGCTGCGCACACCGGTCTGCTGCACCACCGCGAGCCTGGTCAGCTCCTGCAGCGCCTCCAGCGTCTGGCCGTTCGGGCCGACGAGGGCGTCGAGCCCGTCGCCGACGATCGCGACGACGGCCCGAGAGCCCTCGACGTCCATGTCGATGTCGCCGTCGACGTCGGCGATGTCGAGCAGCCGCTCGAGGTAGTCGCCGGCGATGTCGCCCTCCTGCACCAGCAGGTCCTGATCGGCGTCGTTCTGGGTCTCGGTCACGTCGGTCCTCACACCTCGGGGGTACGTCGGGAGGGGCCTGGTCCGGGCTAGCGCCGGCCGCCCTTGCGGTTCTTGTTCTTGCGGCTGCCGGCGGCCCGGCCGCTCGTGGCGCGGGGGCCCGGTCGGGTGGCGACACCGGCCGGGGCCGGCGCGGGGGTCTGCGCTGCCGGGCCGGCACTGCCCGGACCGTCGCCATCGGCGTCGCCGGCAGGCCCGGGCTTGCCGTCCTTGGAGCCCTTGGGACCCTTGCCCTTCGGGTCGGGGCTCTTGGCGCCGGCCTTCCCGGCGCCGCCGCTGCCGGGGACGACGGGAGGCATCCGCTTGATGACCCAGGCCTGCTGGCCCATCGACCAGACGTTGGTCGTGAGCCAGTAGAGCAGCACCCCGACGGGGAAGTTCACGCCGGCCACGGCGAAGAACACCGGCAGGACGTAGAGCATCGTCTTCTGGATCTGCGCCTGCTGCGGGTCGGTGGGGGCACCGGAGCGCGCCATCAGCTGGCGCTGCGTCCAGAACTGCGACGCGCCCATCGTCACGATCATGACGACGCTGACGATCTTCACCGTGGTGGCGTCGCCGTGCAGCTGCTCGAGCAGCTTGTTGCCGCTCTGGAACGACGCCGAGATCGGGGCGCCGAACACCTTGGCCTTGGCGCCCTGCTCGATGAGCGTCTGGGACAGGCCGAAGGCGCCGTGGAAGACGCCGTCCTTCGGCTTGAACTCGTTCATCACCCGGAACAGCGCGATGAAGACCGGGATCTGCAGCAGCAGCGGCAGGCAGCCGGAGACGGGGTTGGTGCCGTGGTCCTTGTAGAGCTTCATCAGCTCGGTGTTGAGGGTCTCGCGGTCGCCCTTGTGCTTGGCCTGGAGCTCCTTGACCTTGGGCGCGATCTCCTGCATCCGGCGCTGGCTCTTGATCTGCTTGACGAAGACCGGGAACAGCAGGATCCGCACCGACATCGTCAGGAAGACGATCGACAGCCCCCACGCCCAGCCGGACCCGTCCGGCAGGAACATCGACAGCACGTGGTGGATGCCGCGCAGCATGTAGGCGACGACGGGCGCCAGGAAGCCGAAGCTGTTGTACAGGCCGCTCATGGGGTGGCTCCGGAGGGGACGGGCACCGGGTCGGGGCCGCCGGCGTGGAAGGGATGGCAGCGGCCGACCCGGCGGACCGCCAGCCAGCTCCCGCGCAGCGGACCGTGCGCCTGCAGCGCCTCGACGGCGTACGCGCTGCAGGTCGGGGTGAAGCGGCAGTGCGGGGCCAGCACCGGGCTGACGAAGCGCTGGTAGGCCCGCACCGGCAGCAGCAGCAGGGCGACGAGCAGGCGGGACGTCATCGCGTCACCAGCCGGGCGAGCGCCCGGTCGAGGTCGGCGCCGAGCGCGGCGCTGGGAGCCGTCGCGGCGGCGGGGGCGGCGCGCACCACCAGCCGGGTGCCCTCGGGCAGCAGCGGCAGCCGCTCGGCGAGCAGGTGGCGGAGCCGGCGGGCCACCCGGTGCCGCACCACGGAGCCGCCGACGGCCTTGCTGATCACGAGGCCGGCGGTGCGGCCCGGGCCGGCGGTGTCGAGGTGCACGGTCAGCAGCGGTCGACCGGCACGCCGACCACCGCGCACCACCTGGCTGAACTCACGGGAGGTGCGCAGCCGGTGTGCGGCGGGGAGCACGGCGCGGCCGGTCCGGAAGACGCTCGCGCTGGTCAGGCCGAGAGCTCGGTGCGGCCCTTGCGGCGGCGCGCCGAGAGGATCGCCCGGCCGGCGCGGGTCTGCATCCGCAGCCGGAAGCCGTGCGTCTTGGCCCGACGGCGGTTGTTCGGCTGGAAGGTGCGCTTGCTCACGGTGTGGTGCTCCTGGTCCGGCGATCGGTCCGCGCGCCGGGGGAAGCTGACGAGCGGGAGGATGAGGGCCGAGCCCGGGCGCGCCGCCGCGCCGGCGAGGAGCTCGCGGCAGGACCAGGCGTCACGCAGGGCGCGGACCTGTCCACGGTACGGACGGGGTGCACCCGGGTCAAACGAGCCCTCCGTGCCGGGTGCTCGACCCGTCGCGGGACGGGCTGTCAAGCACCCCGCCCGCGACACGCCGCAGATCACCCCGCCAACCTGTGGACAAACCTTGCAGCGCGCCGTCGCGGGCTGTTAGCGTCGCCCCGCCGGTCCTTCCCCCGCCACCCGCCCGACACCGTTCCCCGTTGCACCTGGGGTCGGGCAGACGGACAGCCACCGGACGAGCAGGACCCGCACGTGACCCGTCTCCGACCACCCGCGACGGGCTCATCCGACGCTGCCCGGGCGCGGTTCCCCGCATTGCTCCACAGCTTGTGGATAACAATGTGGACACTCACCGGTCCATCGTCAGGTACGCCCGCACGACCGCACCCGCCGATCCTTGAGGACACGTGACCGACAGCACCCCCGTCCTGACCGAGCCCACCCACGAGACCATCCACGAG
>CAMLIA010000264.1 GCA_946479905.1 uncultured Frankiales bacterium | reverse complement strand
GAGGCCGCCTGCCCCAACATCTACGAGTGCTGGGAGGACCGCGAGGCGACCTTCCTCATCGGCGGCGACCAGTGCACGCGGCGCTGCGACTTCTGCAACATCGACACGGGCAAGCCGGCGGAGTACGACACCGACGAGCCCCGCCGGGTCGCCGAGTCGGTGCAGAAGATGGGCCTGCGGTACGCCACCGTCACCGGCGTCGCCCGCGACGACCTGGAGGACGGCGGCGCGTGGCTGTACGCCGAGACGGTCCGGCTCGTGCACGCCGCCATGCAGGACGCAGGGGGCGTCAAGGTCGAGCTGCTCATCCCTGACTTCAACGCCGTGCCCGACCTGCTGCGCACGGTCTTCGACAGCCGGCCCGAGGTGCTCGCGCACAACGTCGAGACCGTCCCCCGCATCTTCAAGCGGATCCGGCCGGGGTTCCGCTACGAGCGCTCGCTGGACGTCCTCACCCAGGCCCGCGCGGCCGGGTTGGTCACGAAGTCGAACCTCATCCTCGGCATGGGCGAGACCCGGGACGAGGTCAGCGAGGCGCTCCAGGACCTGCACGACGCGGGCTGCGAGCTGGTGACGATCACCCAGTACCTCCGCCCGAGCAAGCGGCACCACCCGGTCGAGCGCTGGGTGCGGCCCGAGGAGTTCGTGGAGCTGCGCGAGGAGGCCGAGGAGATCGGCTTCGCCGGGGTGCTGAGCGGCCCCCTCGTCCGCTCCAGCTACCGGGCCGGTCGTCTGTACGACCTGGCGATCGCCGCCCGGCACTAGCCCATCCGGCCAGGGACCAAAGACCCGGATCTGCGTAGTCCGGACAGACCAGGCCCTGATGATCATGACGGGCCTTACCTGAGCGTGCCACGTGTGTCACCTTGCGTGACGGGACATTCCGACCTCAGAGGTGGACAACCGCATGGCACGCGACCCTCGACCCCGGTGGCGGCTGCATCGGATCCCCGCACTCGTCATCGCCCTGACCCTGCTGATGACGACGCTGGGCTGCCTGCTCACCCGCGGCGTGATGCAACGCACCGAGCACCGGCTGCTCCAGCAGAAGGCCTCGGAAGGCGCGCTGGTGCTGTCCTCCCTCATGAGCCAGTCCTACGGGGTGGCGGGTCGCGGCCTCGCCGCCGCGCTGACGCCGAGGGGCGTCAACCAGGCCGCCTTCGGCCAGATCGCCGCCATGCTGCAGGCCCCTTCGACCGGTGACCACCCCGGCCTGGGGCTCTCCGGCGTCGCGATCGTGGACGTGCAGCGCGGCCGCGCGCTGGCCTCGTCCGGCACGGTGCTCGCCGACCTCGGCTCGCCCGCGCAGCGCACCGCGCTGACCCGTGCGATCAGCACCCGCGGGCTGGTCGGCGCCCCCGCCGACCTCGGCTTCGTCGGGCTCGCCCGGCGCGGCGGGCACACCGCGATGGGGATGGCGGTCGCGCTGGACGCCGGGTTGGCGGCGTACCTCGAGATGCCCGTGACCGGGGTCGTGCAGGACTCCGACATCGGACCGGGGCAGCCCTTCGCCGGGCTCGACTACGCGGTCTTCGTCGGCGACCACCAGCTGCTGTGGTCCAACAAGGCCGGCGGCCGGCTGAGCGGTGACACCGCCACGGTGCACGCGGACCTCAACATGAACGCGACCTACCTCGGCGGTTCCCCCGGCCAGGTGGGTCCCCTGACCATCGAGCTGGCCGCCCGGCGACCGCTCGCCGGCGCCTTCGCGATGGCACTGCCGTGGCTGCTCGTCCCGCTCGGCCTGCTCTGCGGCCTGGTCGTCATGGCCCTCACCGAGGTCACCCAACGCCGCCGGGACGACGCTGTCGCGCTCGTCGCCGAGCTGCGCAAGCGCAACGCGGAGGTGGAGCGGGCAGTGCAGCGCCAGGCCGAGGCCGAGGAGCGGCTGCGGCTGGCGCAGCGGCTCGAGGCCGTCGGTCAGCTCGCCGGCGGCGTCGCGCACGACTTCAACAACCTGCTGGCCGTGATGTTCAGCTACCTCGGGTTCCTGCGCACCGCAGGCGAGGGCCAGCCGTGGCTCGCCGACGTCGAGGAGGTCGAAGGCGCCGCGCGCAGGGCGTCGGACCTGACGCAGCAGCTGCTCATGTTCGGCCGCCGCGACCCGGCCCGGCAGGAGGTCATGGACCTGCGCGACCTGCTCACCGATCGTGCCCGGCTGCTGCAGCGCACCCTGGGCGACGACATCGAGGTCGTCGTCCGGCTCCCCAAGGACCCGATGCCGGTCTGCGCCGACCCGATCGAGCTCGACCAGGTCGTCATGAACCTCGCGGTCAACGCCCGCGACGCGATGCCCAACGGCGGCCGGCTCGTCATGCTGCTCGACGAGACCCTGCACGACGGCGCCCGCATGGTGCGGCTCGCGGTCGGCGACACCGGCACCGGGATGCCCGCCGAGGTCGTCGAGCACGCCTTCGAGCCGTTCTTCACGACGAAGGAGGTCGGTCGCGGCACCGGCCTCGGGCTCGCGACGGTCTACGGCATCGTGACCCGGACAGGTGGGTCGACCTCGATCAGCTCCACACCCGGTCAGGGCACCACGGTCACCGTGCTGCTGCCGCGCTGCACGACGACAGCGGAGGCGCGCGTCGAGTCCCGCGTCGACGACCCGGCCCCGGTCTCCGGCAGCCTGCTCGTCGTCGAGGACGAGAAGGCGGTACGACGGGCGACGGCACGCATCCTCGAGGAGGCCGGCTACCGGGTGATCGAGGCGCGCAGCGGACCCGAGGCCCTCGAGCTGTTCCAGGCCCACCAGGTCGACCTCGTCGTGAGCGACGTCGTCATGCCCGGCGGGCTGTCCGGGCCCGACCTCGCGGAGCGGCTGCGGCTGCTCCGCCCCGGTCTCCCGGTCGTGCTGGCGTCCGGCTACGGCGGCGAGCACCTCGAGAAGCGCGGCCCGCTGCCGCGCGAGGTCCAGCTGCTGAACAAGCCGTTTGCGGCCGCGACCCTGCTCGACGCCGTCCGGCGCGGCCTGGAGGGGACGCGGCAGCTGCGCCCGAGCGTGCGCTGAAAGACCCGGACCCTTCACGCCCGGGTCACGCTGCCGTTACATGCCTGCACGACGCTGGGAGCGATCCCACCGGAGGCCAGACGTGTTCCCCTCACTCTCGCTCAAGCGCAACCTCGCCACCCTCGAGTCGCTCGCCCTCGCCGTCCTCCCCCACGGGGGGCAGCGCTCCGCGCGCCGCAACGCCTGGGCCTCGATGTCCGCCGACGTCGCGTGGGCCCGCCACCGCCGCGAGGCGGAGGCGGCGATGGGCGCCGCCGTCGACAGGGCCCAGCGGCGGGCCCAGGCGCAGGAGCTCGCTGCGCGCTGACGGCGTAGGTTGGGCGCATGGCCGAACCCGTCTACCGCCCTGTCATCGGGTTCGCCCGCGCCGCCTTCGCCTACCTCGGCCTGAAGTTCCACGTCACCGGCGCCGAGCTGGTGCCCCGGACCGGCGGTGCCGTGGTCGCCATGAACCACGTCGGCTACCTCGACTTCGCGCTGGCCGGCTTCGCCTTCCGGCCGCACAAGCGGCTGGTGCGCTTCATGGCCAAGAAGGAGGTCTTCGACCACAAGATCTCCGGCCCGCTCATGCGCGGCATGAAGCACATCCCCGTCGATCGCGAGGCGGGCGCGGGCAGCTACGCCGCAGCGGTGCAGGCGCTGCGCTCGGGTGAGCTCGTGGGCGTGTTCCCGGAGGCGACGATCAGCCAGAGCTTCGAGCTCAAGGAGTTCAAGAACGGCGCCGTCCGGATGGCGGCCGAGGCCGGCGTACCCATCATCCCCGTGATCGTCTGGGGCTCCCAGCGCGTCTGGACCAAGAACCGCCCGAAGGCGCTGAAGCGCAACCACGTGCCGATCCGGATCGTCGTCGGGGAGCCGTTCACCCCGGCCGAGACCGACCCGACGCTGGCCACCAAGGACCTGAAGGCCCGGATGCAGGCAATGCTCGAGGAGGCTCGCAGCACCTACCCGGACGTGCCGGAGCAGGGCGCCTGGTGGATGCCCGCCGCCCTCGGCGGCAGCGCCCCGACGCTGGCCGACGCGGAGGCGGCCGACGCGGAGGTGCGGGCCGCCCGCGCCGCGCGGCGCGCCCGATAGCCTTTCGTCCCATGGCACTGGGCAGGCGCGGCAAGGCCGCCGCGAAGAAGACGGCACCCGCGAAGCCGAAGGGCCCGTCGCGGCGCGAGAAGCTCAAGCAGATCCGGCTCGCGTTCTCCATGACGCGCAAGAGCGACCCGAAGATGCTGCCGCTCATCCTCGGCACCTTCGTCGTCACCCTGGCGGTGTTCGTGCTGCTGGGCGTGCTGCTCGGCCACCTGGTCTACCTGTCGGTGATCGGCGTGCTCTTCGCCGTGCTCGCGACGGCGGCCGTGTTCGGGCGCCGGGTGCAGAAGGCCGCCTACGGTCAGGTGGAGGGTCAGCTCGGCGCGGCCGCCGCGATCCTGCAGAACATGCGCGGCAACTGGCGCGTCACCCCGGCCGTCGGGTTCACCAAGGAGCAGGACCTGCTGCACCGGGTGATCGGCCGTCCCGGGATCGTGCTCGTCGCCGAGGGCAACCCCTCGCGGGTCCGGTCGCTCATCGGCGCCGAGAAGCGCTCGCTCGCGCGGGTCGTCGGCGACACCCCCGTGTACGACGTCACGGTCGGCGACGGGGAGGGGCAGATCGCCCTGAAGGAGCTCGAGCGGCACTTCATGCGGCTGCCCCGCAACATCAAGCCGGCGCAGGTCAACGTGCTCGAGACCCGCCTGAAGGCGCTGCGCTCGAACGCGCCGCTGCCCATCCCCAAGGGCCCGATGCCGACCCGGATGCCGCGCGGCAAGAACCGCTGACCCGGCTGGGTCAGCTGCCGCCGGAGGTGGCGACGGGCGGGTTGCTGGGCTGCGAGGCCTGCGCCGCGGCCTGGGCGGCCGCCGCACGCTGCGCCGCGGCCCGCTGGGCGGCGGCACGCTGAGCCGCGGCCTGCTGAGCCGCCGCGGCCCGGGCTGCGGCAGCCTGCGCCTCGGC
>CAMLIA010000263.1 GCA_946479905.1 uncultured Frankiales bacterium | reverse complement strand
ACCTTCACCGCGCCGGTCTGGTCGACGAGCAGGCCGTCCGCGCGGATGATCGCCCGGAACGTGACCAGGTCGCTGTTGAAGGCGTAGTCGTCCGACCGCTCGAAACGCACGCCGCCCGCCAGGCGGACGAAGTACTGCGAGAAGTCACCGAACGCCACGGACTTCGCGGTCGTCGCCACAGCGGCCACGTTCGGGTCGGTGTGGACCGGCTTGCCCAGCAGCGTGTCCGGGGCGCCGACCTGGATGGACGGCTGCCACAGGTACTGGCCCTGCGAGTCCTTCAGCTTCCGCGCCGACGCGAGCGTGGCGTCCCGCATCAGCCAGCCACACGAAGCGCTGTTCCGGTACGGGGCGATGACCGAGTAGTACAGGTCGATCAGGTCGTCCGCGGTGAACGCACCCGCGACGCCGGTGCCGCCGGTCTTGCCGGTGGACGCCGACGTGATGATGCCGGTGGGCTTCGACGAGCCGTCGCCGGTGATGGCGTGGACACCGAACGCGTTGCCCAGCGCCCGGCCGGCCTGCATGGCGAGGTAGCCCTCGAGGTCCACGCCGGTGTCGGTGAGCAGCTCGGTGGACGCCTGGAGCAGCACGCCGTACTTGTAGGCGCCCAGGGTCCGCTTCGCGAACGCCGGGTCGGACTCGGTGAGCGCGGCGGCCTCCGCGGTGAGGACGGCGCTGGAGTGCGCGGTCGTCACCGGGATCTCGATGGTCTCGCCAGAGGCGGTGTTGAGGACGGTCGGCCCGGCCTGCATCACACCGGACACCTCAATGAGGTGCGCCATCAGCTGGCCGTAGAACGTGGTCGGCACGGTGTTGCCGCCGGCGGTCGCCGTGCCCTTGGTCAGGTCGCGGAACGCCAGGCCCTCGGGCTTGGCGATGTCGATGCCGCGGATCTCGCCGCGCGCCCACCGGCGCAGCTCCGAGTCACCCTCGGCGTCCTTGCGGGCGCCCGGCTCCTGCGGCTTGGCGAGCAGCCCGGCGAACGCCGCCTCGGCGTCCTTCGTCCGCTGCTCGGCCTCGGCGAGGTCCTTGACCCGCTGGTCGATCTTGTCGAGGTCGGCGTTCAGGGCCTGGTACTTGCCCTCTTCCTCCGCCGTCAGGTCCCGCTTCTCCGACTCGGCCGCGTCGAGCAGCTCCTTGGCCTGCTCCCACACGTTGGCGCGGCGCTCCTGCAGCCGCTTGACGAGGTCACTCATGGTTGCCCTCCTGGGCATGACGAAGACACCCGCAGGCAGAAGGCCAGGGGTGCCGGTGGGTGGTGGGTCGAGGTGGGGGTCGCCCTGCCTCAGAAGGTGCGGCGCCGGTTCAGCTCGGCGCGCCGCTGCCGTACCGCGACGAGCGGGTGGGTTTCGCCCTGCCCGCTCACCGGGATGATCGTGGGGGCCGGAGCCCCGAGGAACCGCTTCAGCTCCCCGGCCTCGGCCGCTGCCCGCACCTCGGCGAGCTCCGCGCCGGTCTTCTCCGCCAGCGAGCGCAGGCCCGTCGACGTGTCCAGGTAGGCGGGGTCGTTGACCGGGGCGACGTCGACGAGCTGCCCGGACAGCAGCGTCCGCACTGGGAAGCCGTCGTCCGTCATCGACCAGTCGTCCTCGAACGTGTAGAAGGCGAAGCTGGATTCGGAGACGTCGCCGCGCTGCACCAGCTCGTACACGTCCTGCCGTGCGGCCGGCACGTCGACGCTGTAGTCCAGGCCCGTGCCGTCCGTCTGCAGCCGCAGCGTCCCGGCGCGCGTCGTGCCGAGCAGCATGTTGGAGTCGTGGTTGTAGCGGGCCATGACGCGCGGCCAGCCGTCCCCCTCGGACTTCGCGAAGAAGCCGGGGTCGATGCGCTCCACGAAGCCGCCCAGGTTCCGCGAGAGCGTGTTGTACTTCGCGGCGTACCCGCCGATGGTCCTGCTGCTGTCGCCGGACGCCCGGACCTCGACGAGGCCGCGGGTGAACCGACGCTCGGTGTCGCCGTTCATCACTTCTCGCTTTCGTCGGGGGCCACCTTGACCAGCGGCGTGTAGTCCTTGCCCATGCCGTTCGGCAGGGGAGGTTCGTCCTCCAGGCGGCGCAGCTCGTCGATGTTCCGCAGGCCGATGGCCCGCGCGATCCGATGCGCCTGGTAGCGGGTGAGGGTGTCCGTGCGCAGCATCGCGTCGACGTTGAAGCGGGCCTCTTCGGTCGGCGGCCGCAGCTGGGAGAACGCGTCCTCGAGGCGGGCCAGCCACGGCCGCAGCGTCCACGTCAGCAGGTCGATGCTGTTCTGCTCAACGGTGGCGTAGGTGAGGCTGCCGCCGGTCTCGCCGCCGACCTTCTCCGGCGGAACACCGTAGATCGCGGCGATCTGGTTCGCGGTCGCCTTGATGGTCTCCAGGAACTGGGACTCGTTGGCCGGGACGCTGATGGCTCGGTACTTCACGCCGTTGCCCAGCGCCACCACGTCGCGTCCCTGCGCGGCCTCCTTGAACCGTGCCTTCAGCACGGTCGCCGCGTCCCGGTCGACGGCCATGTCCGTCTCCAGCACCGCGCTCGGCGTGGACCCGTTCGCAAACCAGTCCCGGCCGAACTGGTTCGCCAGCAGCCCGGCCTCCGTCGTCGTCGCGAAGTACGCGATCGGCGACAGGCCAAGGATCTGCCCGGGCATCGTGTAGGCCGGGACGTGGAACATCTGCCCGTCCTCGAGGCGCCGGCCCTTGTAGTACCAGACCGGCGTGGCCGCGAGGTTGTCCTCGACGTGCACGTCGTCCGGGTGGAGCCACTCGATCTGGGACGGCCAGCCGTCCGGGCCCCAGGCGACGATCAGACCGTAGGCGTTGCCGCGCAGCGTCAGCGACGTCATGCACCGGTGCAGCCAGTCGTAGCGCGTGCCGACCGCAGCCGGCCGCCGGAACAGCGGGGGCACCGGGGCGCGCAGCCGGTCCTCTCCGTCGACGCGGTAGGACTTCAGCGGCAGGGACGCCACCGAGTCCGCCAGCAGCCGCGTAGCCGCGTACACAGGCCCGAGCCGCAAGGCCCGCTCCTGGCTGCTGCCGCGCAGCACCGCCGGGTCACCGCCGGATCCCCACACGTCCTGGTACGAGATCGCCCGCTGAACCGCTGTACGGCGGAAGGGCCACCACTTCATGACTGCCCCCTCACCACACGCTGCTCAGGATGTCGCCCGGCGGTTCTTCGACGTCGGCTGTGAGCCCCCACTTGGCGAGGGTCCCGGCCACCAGCGGGCTGATGTCGACGGACGGGATACGGCGGGCCCACGCCCACGCGTCGCCCAGGGGACGCTTCTGCGCACCAGCCAGCGCGGACGCCAGCGGCGCATCGTCGAAGTGCGTCAGCCCCTGCGCGGCCACCGCGTCGTAGAACCGTCCGCAGGCCACCGCCATGTCGCGCGCCTTCGGCTTGACCACCTCGACCCCGAGGCCGCTCTCCGCGTCCTCCAGGTCGCCGATCAGGGACGCCGCCGGGCTGGCCGGGTCGACCACCCAGCACCGCGGCTTGTACTTCGCGTGCAGCTCCTTGACGCGCTCCACGATCCAGCCCGTACCGGGCCGGTGGTCGACGACCGTGACGTGCACCCCGCCGAGGTACGGGAACGCCGCCGAGATGGCCGCGTGCGACCGCTCCGGGGTCATGTCGATGGCGAGGGCCACCGGGCCCGCGCCGCGCGCCTCAGCGACGGCCTGGACGTCCGCGACGGCCAGCGCCCGCCACGCGTCCTCGGCAATGACCTGCCAGGTGTCGGCGTCGTCCGACGGGTAGTCGCCGACGCCAAGCCGCTCGCGTTCGAAGATGCCGGAGCCGCCGAGGGACGCCCGTTCGTTGCGGACGAACTCCGGCGTGATCAGGTAGCCCAACGACGGGTTCGCCTTCGCCCACGCCTCCGGGGCGTCCGGGTTGTCGTGCTCGGTGCACCCCGGCGGGCACTCATCCACGTGCGGGTCCACCGACCACTCGAAGTAGGCGAGGGACGGGTCCGGCTCGCCGGACTCCAGCGCGGCCAGTGCGCGCCGGCGCAGGCGGGCCATCTGCACGGACGGAGCGCCGATACCAGCGCTGCCCAGGTACCACAGCTGCGGGTTCTCGACCGCCGACATCGTCGGCATCAGCGCGCCCATCGCGTCGTCGCCGAGGATCATCGCCTCGTCGAGGATGTTGCAGTCGCCGGTCCAGCCTCGGCCCGATCCGCCGGAGCGGGCGATGAACTGGAGGCTCTGCCCGGTGACCAGCGTGATCGACGTCTCGGTGGTGTTGTTGAGCATCCGCTTCACGCGTTTGCGCAGGTCAGGGCATCCGAGGATGAGGGACTGGATCCGCTGGAACGCCACGCGGCTCGTCTTGAACTCGTGCGCGCTGTGGATGATGAGCCGCTCGCCAAGGAGGAACAGCCCGGCCAGCTCCCGCGCTTCGATGATCCCGCCCTTGCCGTTCTGGCGGGGAACGTTCACACAGTTCTCGAAAGCCGCCCACTGCCCGTCGTCGCGCTCGCGCAACCCGACGTCCAGGACGTGCTGCTGCCACGGCATCAGGTCCAGGCCGGCGTGCGCGGCGAGCTCCACGGCCTCCTGCCCGGCCGAGGACAGGAACGTCGTCGGGGCGGTGAAGAGCCGGGGCTGCTGCGCCCCGCGTAGCGTCTCAGGCTCGGCGAGCACGGATCCCTCCGTCCCGCCGACGCGAGGCCAGCTCGTCGACCCGGTCCTTCTCCTCGGCCACCGGTGCCAGCTTCCGCAGGTCCTCCATCACGGCCCGTAGCTCTCGCGCGGTGTTGGCCTTCGCGGTCGCCCCGTCCGAACCGTCCATCAGCTCGGCCAGGGTGATGGCGAGTTGCGCCAGGCCGGGCGCGGTGTCGGCGACGCGGAGCTGTTCGATCTCGGTCCGGGTCGCGTCGGCGTTCGACTCCATGATCACCCCCGAGTCTGTCACGCAGAGTCACATCACGCAGGGTGACGGCCGCTAATTCGACCCAACTGAGTTCGCGTGGATTAGCGAGTACAGGCCCCGTGTAAAAAATCGGGCGAC
>CAMLIA010000262.1 GCA_946479905.1 uncultured Frankiales bacterium | reverse complement strand
AAGCTGCGTGAGGTGGACCGGATCTACCAGGGCCACATGCAGACGGTCGCCTCGAACACCTACGAGATCGAACGGGCCTGCGTGGACGCCGACCTCGTCATCGGCGCCGTGCTGGTGCCGGGTGCGAAGGCCCCGACGCTGGTCACCGACGAGCTGGTCGCGGCGATGAAGCCGGGCTCGGTGCTCGTCGACATCTCCGTCGACCAGGGCGGCTGCTTCGAGTCGACGCACCCCACCACGCACTCCGACCCGACGTACGAGGTGAACGGGTCGCTGTTCTACTGCGTCGCGAACATGCCGGGCGCGGTGCCGAACACCTCCACCTACGCCCTGACCAACGTCACGCTGCCCTACGCCGTGGAGATCGCGAACCGCGGGATCCGGGCCGCGGCGCAGGCCGATCCCGCGCTGGCACTGGGGATCAACACCGCTCAGGGTCAGGTGACCAGCGCCCCGGTCGCCGAGGCGCACGGCCTCGCCGTCGCCCGCTGGGAGGACCTCGTCTAACCGGTCCGGGTCACCGTGCCGTCGAGGGCGACCACGATGCCCTCGAGGCCCTGCTCCGTCAGCCATTCCACCGCTCGGTCGCCGAGGACGAAGGCAGCCGTGGCCGCCACGTCGACCTCGGTCAGCCTCGGTCCGATGACGGTGACGCTCGCCAGCGCGTGCGCCGGAGCGCCGGTGCGCGGGTCGATGAGGTGGGACCCGCGCTCCGCCGTGCCCGAGGTGGCCACGGCGAGGTCGCGGCCCTCGACGGTGGTCAGGAGCTTGCTGCTGTCGAAGGGATCGGCGATCCCGACCCGCCAGGGGCGGCCGGGCTCGGGCTCACCGGCGAGCTGCATGTCGCCCCCGCCGTTGAGCGAGTGGTTGGTGCTGCCGTGCGCCCGCAGGAGGTCGCTGGCCCGCTCGACGGCCCAGCCCTTCACCAGGCCGCTCGGGTCGAGCCCTCCGGGCAGGTCGGCGGTGAACGCGCCGCCGGTCGTCTGCTCGTAGTGCCGGCACAGCTCGAGGACCTCGGCGACCAGCGGGTCCTGCGACTGCCCGCCCCGACGGATCCGGCTGATCTCCGAGTCCTCCCGGTAGGTGCTGAAGGTCGCATCCACCTGGTGCAGCCAGCTGACCACCTCGGCGAGCGCGGTGTCCCAGCTGCCGGGGTCGGCCACGACGAGGCTGAAGACCGTTCCCATGCAGTGCTCGACGTGCCGGGTCGGGGACGTCGCGGTCATGGTCACAGTCTGTCCGAGTGCTCGCCCTTGCGAGCCGGGGCCGACGGCGCTAACTTTCGCTACAACTTGTAGCGAAAGGGGCGTTCCCATGCCGGGACGACCGCGGGACCCGGAGCTGGAGTCCAGGCTGCTCGCCGCAGCCTGGTCGCTGCTGACCGAGGACGGGTACGACGCGCTGACCCTCACCAAGGTCGCGGCGGCAGCCGGCGCGCACCGCACCGACGTCTACCGGCGCTGGGGCAGCAAGGTGCAGCTGGTCACCGACGTGCTGGCCCAGCACCTACCTCCGGTCTCGGCGATCGACACCGGGTCGCTGCTCGGCGACATCCGCGCCTACGTCGAGGATCTCGCCGCGTCGTGGTCGTCGCCGTGGATCGACGGTCTGGTCGGGATGCTCGCGGACCTGCGCACCGACCCCGATGCCGAGCTCGCGTTCGGGACGCTCGCCGCTGCCCGCGGTCAGGTGATGCGCGACGCCCTGACCCGGGCGGTCGAGCGCGGTGAGCTCCCGGAGCTGCCCCAGCTCTGGATGACGGGTGACCTGCTCGAGGGTCCCCTGATGCACCGCCGCATGATCGGCCGCCAACCACTCACCCCGGACTACCTCGACGCGGTGGCCAGCACGGCGCACGCCGTCATCACCGCCGCGAGCGTGACCCGGTGACGGTCCTCGACCCGGGCGCCGGGTTGACCGAGCAGCGGGTGACCCTGCCTGACGGGCGACGGATCCGCACCGTCGTCGCCGGGGACGCCGACGGACCGCTGGTGGTGTTCGAGGCCGGCATGACGGCACCCGCGGCGTCGTGGATCCACACGCAGCGGGAGATCAGCGCGCACGCCCGGACGCTGTCGTACGACCGGGCGGGGTACGGCGGCAGCGACGTCGACCCGCACGACCGGACGCTCGAGCGGCTCGTCGACGACCTCACCGCAGTGCTCGACGCCGTCGGCGAGGCGCAGCCCGTGGTGTTCGTCGGGCACAGCTGGGGCGGCCCGATCCTGCGGCTGTTCGCCCACCGCCACCCGGAGCGGGTGGCCGGCCTGGTCCTCGTCGACGCGACCCTCGTCGAGGTCATGCCGGAGCGGAGCGCGAAGGCCGCGGCCCGGGCCTTCGGCGTGCTGGCGGTCGTCGCCCGGCTCGGCGGCAAGGGACTGGTGCGCAAGGTGACGGTCCCGCACCCACCTGCCGCCGAGATCAGCACCGCGGACCTCGAGGTGCTGTGGCGCGACTACCTCTGCGCCCAGGCGATGCGCGCCGGGGCGCGCGAGGGCCGGCACATCGTGGCCGCCCGCCCGCTCATGCGCCGCCTGCAGGACGAGGGGACGCCTGACGTCCCGACCGTCTGCGTGCAGGGCGCCCGGGTCGACCGCGGCATGGCCACGCTGCGGCCGCTCCTCAACGAGACCGCGGGGCAGCTGATGGCCGCCGTCCCGCGCGGCACGGTGGTCATCGTCGAGGGCGCAGGGCACCTCGTCCCGCAGGAGCGCCCCGCAGCGGTCCGCGACGCCATCCTCGACGTCCTGGCCCAGGTCGAGGTGAGCGCGTGACGGGCCTGCGCCGGCTCGCCCTCGCGGTCGTGCTGGCAGGCGTCACCGGGTGCGGGAGCACGGTGCAGCTGACCTCGTCGCAGGCGGTGGGCGGGAGCCCGGCGGACGGCCTGGGAGCGACGACGAGCGCCGGGGCTGCGGCAGGTCGGGCTCAGCCAGCCGCCGGGAGCGCCCGCGACACGTCGGCCACGTCAGGCGGGGGCGCGCTGGGTGGCCCGCGCGTCACGACGGGGCCTGCCGCGCCGGACAGGGCGCCCGCCGACGTCGAGGCCGTCGGGACGATCCCGGGGGTGACGAGGACGACCATCACCGTCGGCGTCCTTGCCGCCGACCCGCAGGCCAACACGACCCTGGAGAACGCGGGCTTCGGCGCCGCCTCGCTGGGCGACGAGCCCGCGAGCTGGCGGGCCATGGCCGAGGCGATCAACGAGCACGGCGGCATCGCCGGCCGCCGCGTGGAGCTGGTGTTCTTCCTCGTCAACCTCACCGACCCGCCGGCCGAGCAGGGCCAGGCCGCGTGCACGACGTTCACCCAGGACCACAAGGTCGCGCTCGTGCTGGCCGGCTACTACTACGCCTCCGCGGACACCTGCCTGTCGCAGCGGGGCGTGCCCGCGTTCCTCGGCACCAACTACAGCGTGGACAGCACCCTCGCGCGCAGCTCGCGCACCGTCGTGGCCTGGGCGACCCCGCTGCTCGACCGCCTGGCCGCTGCCCTGCCGGTCGCCTTCGCCGGGATGGGGAAGCTGAAGAGCGGCACGACGGCCGGAATCTTCCTGACCGACTCCGCGGCCTTCAACCGCAGCGCCGCAGTCCTCAGCGCCGCGCTGACGAGGCGAGGCGTGAAGGTCGTGGCCCGGACGGTGCGCGACTCCGACAGCGGCGACTACAGCGGGGCTGCGACCGACGCGTCGGCGGCGGTCCTGGCCTTCCGCTCGGCCGGGGTGACCGAGGTCCTTTTCCTCACGCACAACGCCTTCGAGCCCACCCTCCTCATGCAGGCGGCGAACTCGCAGCACTACACGCCGACGTACCTGCTGTCGACGCAGCAGTACCCGAACGCCCTCGTCGGGCTCGTCCCCGCCGGTCAGCTCGACGGGGCGCTCGCCGTGGGCTGGGCCCCACCCATCGACCTCAGCTCGGGGTACGCCGACAGTCCCCGCGCGCGGGCCTGCCTCGCGGAGCTGAAGAAGCACGGTCGTACCTACGACACGTCTGCCAAGACCGCGGTGGGCCTGCTCGCCTGCGACGCGCTCGACCTGCTCGTGCGCTCAGCCGGCCGCGCCGGCGGGCTCAGCAGCCGGGCCGCGCTCAGCCGGAACGCGCTCGACCCCGCCAACGGGTTCGTGTCGGCGGTCACGATCCGGACCGCCTTCCCTGGCGGTCGGCGGGACGGGGTGGCTGCCTACCGGCCGATGGCGTTCTCCGACGGCTGCACCTGCTTCAGCTACACCGGAGCCGTGCGGACCATGTAGGGCGGCTCAGGTCTGCCGCTCCTTCTTCAGCTGTGCCTCGAGCACATGACGGCGACCACCGACGCAGGTGTCCCGCACGCGCTGCTCGAAGTCGCGCCACCGCGCGTAGAAGCCGTCCTCGAACTCCTCGACCACCTGGAAGGTCCACCTGCCCTCGAGGACGTCGATGCCGACGAGGTCGCGCTGCAGCTCGTCAGCAAGGTCGTCATGGCCGCCCTTGCGCAGCTGCGCCACGACGTCGTCGAGCTGGTTGTCGGCTCCGCCGATGAGCTGGTGCAGGTCGTAGAGCGCGCCGCGCGCCCGCTCGATGCGCTCGAAGGCCTCGCCCATCAGGCCGGAGGCCTGGACGTCCGGGTCGTCCGTCATCCCGACGCCCCGCAAGCGGCGACGAGGAGCGCAGGTGGACAAGGGGTCAGGTTGTCGCAGAGGTGCATGCGCCGAAGGCTTCCCCGCGCGCGCCGGGGCAACCCCTCAGGCCAGGGCGCTCACCAGCGCCGGCCGCGGGACCCGGTCGGCGAGCCGCCGTCGGGCCATCGCCTCCACGGCCTCGACGATGCCGTCGCGCAGCCCCATCTGCCACAGCTCGTCCCGGCACCGGGCGACGCACCGGATGACCGAGCCGGCCGCCAGGCTGGACTCGAACTCGGTGACGAGCCGGTGCGTCAGGTCGACGAGTGCGGAGCGAGTGACTGTCAGGTCCATGGGTCCTCCTGTTCGGACGCTCCAAGATCCCCAGGGTCCGGCTCTGCTGTGCAGAG
>CAMLIA010000261.1 GCA_946479905.1 uncultured Frankiales bacterium | reverse complement strand
AGAGCGATTCACTCGTAATGAATAGGTCGTCGGTTCGATTCCGACAGGCGGCTCCACCCGAACAGCCCTCGGCACCGCGCCGGGGGCTGTGCCGTGAGAGGAGAGACCGTGGACACCCGCGCCGTGAGCGAAGCCGCTCGCCGCCGGACGTTTGCCGTCATCAGCCACCCTGACGCCGGCAAGTCCACCCTGACCGAGGCGCTGGCCCTGCACGCGCGGGTCATCAACGAGGCCGGTCACATCCACGGCAAGGCCGGTCGCAAGAGCACCGTGTCGGACTGGATGGACATCGAGAAGGCCCGCGGCATCTCGATCTCCAGCGCGGCACTGCAGTTCGACTACCAGGGCACGGTCGTCAACCTGCTCGACACCCCAGGTCACGCGGACTTCTCGGAGGACACCTACCGCGTGCTCGCGGCCGTCGACTCCGCGGTCATGCTCATCGACGCCGCGAAGGGGATGGAGCCGCAGACGCTCAAGCTGTTCGAGGTCTGCCGCTACCGGCACATCCCGGTGCTCACGGTCGTGAACAAGTGGGACCGTCCCGGGCACGAGGCGCTGGCGCTCATGGACGAGGTCTACGCCAAGACCGGCCTGAAGCCGACGCCGCTGACGTGGCCCGTCGGGATCGCCGGCGACTTCCGCGGCGTGCTCGACCGTCGTACCGGGTCGATGATCCAGTTCACCCGCACCGCCGGCGGCGCGACGCTGGCCGCGATGACGGTCCTCACGCCCGAGGAGGCGCTGGCCGCCCACGGCGACGCCTGGACCACCGCGCTGGAGGAGTCGGAGCTGCTGTCGGCCGACGACGGCGACCTCGACGTGGACGCCTACCTGGGTCACCGCGCGACGCCGGTGCTGTTCGGCTCCGCGGTCCTCAACTTCGGCGTCTCGCAGCTGCTGGACGCGCTGCTCGAGATCGCGCCCGCACCCGGACCCCGCGAGGACGAGTCGGGCAAGCCACGGCCGGTCGGCGCGCCCTTCTCCGGCTTCGTGTTCAAGGTGCAGGCGGGCATGGACAGCGCGCACCGCGACCGGCTCGCCTACATCCGGGTGTGCTCCGGTGTCTTCGAGCGCGGGGGCGTCGTGACCCACGCCGCGACCAAGAAGCCGTTCGCCACCAAGTACGCGCAGCAGGTCTTCGGGCAGGAGCGGCAGACCGTCGACGTCGCCTACCCCGGCGACGTCGTCGGCCTCGTCAACGCCTCGTCGCTGCGGGTCGGGGACTCCCTCTACGTCGACGAGTTCGTGCAGTTCCCCCCGATCCCGTCCTTCGCGCCGGAGCACTTCGCCGTGGCGCGCGCCCTCGACTCCGGCCGCTACAAGCAGTTCCGGCGGGGCATCGAGCAGCTCGAGCAGGAGGGCGTCGTGCAGGTGCTGCGGTCGGACCTCCGGGGCGACCAGGCACCCGTCCTCGCGGCCGTCGGACCGATGCAGTTCGAGGTCGCGCAGCACCGGATGAAGAGCGAGCTGGGCGCGGAGGTGTCGCTCGACCGGCTGCAGTACACCCTCGCCCGGCGCACCACCAGGGAGTGGGTCGCCGAGCTCGACCGCCAGTCGGGGGTCGAGGTGCTGCAGCGCGGCGACGGCGAGTGGCTCGCGCTGTTCGCCGACACCTGGCGGCTGGGCCGCACCCAGCGCGACTTCCCCGACGCCGTCCTCGAGCCGCTCGTCGCCTCCGCCGAGTAGCCCCGGTCAGCCGCGGAGGCGGCGGCGCAGGTTCTTGGCGGTCAGCCAGGACGCGTAGCCCGCGCCGGCTGCCGAGGCAGCGCCCGCGAGCAGCAGGGCCGCGGAGTACACCGGCTTCGCGCCACTGACCGCTCCCCGGAGCGGTGCGGCGCCACGCGGGCTGGAGCTGTTCTCCAGCAGCGACTCGAGCAGGCCCTCGGGCGGGCTCTCGTCCGACGCCGCCAGCGAACGCAGCCCGTCGTGCAGGTCGCGCTGCACCGAGAACTCGGCCTGGCACTCGGAGCACCGTCTCAGGTGCAGCGCCACGAGCTTGCGCCGGAAGCGCGGCAGCGACCGCTCCACGTACGCCGGCAGGTTGGCCTGCACCTCGTCGCACACCCGGCTCATGTCCCCACCAGCTCCCTCAACCGGGCGTGCGCCCGGTGGAGCCGGACCTTCACGGCCCCCTCGCTCACCCCGAGCAGCTCCGCCGTCTCCTTCGTCGACAGGCCCTGCACGTCCCGCAGCACCACGACCTCGCGGGCGTCCTCCGGCAGCTCGGTGAGCGCCTGGGCGGTACGCCGTGCCAGGTCGGCAGTCGCGACCCGGTCCTCCGTCGAGGCCTCCTGCGAGGCGATCTCGTCGAAGACCGCATCCACCATGCCGGCGCTCTGGCCGCGGGCCCGGACGTCGCCGCGCTTGCGCAGCATCGTCATGCAGACGTTGACCGTGACCCGGTGCAGCCAGGTGCCGAAGGCCGCCTCCCCACGGAACCCGAGGACCGACTTCACCACCCGGACGTAGACCTCCTGGGTCGCGTCCGCCGCATCGGCGGGGTCGCCGAGCAGCCGGCGGCACAGCGCGTACACGTCGGTGTAGGTACCGCGGATGAGGTCGTCCATCGCGCCCTTCTCGCCGCGCTGGACGGCGCGGACGAGGACGGGGTCGACCTGCACGCTCCCAGCCTGCCCTGCTGGGATCATCAGCGCGTGAGCGACGCGCGCAGGATCTTCGCGCTGTCGGCGTCGGCGTTCGTGGTCCTCGCGGCCGAACCGCTCTTCCTGCTCGTCGACACGGCCGTCGTCGGCCACCTGGGCCGGGTGCCCCTCGCGGCGCTCGGCGCTGCCGGGACGGTCATGTCCCTGCTCGCCATCGTGGGGACGTCCCTGGAGTACGGCACCACCGGCCGGGCGGCCCGGTACTTCGGGGCCGGCGACCGACGGGCTGCCGTCGCCGAGGGCGTCCAGGCGAGCTGGCTGGCGGTGGTCATCGGCGCGGCCGGCGTCGCGCTGGGCGAGCTGCTCGCCGGGCCCGTCACGCGTGCCGTCGCCGGTGGCGCAGCGGTCGCGCGGGACGCGGAGGAGTGGCTGCGGGTCGCGGTGCTCGGGCTGCCGTTCCTGCTGCTGGTGCTCGCGGGCAACGGCTGGATGCGGGGGGTGCAGGACACCCGTTCGCCGGTGCGGGTCGTCCTCGTCGCGAACGCGCTGTCCGCCGTCGCCTCGCCCGTGCTGGTGTTCGGCCTCGACATGGGGCTGGTCGGCTCAGCGGTCGCGAACGTCCTGGCGCAGGTGGTGGGAGCGCTGCTGTGCCTGCGACTGCTGGTGAGGTCGGCCGGCACGGCCCGTCCGCTCTGGCACGTCATGCGCCGCCAGCTCGTCGTCAGCCGGGACCTCGTCATCCGGTCGGTGGCCTTCTACACCTCCTCGCTCGTCGCCGCGGCGGTCGCGGGACGGATGGGTGCGGCGCAGCTCGCGGCGCACCAGGTCGGGTCGCAGCTGTGGCTGCTGGCCGCGCTGCTGCTCGACAGCTTCGCGATCGCCGCCCAGGCGCTCGTGGGCGCAGCCCTCGGCGGCGGCCGGGCGGACGAGGCGCGGGCGACGGCCTGGCGGGTCGCCCGCTACGGGCTGTGGGCCGGCGTCGGGCTGGCCGCCCTGACCGCTGCGGGCGCTGTCGGCGTACCCGCCGTGTTCTCCGACGACCCGTCGGTGCGGCACCAGGCCCACCTGCTCTGGCCCTGGCTCGTGGTGCTCATGCCGGTCGGCGGCGTGGTGTTCGCCCTCGACGGGGTGCTGCTCGGGGCGGGCGACAACGCGTTCATGCGGAACGTGACCCTGGCCGGTGCCCTCGGCGGCTTCGTGCCGGTGTCGCTGCTGTCCCTGCACGAGGGCTGGGGCATCCGGGGCGTGTGGGGAGGCCTGTTCGCCTTCGTCGCGATCCGCCTCGTCGGCATGGTCGCGCGGACCCGGGGCGGGCACTGGGCCGTGGTCGGTAACCCTTCCTGATCCGGCGAGTCCAACGGGGTGAGCGGGTGCAGATCGCACCAGCCGACCTTCGCCACTAGGAGTGGTGACCATGTACGCCTTCGTCGTCTTCCTCGGCCTCGCCCTCGGCCTCACCGTCGTCATGCAGGTCATCGACGAGCTGCTCCCCATCAAGGCTCCCAAGGCCCTCACGCGCACCATCAGCGTCGCGATCGCCTGCGGCTTCGCCTGGGCGCTCGACTACTCGGTGTTCACCGCGTTCGGCCAGGACTTCCGCGAGTCCTGGATGCACCCGGTCATGACCGGTCTGGCCCTCGTCGGCGGCGGCGAGTTCGTCCGCTCGCTGGTGCTGGCCATCAGCCACCGCTCCGGTGACGCCCCGGTCGAGGTCGCGCCTGCCCTGCGCGCTGCCTAGTCAGGACCGCGAAGCCCCCGCCCTGTCCTACGGGCGGGGGCTTCGTCATGCTCAGGGGATGGACGCCACTGCTCGCAAGGCCCTCGCCGACCGTCTCCTCGACCCGGACCACCCGCCGTCGACCGCCCGCGGCCTGCACCACACCGCTCTGGTGTCGAGCGACGTGGAGCGGACCGTCGCGTTCTACCAGGGAGTGCTCGGCTTCCCGCTGACAGAGGTGATGGAGAACCGCGACTACCCCGGGTCCACGCACTTCTTCTTCGACATCGGCAACGGCAACGCGCTGGCCTTCTTCGACTTCCCCGGGCTGGACCTCGGGCCGTACGCCGAGGTGCTCGGCGGCCTGCACCACATCGCGATCAGCATCTCCCGCGAGAACTGGGAGGCGGCCGTCGCACGGCTGCGGGACGCCGGCGTCGACGTGGTCCTGGAGAGCGGGTCGAGCGCCTACTTCCGCGACCCGGACGGCGCGCGGCTGGAGCTGATCGCCGAGCCGTTGGGCGTCATGTACGGCGCCAAGGTGGTCTGACCGTGGGTCAGTGCTTGGCGTCGGGGTCGCCGCTGTGGTCGACGGCGTGCGGGTTGTCGAGGTACCGCTTCTGGGAGGCGAGCACCTCGGCCTCGGCCTCGGTGCGCCCCACCCAGGCGGCGCCCTCGACCGACTTGCCGGGCTCGAGGTCCTTGTAGACCTCGAAGAAGTGCTGGATCTC
>CAMLIA010000260.1 GCA_946479905.1 uncultured Frankiales bacterium | reverse complement strand
GAGCCGTCGCGGACCGCGCGGGTCTTCATCGCCGCGGCGTCGGACCCGGCCTCCCGCTCGGACAGCGCGTAGGAGAACGTCGCCTCGCCGGCGGCGACGGCAGGCAGGTAGGCCTTCTTGAGGTCCTCCGAGCCGGACAGGATCAGGCCCATCGTGCCGAGCTTGTTGCCGGCCACGATCAGCGACGACGAGGCGCAGACGCGGGCCACCTCCTCGACCACGATCGAGTGGGCGATGCGGTCGGCACCCGGGCCGCCGTACTCCTCCGGGACGTGCAGGGCGAGCAGGTCGGCCTTCTTCAGCGCCTCGTGGACGTCCCACGGGTACTCGCCGGTCTCGTCGATCTCGGCGGCCCGCGGGGCGATCTTGTCCTCCGCGAGCTCCCGGACGGCCTGGCGCAGCATCTGGTGCTCGTCGGTGAGGGCGTAGAGGCCGTAGTCGCTCATGAGCGCCAGCCTAGTGACGCGTCCCTCTAGGCTTGCGCCATGACCTCACGCCCGCGCATCGCTGTCGCCGGTACCGGCTACGTCGGCCTGTCCAACGCCGTCATCCTCGCGCAGCACAACACCGTCGTGGCGCTGGACATCGACCCGGAGAAGGTCGACCTCATCAACCGGCGCGAGTCGCCGATCATCGACGAGGAGCTGCAGGACTACCTGCGCACCAAGCCGCTCGACCTCACGGCGACGCTCGACCCGGCGGAGGCCTACGAGGGCGCGGAGTTCGTCATCGTCGCGACGCCGACGGACTACGACGAGACGACGAACTACTTCAACACCGGTTCCGTCGAGTCGGTCATCGCCGACGTCGTCGCCAAGAACCCGTCGGCCACCGTGGTCGTGAAGTCGACGATCCCCGTGGGCTTCTGCGCCCGCATGCGCGAGGTCCACCCGGGAGCCAGCATCATCTTCTCGCCCGAGTTCCTCCGCGAGGGCCGGGCGCTGCACGACAACCTGCACCCGTCCCGGATCATCGTCGGCGACCGGGGCGAGCGCGGTCGGCGCTTCGCCGACCTGCTGCTCGAGGGCGCGGTCGACAAGAGCGCGCCCGTGCTGCTCATCGACTCCACGGAGGCGGAGGCGGTCAAGCTGTTCGCCAACACCTACCTGGCGCTGCGCGTGGCGTACTTCAACGAGCTCGACACCTACGCCCTGACGCACGGCCTCAACACCGCCCAGATCATCGAGGGCGTCGGCCTCGACCCGCGCATCGGCAACTACTACAACAACCCGTCCTTCGGGTACGGCGGCTACTGCCTGCCCAAGGACACCAAGCAGCTGCAGGCCAACTACACCGACGTGCCGCAGAACCTCATCAGCGCGATCGTCGAGGCCAACACGACGCGCAAGGACTTCATCGCCTTCGACATCATCAAGCGCCAGCCGGCGACCGTCGGCGTCTACCGGCTCATCATGAAGACCGGTTCGGACAACTTCCGGTCGTCGGCGGTGCAGGGGATCATGAAGCGCATCAAGGCGCGCGGCATCCCGGTGATCATCTACGAGCCGGCGTTCGAGGGCGACACGTTCTACAACTCGGAGGTCGTCCACGACCTCGACGAGTTCAAGAAGCGGTCCGACGTGATCATCGCGAACCGCCGGGACGAGGAGCTCGACGACGTCGCGGACAAGGTCTACACGCGCGACATCCAGGGTCGCGACTAGGTAGCGCTACTCAGGACGCCGGACGGCGGAGAGGCCACGCTGTCGCTCATGAGCACTCCCTGTCCCGACTGCCAGGCCCCGCTGACCGGGGCGGAGCGCTGCGCCAGCTGCGGCCTGCGCCTGGTCGGCCCTGACGCCGCCCGGCTGTGGGTGGTGGACCAGCAGCTCGCCGGCCTGACCGCTGAGCGGGCAGCGCTCCTCGAGCAGCTCAGGGGACCGGTCACCCCGGCGACCGCGACCCCCTGGGCAGCGCCTCCGCCCCGGACGCGCGAGGCGTCGGCGCGGTCGGCCCAGAACACCCTGCTCGGCCTGGGAGCCCTGCTCCTCGCAGCCGCCGGCCTCGTCTTCGCTGCCGTCACCTACTCCCACCTCGGCGTCACCGGCCGCGCCCTCGTGCTGCTGCTCCTGACCCTGCTCGCCGGGGCGGGCGCCAGCGAGCTGTCGCGCCGCCGGCTGCCGTCGAGCGCGGAGGCGGTGGGTGCCGTCACGCTGGTCCTCTCGGTCGTCACGGCCTGGGCGGTACGACGGGCAGGGCTCGGGTCCTCGTGGGACAGCGAGACCTACGCCGCCGTGGCCAGCGGCGTGCTCGCCGTGGTCGTCGGCTGCTGGGCGGCCGTCGCGCCGCTGCGGGTGACGCAGGGCGCCACCGTCGCCTTCGCCCAGGGCGCCGTCGTCCTGGAGCTCGGGCGCCACCACGGCTCCGCTGCGCGGGTCGGCCTCGTGCTCGCCCTGCTCGTGACGGCGGATGCGGTCACCACCCAGCTGCCGCTGCCGAGGGTCTCCCGGTGGGTGGCCGCCGCGTTCGGGGCGCTGTGGACGTGCGGCGTGCTCGTGGCAGCGGGGGTGTCCTACGGCGAGGGCGAGCCGGCCGGGTGCACCGGGCTGCTGGTGCTGGCCGTCGTCGCCGCCGGGCTGGCCGTGGAGAAGGTGCCGGCGGCCGCTCTCGTCGTACCCGTCCTCGTCGGCGCCGCCGGCTGGGTGGCGAGCCGGCCGAGCCTGACCGACGCCCAGCGACCGCTCGTGCTGGCGGCGGTGGCGCTGCTGACGCTGCAGGTCGCGGCGCTGCTCCCGCGGCGCGCGGAGACGGTCGTCGGCGGGCTGGCCGTCGCAGCCGCAGCGGTGCTGGTCGAGGGGATCGGCGTCGTCGAGGCCGTCGGCGGCCCGTTCACGTGGCTGGCGGAGGCGTGGTCGTTCACGGGCACCCGGGCCCGGGACGCGGTCTCCGTCGAGACCCCGTGGGACGGCACGATCGTCACCGTCGTCGTGCTGGCCGCGGCAGCGTGCGCGGCGCTGGCCGCGGGGTTCGTGGTCGACCGGCTCCGGGACGCGGTCCTGCCCGCGTCGGTGCTGCTCGGCCTGGCCGCCGTCACCCTCCCGCTCGGCCTGGCCACCGACTTCCGGACCGCGATCGCCGTCCAGCTCGCGGTGGCCGCGGTGCTGTGCGCCGGCAGCCTGCGGCTCCCGGTGCTCGGTGCCGCCGGACTCGGCGTCACGGCGATCGCGACGGCCTGGTCGCTCGCCCAGCAGGACACCACCCTGGCCGCCCTGCCCGTCGCCGCGGTGCTCGCGGGGGCCGTCGCGCTGCGGTGGGCACCGCTGACGGGCGCGGCCCTGTCCCTGGTCGGTGGCGAGGCCGCCGCCGTCGCCGTCGCGCAGGGCCTGCACCAGGACCAGGTCGGGGCGGTGCTCCTCATCGTCGTGGCCGGCTGCGCGGGCCTGTCCTTCCTGCTGCCGGGCGGGCACCGGCTGGGCGCCGAGGCGGCCGCGGTGCTGCTCGGGACCGTCGCGGTCGCGCTCTGCGCCGGGGACCCGGGCTGGCTCTCGTGGGCGCTCGCCGCCGACGGCGCGCTGGCCCTCGCGGTCGCGGTGCGGCGGGACCGGCGGCTCGTCGGGTACGCCGGGGCGCTGCTGCTCTCGGCCTCCTCCTGGGTCCGGCTGGCGGACGCCCACGTGCACGCCCCCGAGCCCTACGTGCTGCCACTGGCAGTGGTGACGCTGGTGCTGGGTCACCTCCGCCGGAGCGCGCACCCGACGATGGGGTCGTTCGAGGCGTACGCCGCAGGGCTGACCCTCGCGCTCGTGCCGTCGCTGCTGAAGGGCCTCGACGACCCGACACCGTTCCGCGCGCTCCTGGTGCTGCTCGCCGCCGCCGCCGTCGTGCTGGTGGGTGGCCAGCAGCGGCTGCGGGCACCGCTGGTGATCGGCGGGGCGGTCGTGGCCGTCGACGCCGTCCACCTGCTGGGGCCCTACGCCGCCGCGCTCCCCCGCTGGCTCGTGCTGGCTGTCGCGGGCGCGCTGCTCGTGGGGGTCGGGGCGACGTACGAGCAGCGGCTGCGCGACGTGCAGCGGCTGCGCGAGCGCTTCCAGTCCTTCACCTGACGCGTGGGACCGGTCCGCCGAGGGAACAGGCCGGGCGTGGAACCCGACGTCGACGCGTTGCTGGACATGCAGACGTGGGCCGTGGTGGGCCTGTCGTCGAACCGGAGCCGAGCGGCCTGGGAGGTCGCAGAGTTCCTGCAGCGCAAGGGAAAGCGCATCGTCCCGGTCCACCCCGCTGCCGAGACCGTGCACGGCGAGCAGGGCTACCCCACGCTGTCCGACATCCCGTTCGGGATCGACGTCGTCGACTGCTTCGTGCGCTCCTCCCTGGTCGGGCCGGTGGTGGACGAGGCGATCGCCGTCGGCGCGAAGGGCGTCTGGATGCAGCTCGGGGTCGTCGACGAGCAGGCCACCGAGCGTGCCCGGGCCGCCGGGCTCACGGTCGTCATGGACAAGTGCCCCAAGATCGAGTGGCGGCTCTGACAACCTGACCGCGTGCCCGCGCGTTCAGGTCCCGTGACCGACTTCGAGGAGTTCGCGACGGCGGCGCTGCCCGGGCTGCTGCGGTTCGGCCACGTCCTCACCGGCGACCCGCACCGAGCCGAGGAGCTCGTGCAGCAGGCGCTGGTCAGCACGTGGTCGCGCTGGCGGCGGATCGAGCACGACCAGCCTCTCGCCTACGTCCGCCGAGCCATGGTCCACACGCACATCTCCTGGTGGCGGCGGTCCCGTCGCGAGGCCCCTCTCCCTGCCTGGTACGACCTGGCAGCACCGGAGACCGGTGCCCTCGAGGAGCGCGACCGCACCTTCACCGCCCTGCGCCAGCTCCCGCCGCGGCAACGGGCGGTCGTCGTCCTGCGCTACTACGAGGACCTCTCCGAGGCGGACATCGCCCGGGTCCTCGGCTGCTCCCCCGGGACCGTCAAGAGCCAGGCCGCCCGCGCGCTGCGGACGCTGTCTGCGCTGCTGTCCCCCGACCTCGAGAAGAGCCCGACATGAACCTCGACGACCTGCTGCGCGAGACCCTCCACGACGACCGGCTGGCGCTCCCTGTCCCCGCAGGCACCCTCGACGTCGTACGACGCAAGCGCCGCACCCGGCAG
>CAMLIA010000259.1 GCA_946479905.1 uncultured Frankiales bacterium | reverse complement strand
CCGCCACCTGGCGGTCCGTGAGGTGCTCGCGATAGCGCTCGAGGAACCCGGGGTACAGCCCCGTGACCATCGACGCGGTGAAGGCGACCGACTCCGGCGTCGAGCCGTTGAGCCAGGGCAGCGCCGCGAGGGTCGGGTCCTCCCACCCGTTGCGGTGGAGCACCGCCAGCTCGGTCAGGGCGCGCCGGGCCTGGTCGACGTCGCAGCCGGCGAGCTGGTCGCCCTGCACGGCAGGGGCCATGTCCTCCAGCAACAGGGTGAACCAGCCGGTGTCGACCTCGACGTCGCCGGCGTAGCAGCGCGGGACGCACACCTGCAGCGACTCGGCGAGCTGCCGGTAGAAGCCGACCTCGACCTCGTAGATCCGCAGCGCCAGGCCGGTCGCGCGGCTGGTCTCGTCGCTGGCCGCGACCTTGAGGATCGCGCTCGCGCCGCTGTCCGTCGTGATCCGGAAGGCGTCGCCCATCTGGCCGGTGCCGATCGGCTCGGTGGTCCAGCTCGTGACCTGCGTCCCCAGTGACTCGCTGAGGAAGCCGGCGGTGAGGTCGCCCGGGGTCTTGAGGATCATGCGTCGTGCTCCGTGCGGAGCGCCTTCGACATCACGGCGTGCTGGAGGTAGAGCGCGGTGATGTAGGTCAGCTCGAGGAAGGCCTCCTCGCCGAGTGCTTCGAGGAGCGGGTTGGCGACGTCGTCGGGCACGTCACCGAGGTCGCCGGCGATCGCGTCGGCGAAGGCGAGGACGAGCCGCTCGGTGGTGCTGAACAGCTCGCTCGAGGCCCAGTCGTCGACCGCTTGGACGCGCTCCTCGCTCTCTCCGAGGTCGCGCAACGCCTTGCGGTGCTGGGTCGCGACGAACGCGCTGCCGGCGGCGATCCCGACGCGCGTCTGCGCGAGCTCTCTCAGCAAGGGCGGCAGCACCCGCTGCGGGGACTGGTAGAAGAGGAAGCCGTTCACCGCGTGCTCCAGCGCCGCGGGGGAGTGGGCGAACGCCGCCCACCAGCTGTCGGGCTCGTCGGCCGGGTCGGCGCCCGGGTAGACGTGGTCGTAGCAGGCGAGGACGACCGGTGCGGTCGCCTCCGACCGGCTCACGGGGCGCATCCTCACGACGCGGCGACCGTCGCCTTCACGTCGTCCGGGGTGAGCGCCCGCGTCCAGGCAGCGAACTCGAGCAGGATCCCGTCCGGGTCCTGGAAGTACACCGACCGGACGTAGACGCCGGGGTGCATCTCCTCAGCGATGCCCAGCTCGGAGTCGTCGTGGTTGGCCACGTCGGTGCAGTCGACCCCCGCGGCGCGGAGCCTCTCGACGTACTCCTCCATCTTGTCGGCGGGCACCGCGAAGGCGACGTGGTTCATGGAGCCGTGCGCGCTCGTCGCGTTCCCCTGGTCGGGGCGGAACGCGGGCGCGCTGACGCCGGGCGCGGCCTCGGCCGCCTCCGGGAACCAGAAGAACGCCAGCGCGTCGCCGTTGCCGCAGTCGAAGAAGAAGTGCTGGCCGAGCCCGAACGGCAGGTCGATCGTCTTGATCAGCGGCATCCCGAGGACGTCGCGGTAGAAGCGCACCGTCCGGTCCATGTCCTTGCAGACCAGCGCCAGGTGGTTGATCCCCCGGAACTCGAACATCGCGGCCTCCACTTACCTGCAGGAGTGCCGATAATTCTGGGTGCGGGGCTGGGCGTCAACAGACCTGCAGCGGAACGGTGACGCTGAACGGCTCGCTGGCCGCGAAGACCTCACCGGTGTGACGGGCCTGCTCGACGTAGGTGCCACCGGTGAGGGCAAGCACCGTGATCCTCGGCCCCGCCGGAGCGATCAGCCAGTACGCCGGGACGGCGCGACCCACCCGCTCGTCGCAGCGACCTCGACGGCTGATGCACCCGGGCGGCTCGACCTCGACGAGCAGCTGAGGGCCGTGCGCGCAGCGGACCTCGAACAGGTCGTCCTTCCGGTGGACGGTCCAGCCTTCAGGAGCCGCTGCGCTCAGTGCCGCGTAGAGGTCGTCGATCAGGCGCTGACGCACGGGTGCGGTCGAGCTCACCCACGACGGTGTCTCGGCCGCGACGAGGTCGCGGTAGGTCCGTTGGAACTCGGCCCGGCTGCGGTTGCGGGCCCCGGCACGTGCGCCCGACGCGACGAGGGCGAGGATCCCCAGCACAGAGGGCAATGTACGTCGGGACTGCAGCAACCCTCAGCGACGACGAGCGAGGGAGATCTGCCGGGGCAGCCGGGGTCGACCTGGACTTCGCCTGAAGCAGGCATGTCGCGGTCTGCCTCGCTGCGTGGTCACCTCCGCTGACGCTATCCGGGTGACGTCCCGTGACAGCGAGGCGGGGCGGGCCTACTGTCCCGGCATTGCCCCCATTTGGAGGACATCACATGTCAAAATCCACAGCCATTCGGAGTACGGGGCGAACCCTCGTCCTCGTGACGATGGCAGCCCTTCCCGTCCTTGCCCTCGGCGTCGCCCTCCCCGGCACGGCCGATGCGGCGACCCGATCCGCCGTACCCGGGACCGTGCCCACGTGGGCCACCGCTCACAACAGCCGAGGCTCCGCGCCGGGGTCCAGCGCCCTCGATGCCAGGGTCTACCTGGCCGGGCGCGACCCCGCAGGTCTGGACGCCTTCGTGAAGGCGGTCTCGAACCCGCGCAGCGCGTCGTACCAGCACTTCCTCAGCCAGGCGCAGTACACCGCGCGCTTCGCGCCGACCTCGTCGCAGGTCAGCAGCGTGAGCAGCTGGCTGAAGAGCGCCGGCCTCACCGTCACGGGCGTCGGCGCGGGCAACCGCTACGTCAGCGTCCACGGCAGCGTCGCGCAGGCGGCGAAGGCGTTCGGCACCAGCTTCGGCCTCTACGCGCACAAGGGCCAGACGGTCCGGGCGGCGTCGCACCTCGCCACCGTGCCGGCGTCGCTGAAGCCCAGCATCCTGACGATCACGGGCCTGGACAGCGCTGATCACCTGATCAAGACGCCCGCAGCGCAGAAGCCCTTCCCGTCACCGGACGGCTTCCGCAACGCCCGGCCGTGCTCCGCCTACTACGGCGAGAAGACCGCGAACGTCAAGGCCGACGGCACGACCCCGCTGCCCGCCTTCGAGGGCTCCGCCCGGCCGTACGCCGTCTGCGGCTACACGCCGGCGCCGCTGCGCGCGGCCTACGGCTCGCCGGGGCTCAACGGCCAGGGTGTCACGGTGGCGATCACCGACGCCTACGCCGCCGGGACGATCCTCGACGACGCCAACACCTACTCCACCCGGCACGGTGAGCCGGCCTTCGCCAGCGGCCAGTTCAGCCAGTCGCTGCCGCGCAGCTTCGTCAAGCAGAAGACCTGCGACGCCTCCGGCTGGTACGGCGAGGAGACCCTCGACGTCGAGGCGGTCCACGCCATCGCCCCTGCCGCGAACGTGCGGTACTACGCGTCCGCGTCCTGCTTCGACAAGGACTTCCTCGACACCCTCGGCCGCGTCGTGGACGAGAACCAGGCCAGCATCGTCACCAACAGCTGGTCCGACGTCGAGGCCGTCGAGACGCCGGCGGTCACCGCCGCCTACCAGCAGATCTTCAAGCAGGGCGCTGCCCAGGGCATCGGCTTCTTCTTCTCCTCCGGTGACAACGGCGACGAGAAGGCCAACGTCGGCATCACGACCGTCGACTACCCGGCCAGCGACCCCTACGCCACCGCCGTCGGCGGCACGTCGCTCGCCGTGGGGGCTACCGGCTACAGCTTCGAGGCGGGCTGGGGCACCGACAAGTACACGCTGTCCTCCGACGGCACCACCTGGGACCCGATCGCCGACGACCCGTTCCTCTACGGCGCCGGCGGTGGCGTGAGCGCGCTGTTCGGCGTGCCGGACTGGCAGAAGAGCGCCGTCCCGACCAGCACCACCGGTCGCGCGGTCCCGGACGTCGGTCTCGACGGCGACCCGACCACCGGCATGCTCGTCGGGGAGACCCAGACGTTCAGCAGCAAGGGCAAGGACGTCGAGATGTACGACGAGTACCGGCTCGGCGGCACGTCGCTGGCGTCGCCGCTCATGGCCGGCGTCCAGGCCCTCGCGCAGCAGGCCGCCGGGGCTCGCCTCGGGTTCGCCAACCCGGCGATCTACGCCCTGCGCGGCACGCCGTCGTTCCGCGACATCACGAACGACCACGACGGTGACGCCAACGTCCGCGCCGACTACGCGAACAGCGTCGACGACACGGCCGGGATCATCTACAGCGTCCGGACGTTCGACGACGACTCGTCGCTGACGACCGGCCCGGGCTGGGACAACGTGACCGGCGTCGGGAGCCCGACGGCGGCGTACGCCACGTCGTACGCGCCCTGAGGCATACGCACTGAGGGGTGCGCCGCCTCCCCCGGAGGTGGCGCCCCCTCAGTGCTGTCCGGGTGCTACGCGATGAAGCGGACCTCGACGTCCAGGTAGGCGTCCCCGCCCCCCGAGTCGAAGCCGTCGACCCGCAGGAGATGCCCGCCGCCGGTGACGGGGATCGGGTAGGGCCCCTCGTACGACGTGCCGTGGAGGGAGAAGCCGCTGTCGGCAACGTGCACGCCGTCGAGGTAGATCGTCACGGCGTCGTCGACGTAGGTGAGAACGCGCAGCGTGCCGCCACCGCTCGGGATCGTGAGCGACCGGGAGATGCTCACCGAACCGCCCTCCGGCCAGTCCGTCCGGGTGAACGGCGTGGCCCCCGTCCCAGATCCGCGGGCTGTGCCGTCCGGCTCGTAGTACGAGTCATAGACCTTGAGGCCGTCGTAGTACTGGTAGTCCCAGCCGCTCGTGCTGAAGGGGACGATCACCTCACCTGCGGAAGGCGCGGGCGAGCCGACGGCGGTGACCGCCATGGCGCGGCCGAGGGTCGTCACGGCGGGTGCGGCCCAGAGGGCGCCGGCCCCGACCGCGACGCCCGCAAGGGCTGTGCGGCGCGAGATCCCGGAGGCCTGAGGCGTCTGGTCTGTCATGCCGAGAACTCTGACCGCAACGGCGGCTGTTCACCATACGAAGTTTGCTGTAGTGCATAAGCATGCGAATCGGGTCTCGAAGGTCCCCCCACATGGGGCCAGGGCTCGCGTCGTTCGCCCGTGGGGCACGCACGCAT
>CAMLIA010000258.1 GCA_946479905.1 uncultured Frankiales bacterium | reverse complement strand
GGTGGTCCAGGGTGGCGATCGCCTTCGCCAGGGTGATCGGGTCCGACTCGACGGGCAGCGCCACGGCCGTGGAGAGCCGGATGCGCTCCGTGACGGCCGCGGCGGTCGCGAGCGAGACCCACGGGTCGAGGGTGCGGGAGTACCGGTCGTCGGGCAGCTCCGCGCCACCCGTCCCCGGGTGCGCGGCCTCGCGCTTCACCGGGATGTGGGTGTGCTCCGGCACGTAGAAGGTGTCGAACCCGTTCTGCTCGGCGGCAAGAGCGGCGTCGCGGGGCGTGATCCCGCGGTCGGAGGTGAACAGCACGACGGCGTAGCGCACAGGGCTCTCCCTAGAACGTGTTCTAGGGGAGGATACAGACCTAGACTGCAACCGTGGCAGGCCGCATCCGGGACGAGAGCATCCAGCTCGTCCGCGAGCGCGCCGCGATCGACCAGGTGATCCTCGAAGCGGGCGTCGCCCTGAAGAACGCGGGCGGCGGCCGGCTCAAGGGGCTGTGCCCCTTCCACGACGAGAAGACGCCGAGCTTCAACGTCAACCCGGCCAACGGCTACTACATGTGCTTCGGCTGCGGCGAGTCCGGCAACGTCATCAGCTTCGTCACCAAGCACGACCACATGAGCTTCCCCGAGGCCGTGGAGCACCTGGCCCGCCGCTACAACGTCGACCTGCAGTACGAGGAGGGCGGCTCGGCGGCGCGGTCCTCCACGTCCCAGCGCACCCGGCTCATCCAGGCGCACAAGGCCGCCCAGGAGTTCTACGCCTCGCAGCTCGGCTCGGCGGAGGCGGTGATCGCGCGGCAGTTCCTCGCGGAGCGCGGCTTCGACCAGTCGCACGCGGAGGCGTACGGCGTGGGCTACGCGCCCTCGGGCTGGGACACCCTCACCAAGCACCTCATGCAGAAGGGCTTCACCCAGGCCGAGCTGCTCGCTGGCGGGCTGTCCGGTCAGAGCTCCAAGGGCTCGCTCATCGACAAGTTCCGCGGCCGGCTGCTCTGGCCCATCCACGACATCGGCGGCGAGGTCATCGGGTTCGGGGCCCGCAAGCTGCGCGAGGACGACAACGGGCCCAAGTACCTCAACACCGCCGAGACCCCGATCTACAAGAAGAGCTCGGTCCTCTACGGCATCGACATGGCGAAGAAGGAGATCGCGCGCCGGCACCAGGCCGTGGTCGTCGAGGGCTACACCGACGTGATGGCGGCGCACCTGTCCGGCGTGCCGACTGCGGTGGCCACCTGCGGGACCGCCTTCGGTGCCGATCACATCGCGGTCATCCGGCGGCTGCTGATGGACCAGGACGAGTTCCGCGGCGAGGTCATCTTCACCTTCGACGGCGACGCTGCCGGGCAGAAGGCGGCGCTCAAGGCGTTCGGCGACGACCAGCGGTTCGTGTCGCAGACCTTCATCGCCGTCAGCCCCGGGGGCATGGACCCGTGCGAGCTGCGGCTGGCCAAGGGCGACAACGCCGTCCGGGACCTGGTGGCGTCCCGCGTCCCGCTGGTCGAGTTCGCGATCAAGGCCAGCCTCTCGTCGTACGACCTCGAGAGCGCCGAGGGACGGGTGCAGGCACTCGCCCACACCGCCCCGCTGGTGGCCAAGATCAAGGACCGGTCGCTGCGGCCGGAGTACGCACGCCGGCTCGCGGGCTGGCTCGGCATGCAGGTCGAGGACGTCACCGCGCGGGTGGCCGAGCTGACCGGTGGCGCGCCCACGCAGCGCCGGTCCGCACCGCCGCAGGCGGACGCGGCCTTGCTCCGGCTCGAGCGCGAGGCGCTCAAGCTCGCGGTGCAGGCGCCGGTCTCGGTGGCACCGATCTTCGACGCGCTGGACGCGGAGGTCTTCACCGACGAGACGCACCGGATGGTGCAGGACGCCATCCGCAAGGCCGGCGGGGTGTCGTCCGCGGTGGCAGGTGAGGCGTGGGTCGAGGCGCTCGTCGAGGCGTCGCCGGACATGCTCATCCGGTCCACCGTCGCGGCGCTCGCGGTCGAGGAGCTGCGCACCGACTGGGAGCTGGAGCGGTACGCACCGGCCACCTTGTCGCAGCTGCAGTTCCACGCCGCGCAGCGGCAGATCGCGGAGCTCAAGGGCCGGCTGCAGCGGATCAACCCGGTGGAGGAGCAGGAGCTCTACAACCGCACCTACGCGGAGCTGATCCGGCTCGAGGCCACGGCCCGGGGGCACCGCGAGGGTGGCATCAGCACGCTGTGAGGCTCCGCCGACCGATCCCCGATGCCGTGCGCGCCGTCAGCGACCGCCGGCTCGCCTGGGGCGTCACCGAGGACGGCCTGGCGCTGGTCGCCTCGCCCACCTGCCTGCACGTCGGTGCTGAGCAGCTGGCCTGGACCGACGTCGAGAAGGTCGGCTGGGCCGACCCGCTGCTGCGGCTGACCGAGATGGCGGAGGTCGCCGGCGCGGGCCGGGTGCACCTCTGGGAGCTGGCCGAGGAGCACGGCCTCGCCGAGACCGTCCGCGAGCGCGTGACGGCGTCGATCGCGTGGTCCGACGTCCGGCGGCTGCAGCCGGACGGCGAGGTCCGGCTGGTCGGGCGGCGGGTGCCCGGTCAGGACCTGCTCGTCTGGCAGGCCGTCTGGCAGGAGGGGACGGACCCCTCCGACCCGCTGCTCCGCACCCAGGTCGAGTCCATGGTGACCGGCCTGCGCGCCTCCATCGGCTGACCCCCACCACTTCCCTGATCCTGTGTGCACCACGAGGCCGCGACGTGGCCCGGCGCGAGCGTGACCCGTGCCCCGCTGCCGCCCGCAGGTGCACGCAGGATCAGGGAAGTCAGGTGAGGACGGCGGCCAGCAGCGGGGCGTCGCGGTCCTTCACGCTCAGCATCGCGCGGTCGTCGGTGTCGATCGGGAGCGGCCAGTCGATGCCGAGCGCCGGGTCGAGCGGCGTCACGGCCTTGCCGGCCATCCCGGGCACCCACTCCGACTCGAACCCGTAGAGGTACTGGGTGCCGTCCTCGAGCGCCTGGAAGCCGTTGCCCACGCCGCGCGGGACCAGCACCTGGGTGCCCGGGCGCAGGTCGACGGTGACGACCTTGCCCGCGGTGGGGGAGTCCGGTCGCAGGTCGACGTAGGCCCCGTAGGCCGACCCGGCAGCGAGGGTCACCACCTTCACCATGTCCTCGGCGTGCATGCCCCGGACGCCGCCGCGGCGCGTCTCGGTGAGGTTGAGCTGCAGGAACGGGCCCAGGTCCGGGAGGCCCGCGGCCAGCCAGGAGGACTGCCGGTAGTACTCGCGCACGGTGCCGCGCTCGTCGGTGACCTGCTTCAGCGTGATGACGCGAAGGCCGTCGATGGCCGAGTCGGCCACGCTCATGTCGATGATCTGCGGGTAGGTGCTCACGCCTTTCGAGGCTACCGGCGGCCGAAGCCGACGACGGCGGCCGCGGCGACGAGCGCGAGCACCGCGGCGCCCGCCGCGAGGGGGAGAGGTACGTCGTCATCGGCCTTGCGGGGCACGACGGCCACGTCCGTCGGTCCGGGCGTCGGCTCGACCGTCGGCGTCGCGGTGACGGCCGGTGTGCTGCTCGGCGATGGTGGCCGGGTCGCAGTCGCGACGGGGGCTTTCGTGACCACCGGCGCGTGGGTCGTCTTGACGACGGGCTTGACGGTGGGCCGGTGCGTGGGCGCGCGGGTGGTCTCGACGGCGAGGTCGTCGAGACCCCCAGGGCGCGCCGGACGTCGATGAGCCCGTAGCCGGCTCCGGACAGGGCGTGCGCGGTGCTCTCGATGCGCGCGATCACCGTCGAGCGGGACCGCCCGGGTGCCTGGGCGAAGAGCAGCGCAGCGAGCCCGCTCACGTGCGGGGCGGCCATCGACGTACCGGCTGCGACGGCCAGCTGGTTGCCGGGGTAGAGCGACAGCACGCAGTCGGTGACCTCGCAGTTGTCCTTGCTGTCGGGCTGGCCGCCCGGCGCGGCAAGGGTGACCCCGGCGCCGTACTGGCTGTAGCTGGCGAGCTGCCCGGTCGGCCCGGTCGCGGCGACCACGAGGGCGTCGGAGCCGTAGGACTGCGAGACGGGCAGGTCGGCGTTGCCGGCGGAGAACACCACGACGGCACCCGCCTGGGCCGCCTCGTGCACGGCGGTGGGGATGGCCGCGTTGGTGCTGCCGGGGTTGTCCGGTCCGAGCGAGAGGTTGAGCACCTTGGCCCCGTGGGCCACGGCGTACCGGATGCCGGCCGAGACCGCCGCGGGCGTGCCGGTGCACTCGCCCTGGCTGTCGGCGGACAGCACCTGCACCGGCAGGATGGTGGCGCGAGGGGCCACGCCCACGTTGGAGGCGCCGACGGTGCCGGCCACGTGGGTGCCGTGGTGGGCGCCGCAGTTCTCGTGGCTGAGGCCGGGCTTGCAGCTGCCGCTGCGGCAGTCGGCACCGGCCAGCACGCGACCCTCGAAGTCGGGGTGCGAGCGGTCGATCCAGCCGTCCAGGACCGCGACCGTCACCCCGGCGCCACCGTGCCCGGCTGCCTGGGCGCCGTAGAGGTGGATCTGGTTGCCGTGCCAGGTGCGCTGGGTCGGCTCACCGGCGGCCGACGCCGGGATCGTCGTCAGCGCAGCCCAGACGAGCAGCAGGCCGAGGACGCGACGGGTCACCCGGCCACGCTAACGGCTACGGCTCCAGGTGGAGGGCCGCTTCCTCGGCGCTGAGGCCTGCAGTGTCGCCAGAATCACGTGCCATCATGTCCGGCTCGGTGTCGCTGCGGGCACCCTCGTCGGGCTCGACGAGACGGCCCACGGCTGGCGGCTCCGTCGGGTAGACCTCTGGTGTCTCGCGCGCCAACCGACCCGCGAGGGGCTCGCCCTCGCGCTGCTCCTCGGGCGTCGTGCCCCACCCCTCCGCGCCGAGCGGGGAGTCGTGCGGTGGCTCCGTCGTCAGGTCCAGCTGTCCGGTGGCCTCCTGCTCGGGCGTGAGTTCGCCCGGGTCCTGGATGCCCTCATCCTCGAAGCGGCTGCTCATGAACCGGCCCCTACCCCACGGAGGGCTGCGCTATCGTTTTCCGGCCGTCCCCCATAGCTCAATTGGCAGAGCATTCGACTGTTAATCGAAGGGTTTCTGGTTCGAGTCCAGATGGGGGAGCAAGCTCATCAGCCGTCGGT
>CAMLIA010000257.1 GCA_946479905.1 uncultured Frankiales bacterium | reverse complement strand
GGCGCGGCGTGCGACGTGCCCTCGCACCTGTACAGCTTCTCCTTCGCCCCGGAGGGCCGCTGGTCGCGTCGCTACGCGCCGCAGCGGGAGATCCTGGGCTACCTCCGGCGTACCGCCGACGAGCTCGGAGTGACTCCGCTGGTCCGCTTCGGCACGGAGGTGCGGCGGATCTGCTGGGACGACGACCGCCGGGTCTGGGACCTGGGAGACCTCGGGACGTACGACGTCGTGGTGGCCGGCTGCGGGCAGCTGTCCCGCCCGGCCGTGCCCGACCTGCCGGGTCGCTTCGACGGACCGCTGTGGCACTCGGCCGAGTGGCGCCACGACGTCGACCTCACCGGCAAGCGGGTGCTCGTGGTCGGGACCGGCGCGAGCGCGATCCAGTTCGTGCCGCCCGTCGCCCAGCAGGCCGCGCACGTGACGGTGCTGCAGCGGTCCGCGCCGTGGGTCCTCGAGAAGGACGACCGGGCCTACAGCCCCCGCGTGCAGCAGCTGCTCCGGGAGCACCCCACGGTGCTGAAGGCCGACCGGCTCCGCACCTTCGTCACCAACGAGCTGCGGTCACTGGGCTTCAACACCGAGCCGCGCCTGCTCAGGGTCTTCGAGCGCAGGGCCCGCAAGCACATCGCGGAGTCGCTGCCGCCCGGCAAGCGGGAGCTCGCGACCCCCGACTACCCGATCGGCTGCAAGCGGATCCTCATCAGCAACGACTGGTACCCGGCGATCGCGCTGCCGCACGTCGACCTCGTCAAGGCAGGGATCCGCGAGCTGCTGCCGACCGGTGCCCTCCTCGACGACGGCACGGTTGTCGAGGTCGACGCGATCATCCTCGCCACGGGGTTCACGGCGACCGAGCTGCTCGTCCCGATGGAGGTCGAGGCCCGCGGCCGGACGCTGCGCGAGGCCTGGGCGGACGGGGCGGAGGCCTACCTGGGGTCTGCGGTGGCGGGGTTCCCCAACCTGTTCCTGCTCTACGGCCCCAACACCAACCTGGGCCACAACTCGATCCTGCTCATGCTGGAGAGCCAGTTCCGCTGGATCGTGCAGGCCATCCAGCGGGTCCCCGCCGGCGGGTCGGTGGAGGTCCGGCCGGACGTCCAGCGGCGCTACAACGAGTGGCTGCAGAAGCGGCTGGCCGGCACGGTCTTCGCCACCGGCTGCGACAGCTGGTACCTCACCGACGACGGCCGCAACACGCAGAACTGGCCGGGCACCACCCTCGACTTCCGACGCCGGACCTTCCGGCTCCGGGACCAGGACCTGGAGGTCTGTGCGTGAACCCCATGATGGCCGGCACCCGGCTGGTCATGAAGTACGCCATCCGGCCGGTGTACGGACCTCCGATGCCGATCGGCCTGCAGCGGGCGCTCGGCGACCTCGCCGGCACCCTGCAGCGGATACCGCGCGGCATCACCGTCACCGACGTCGTGCTGGGCAGCCGGAAGGCACGGCGGTACGCCGGTCGCGACGCCTCCACCGAGGCCGCCGTCCTGTGGCTGCACGGCGGCGCGTTCATCACGGGCTCGACGAGGACGCACGGGTCGCTCGCCGCGCACCTCGCCCAGGCCTCGGGGCTGCCGGTGTACCTGCTCGACTACCGCCTCGCCCCGGAGCACACGCACCCGGCAGCCGTCGAGGACGCGGTCGCCGCGCTGAAGCTCGTCCCCGAGCCCAGGGTCGTGCTCGGAGGTGACTCCGCCGGTGGGTGCCTCGCCCTGCTCGTCGCCGACCGGGGGGTCCGCGAGCTCGCGGGGCTCGCGCTGGTGAGCCCGCTCGTCGACCTCACCCACGAGACGGCGCGGGCCTACGACGGCGACGAGGTGCTGGTGCGGTCCGACTGGGCGGAGCAGGGCGTGGCGGCGATGTTCGGCGACGACCTCCCTCCCGTGCCGGACCCGTCGGTGCCGCTCGTCGTGCACGTCGCGGAGCACGAGCGGCTGCGGCCCGAGGGGGAAGCGCTGGCCCGGCGCACCGGTGGCGAGCTCTACTGCGTGCCGGGCGGCTGGCACGACATCCACCTGCAGGCGGGTCTCGTGCGGGAGGCTGCCAAGGCGGTCACCCTGCTCGGTGGCCAGATCGCCCGACTGGCCTCAGGTCAGGGTTGACAGCGAGGGCCTGACGCCTCATCCTCCTAACTGTGTTAGGAGAACCGAACGGTAGTCGGGTCGCGCTCCGGCGCGCAGCCACGACCGCCGAGATCCTCGAGGCCTCCTGGGCGCTGGCGCACCGGGACGGCCTGGGCGGCTTCTCGCTGCGCGACGTCGCGAAGGCCATGGGGATGCAGCCGCCGTCGCTGTACTCCTACGTCAGCTCCAAGAACGACCTGTACGACCTGATGTTCAGGCAGGCGCACGAGGAGCTGCTGGCCCTGATCGCCGACCGGCCCGACGACCCGCGCGAGGCGCTGCTCGCGGCGACCACCAAGGTCTTCGACTACTGCGTCGAGCAGCCGGCCCGCTTCACGCTGATGTTCCTGCGCACCCTCCCCGGCTTCACGCCCTCGGACGACTCCTACGCCCTGGCCGTTGAGCTCTACCAGCAGCTTGCCGACGGGCTGGCGGCGCTCGGCGCCACCGAGCAGGCGGACGTGGACCTGTTCACGTCGCTGTTCACCGGCCTGATGAGCCAGCAGATCGCCAACGACCCGGGCGGTGACCGGTGGCGGCTGCTGCTGGACGACGCCTTCGCCATGTTCCTCACCAGGGTGACCCCACCCGCCTCCCACCGGAAGAAGCAGCCATGACCATGACCGAGACACCGATCGCGCCGCTGTCACGCCAGGAGGTCTTCGCGCTGGCCACGGAGGCCATCGGGCGCGAGCTCGAGGTCTTGCGCTCGCTGGCGCCCGAGGACTGGGAGCGCCCGACCGCCTGCCCGGCGTGGACCGTGCGCCAGGTGGTCATCCACCAGGTCGCGAGCGCGCACGCGCTGCTCTCGCCGCCGGAGGGCCTGCGGCAGACCCGCGCCGGCAAGAGGATCGAGCGCGAGGAGGGTCTGCCGGGTCTCGACGCCTTCATGCTCGCCGGCCAGCGGGCGCGCGACAACTGGACGCCGCAGCAGGCACTCGAGCAGGCGGCCGTGGTCCTGCCCAGGTTCGCCCGCTTCCGGCGGCGCTTCCCCGAGCCGCTGCGGAGCTGGGTCAAGGTGCCGACCAACGACGGCAAGATCGCCCTGGGCTACCTGTTCGACCGGGTCATCAACCGCGACCACTGGATGCACCGCCTCGACATCTGCGACGCCACCGGCCGCGAACCGCTCGTGACCGCCGACCACGACGGCCGACTGGTCGCCGACCTCGTGAGCGAGTGGGCGGACCTGCACGGACAGCCCTTCCACCTCACCCTCACCGGCCCGGCAGGCGGTCAGTGGCAGCGCGGCACGGGCGGCGAGCAGATCGCCATGGACGCCCTGGACTTCGCGCGCGTGCTGTCCGGCCGCGCCACGGGGGAGGGCCTGCTCTCCACACAGGTCCTGTTCTGACCGCGTAGTGTCGGGGGTGACCCGCGGGAGCGTCGCGACCCGACGCTGAGAGGGCGGCAGGACCGGCCGTCGACCGTTCGCACCTGATCCGGCTAGCACCGGCGTAGGGAGGACACCCTCGATGAACGAGTCGTTCCCAGGCAGCACCAAGACCTACCTGCAGGGCTCGCGCCCGGACCTCCAGGTCCCCATGCGCGAGGTGACCCTCACGACCGGCGACAAGGTCGTCCTCTACGACACCTCCGGTCCGTGGACCGACCCGTCGCTGCAGTCCGACATCCGGCTGGGTCTGCCCGCGCTGCGCGCGGCCTGGATCGAGGAGCGTGGCGACACCGAGGTGTACGACGGGCGGCCGGTGCTCCCGATCGATGACGGCCGCAAGCACGACCGCAACCTCGACACCGTCTTTGCCGGCACCCGCAAGCCACGGCGCGCGCTGCCGGGCCGCACCGTGACGCAGCTTCGGTACGCCAAGGAAGGCGTCATCACGCCCGAGATGGAGTTCATCGCGATCCGGGAGGGCTGCACGCCTGAGCACGTCCGGGACGAGCTGGTGGCCGGCCGCGTCGTACTCCCTCTGAACGTCAACCACCCCGAGTCCGAGCCGATGGCGATCGGCCGCAACTTCCTGGTGAAGATCAACGCCAACATCGGCAACTCCGCCGTCGCCTCCTCGATCGAGGAGGAGGTCGAGAAGATGACGTGGGCCACCCGCTGGGGCGCCGACACCGTCATGGACCTCTCGACCGGGCGCAACATCCACACCACCCGCGAGTGGGTCATCCGCAACTCCGCCGTCCCGATCGGCACGGTGCCGATCTACCAGGCGCTGGAGAAGGTCAACGGCAAGGCCGAGGACCTGTCGTGGGAGGTCTACCGCGACACCCTCGTCGAGCAGTTCGAGCAGGGCGTCGACTACATCACCGTGCACGCGGGTGTGCTGCTGCGCTACGTCCCGCTCGCCGCGTCCCGCAAGACCGGCATCGTCTCGCGCGGCGGTTCGATCATGGCCGCGTGGTGCCTCGCGCACCACCAGGAGAACTTCCTCTACACGCACTTCCGCGACATCTGCGAGCTGATGGCGCAGTACGACGTCACCTTCTCGCTCGGCGACGGCCTGCGCCCCGGCTGCATCGCGGACGCCAACGACGAGGCGCAGTTCTCCGAGCTGCGCACCCTCGGCGAGCTCACGCAGATCGCCTGGGAGTACGACGTCCAGGTCATGGTCGAGGGCCCCGGCCACGTGCCCATGAACAAGATCAAGGAGAACATGGAGCTGCAGCTCGAGGTCTGCAAGGAGGCGCCGTTCTACACCCTCGGCCCGCTGACGACGGACATCGCGCCCGGCTACGACCACATCACCTCCGCCATCGGGGCGGCCATGATCGGCTGGTACGGCACGGCGATGCTCTGCTACGTCACGCCCAAGGAGCACCTCGGGCTGCCGAACAAGGACGACGTCAAGGACGGCGTCATCACCTACAAGATCGCCGCGCACGCAGCCGATCTCGCCAAGGGCCACCCCGGCGCGCAGGCCTGGGACGACGCGCTGTCCGACGCGCGCTTCGAGTTCCGGTGGGAGGACCAGTTCAACCTCTCGCTCGACCCGACGAAGGCCCGCGACTTCCACGACGAGACGATGCCGGCCCAGGCTGCCAAGACCGCGCACTTCTGCTCGATGTGCGGCCCGCACTTCTGCTCGATGCGGA
>CAMLIA010000256.1 GCA_946479905.1 uncultured Frankiales bacterium | reverse complement strand
GCGTCCAGGTCGAGCTGACCGCGCTGCACGAGCAGGTGCGCGCAGATCGCCGTCGCGCCCTTCGTCGTCGACGCGACCTGGGCGATCGTGTTGCGGTCCCAGGGGCGGTTCGTCTCCCGGTCCGCGAGCCCGCCCCACAGGTCCACGACCTGGCGGCCCTGGGCGTAGACCGAGCACGACGCGCCGACCTCACCCGGGTCGCCCTCGAAGTTGGCCCGGAAGGCGTCGGCGACCTTGCCCCAGCCGTCCTCGACCTGACCCTGCACCGCTGTCCCGCCGGCCGTCTGCTGCATGACCTTCCGCCCCTCGTCCCCTGACCCCGTTGCGTCACGTATGTCCGTACACTACCGTCATACGCCATGGCCTGCGCAAGGCCGTCGAGCACGTCAGACAGTGAAGGGGCTCCTATGCATCCCAGCCGCCGCTGCGCCCTGCTCCTGCTCTGCCTGTCGCTGCTGGCGGCGTGCGGCACCACGGTGCCGTTGACGACCGCCGGGCCACAGGGATCCGAGCTGGGACCCGACTCGCCGCAGAGCGCGCTCGGCGGGAGCACGGGTGGGAGCGGCACCGGCCCCGGGACGTCGGGCGGCGGCGCGCTCGCTCCGGCAGCGGATGGCGGCACGGCGACCGCGGGATCGACAGCCGACACCTCGGAGCAGGTGCTGGAGCCGGACGGGCCGCTGGCGACCGCAGGGGCGAGCCGGTCCCCCATCCTCGTCGGCGTGGTCGTGACGGACACCTCGACCTACCCGAACCCCGGAGGCGACGCGAGCAAGACCTCCCCCGCGATGATGACGCGCAACATCCACGCCTACCTGCAGGACATCAACCGGCGGGGTGGGATCGCGGGCCGCCAGCTCAAGGCGCTGGACGTCTCACCGAAGTTCACCGCGGCCAACTACACCACCGAGTTCCAGGCCGCGTGCAGCGCGCTCACCCAGGACCACCACGTCGACGTCGTCATCTACGACGGGATCGTCTACAACGACACCTTCAACCAGTGCCTGACCAAGCACCACATCCCCGAGTTCGTCATGATCGGCACCGGCGGGTCGAGCACCGGTGACGCCGTGGACTTCCGGAACAACCCCGGGCTCGTCGCGGTCGACACCCCCTCGCTGGACCGTCGGCTGCGCAGCGTCATGACCAAGGCGATCGCGGGCGGCTACCTGAGCTCCAAGAACACGCTCGGTGTCGTCGTGGAGGACTGCCCGTTCGACACCCGGACCGCGGACAGCGTCGTCATGCCACTCGCCGCGCAGCACCACATCAAGACGTACCGGGAGACCCTGGTCTGCGAGTCCGGCTTCGGCGACGAGGCGACCAACAGCTCGCTGATCTCGTCCGCTGTCCTGAAGCTGCGCAGCGAGGGTGTCGACACGGTGATCTTCGTGACCCTCTACGAGAACGGCCTCATCTACTTCTTCGCGAAGGAGGCCGACACCCAGAAGTGGGCGCCGCAGTACCTCACGTTCGTCCCGCAGGCCGGCCCCGACTACATGGCGCTGTTCTCGACCGAGCAGCTCATGAAGATGCGCGGCTTCGGCGGGAACCCGTTCCTCGACGTGACCCACCCACCGAAGCCGACCGGGGCACTGGGCGCGGCGCGGGCGGGGTGCGAGGCAGTGCTGAAGGCGCAGCGCATCCCGACGTCGGACTTCGTCTCGAAGTACCTCGCCTACGAGACCTGCGATGCCGTCCGGCTGCTCGAGAAGACCCTGCTGGCCTCGGGCGGTCGCACCGGCCTCGGTCCGTTCATGCGTGGGCTCGAGGCGGTCCGGAGCCAGTTCGTCAGCACCTTCACCATCGACGGCGTGACGCACTTCGGGCCGCAGCGGCACGACGGGCTGGAGCTCACCCGGGTGTCGGTCTTCAAGCCGCGCTGCAGCTGCTTCGAGTACGTCGGCCGAGCCTCGGCCATCTAGCGACCATTCACCGACAGCGAGAGGGCACCATGACGACGACCGAGGTCTCCGTGCACGGGCATGTGGAAGAGGGCTGGGGCAAGGTCGCCGACGCCTTCCGGGACAACTTCACCGGAAGCCCCGGCGAGATCGGCGCGGCGGCCTGCGTGTACGTCGCGGGCCGACCCGTCGTGGACGTGTGGGGCGGGCTCGCCGACCGCGAGGCCGGCAGGTCCTGGGACGAGAGCACCATCTCGGCCGTCGCCTCCACCACGAAGGGCGCGACGGCGATCTGCGCGCACCTGCTCGTGCAGCGCGGCCTGCTCGACCTGGACGCTCCGGTGGTGACGTACTGGCCCGAGTTCGGCGCGCAGGGCAAGCAGGACGTCCCGGTGCGCTGGCTGCTGTCGCACCAGGTGGGGCTGCCCTCCGTGGACGGGCCGCTGACCTTCGAGGACGCGTGCGCCTGGGACCCGGTCATCCGCGCCCTCGAGGCGCAGCGGCCGCTGTGGCAGCCGGGCACCGAGCACGTCTACCACGCCTTCACCTACGGCTACCTGGTCGGCGAGGTTGTGCGCCGCGTCTCCGGGAAGTCCCTCGGGAGCTTCTTCCGGGACGAGGTCGCCGGTCCGCTGGGGCTGCAGGCCTGGATCGGGCTTCCCGAGGAGCAGGAGCCGAACGTCGCGCGGTACGAGTACGCCACACCGCCGACGCTCGACGAGATGACGGCAGGGATGATCGAGACGACCGGGCTGGACCCGGAGGTCGTCACGGCCTGGATGGGCGCGGTGTGGGGCGAGGGCTCCGTGCAGGCCCGCGCCGGCTCGATGGGCGGCGCCTTCGACGACCCGTCGCACTTCACGTCACGGGCATGGCGCGCCACCGAGAGCCCGGGCGGCAACATGTTCGCGAACGCGCGTGCCGTCGCCCGCATGTACGCCGCCACGGTCAGCGACGTCGACGGGGTGCGCCTCCTCGACCCTGCCACGGTCGCGCGCGCCACGGTCGTGCAGACCGACAGGACCCGGATGCACTCGCTGCCGGCCGGCCTGGACGTCCCGGCCGACCGCTCCTTCAACATGTCCCTGGGGTTCTGGCGGGCCTGTCCCCCGATGCGCTGGGTCGGGCCGGGCTCCTTCGGGCACCCGGGGTCCGGCGGGTCCGTCGGCTTCGCCGACACTGACGCCCAGGTCGGCTTCGGCTACGTGACGAACCTGTGGTCCTTCCGCATCGGCGAGCCACGCGCGCAGAACATCGCCGACGCCGTCGTCGCCTGCCTGGGATGACCGGCCCGTTCGCGAGACAGGAGCAGACGTGAACCAGCGACTCGAGGGCAAGGTCGCCTTCATCACCGGGGCGGCTCGCGGCATGGGTCGTGCCCAGGCGGTGCGGCTCGCGGAGGAGGGCGCCGACATCATCGCCGTGGACCTCCCCGGGTCCGGTGACGGTGTGCGCGGCTACTCGAGCGACGACAGCGCGATCACGGCAGAGCTGGTCGAGAAGGTCGGCCGCCAGATCGTGTTCCGCGACGCCGACGTCCGCGACCTCGACCAGCTCACCGCGGCGGTCGCGGCCGGGGTCGAGCGCTTCGGCAGGCTGGACGCCGTCGTCGCCAACGCCGGGACGATCCGGCACGGGCTCGCCATGGACATCAGCGAGGAGGACTGGCGGTTCGTGCTCGACGTCAACCTCACGGGAGCCTGGCTGACCTGCAAGGCGGCGGTGCCGCACATCCAGGCCGGTGGCCGCGGCGGCTCGGTCGTCATCAACAGCTCGGTGCGCGGCCTGGGAGCGGTGAAGAACGCGGCCCACTACGTGGCGTCCAAGCACGGCGTCGTCGGCCTGATGCGCGCTCTGGCGCTGGAGCTGGCGCCCGAGAGCATCCGCGTGAACAGCGTGCACCCCGGCTTCGTCGACACCCCGCTGTTCCGGTCGATCCTGCCGGAGGGCGCCACCCTCGGGCCGGGCGGCGTCGACCTGTCCACCTCGCACGCGCTGCCGGTCCAGTGCATCGAGCCGGCTGACGTGGCCGCCGCGGTCGCCTACCTGGTCAGCGACGACGCCCGCTACGTCACCGGTGTCACGCTGCCCGTCGACGCCGGGCTGCTGCTGACGTGACCGACCTCGACACCTACCGGCAGGAGGTCCGCCGGTGGCTGGACACCGCCGACATCCCGAAGCCACCGGGCTCCGAGGAGGAGCGGTTCGCGACGCATCGTGAGTGGCAGCGCGTCCTCTACGGCGCCGGCTACGTGGGCGTCAGCTGGCCCCGCGAGTGGGGTGGCCGCGGGCTGACCCTGCGGCACCAGGAGGTCGTCAACGAGGAGCTCGCCCGGGTCCGCGCGCCCCAGCCCATCGGTCTGATCGGGCTCGAGGTCGTCGGACCCTCGATCGGCCGCTTCGGGACGCCCGAGCAGCGCCGGCTGCTGCCCCCGCTGCTCTCCGGCGAGGACATCTGGTGCCAGGGCTTCTCCGAGCCGGGAGCCGGGTCCGACCTGGCGGCGCTGACGACGCGCGCGGTGCGCGACGGCGACGACTACGTCGTGACCGGCCAGAAGGTCTGGACCAGCTGGGCGCACAAGGCCGCCTGGTGCGCCCTGGTCGTCCGCACCGACTCGACCGCCACGCGGCACCGCGGGCTGTCCTACCTCCTCGTGGACATGAGCAGCCCCGGCGTGGAGGTGCGTCCCCTCGTCCAGCTCACCGGAGAGGCCGAGTTCAACGAGGTCTTCTTCGACGAGGTCCGCGTGCCGGTGGCCAACCTGCTGGGCGAGCCGGGTGCCGGTTGGGCCATCGCCATGGACAGCCTCTCCCACGAGCGGGGCACCTACATCCTGCGCCGTCGGGTCGAGCTGGCGAACACCTTCGCCCGGGCGCTCGACCGCGTCGCCGACCCCGCGGCCCTGCCCGACCACCTCGTCGCGAGCGTGGGTGCGGCGGAGGCTGCCCTGCGGGCGCTGCGGGCGCAGACGTGGGCGACCCTGGAGCGCCTCGAGTCGGGCACCAGCGCGCCGGAGCTCGACTCGATGGACAAGGAGGTGCTGACCGCGGTGGAGCAGCAGGTCGGGCACTGCCTGCGGGACCTGCTCGGCACCTCGGTCAGCGCCTGGGACGCCGAGGGCACGGGCGGGTCGTCGCTGCGGGACTACCTGTTCACCCGCGCCATCTCCATCTACAGCGGGACCCAGCAGATCCAGTCGAACATCATCGCCCAGCGCCACCTCGGGATGCCCCGTGCCTGACACGCTGACCGCCGAGGTCGTCGGGACCAGTGCGCGCGTCCTCGACGCCG
>CAMLIA010000255.1 GCA_946479905.1 uncultured Frankiales bacterium | reverse complement strand
GAGGTGGGCGGCTCGTCGGTGACGAAGGTGCCGATGCCGGTCTCCCCGCGGAGCCACCCTTCCCGCCGCAGGTAGGCGAGGGCCTTCTGGCTGGTGGACGATGCGACGCCCAGCTCGGTCGCCAGTTCCAGCGTGGAGGGGACACGGCTGCCGGGCGGGTAGGTGCCGTCCTGGATCCGGCCGATGACGATCTGCGCCACCTGCCGCCACACCGCCCGTGTCCGGTCAAGATCCTCGCCCATGATCGTGACCGTAGGCAGCCGCGCTTTGCTGCGCGACCGCAGGAACCCTCGGCATACTGCGGTAAGGCGCGGTATGGTCCAAGTCACAGAAGACCCCCGCGACCGAGCGACCGGTCCGGGGGCGTGGCCACCGCTACGAGGGAGCGACGACATGGCAGAGCCTAACCACACCCCGCCCACCGAGGAAGACACCGCCCCCACCGTTCCCCGCGCCTTCGGCTACTGCGCCTGGCACCAGGGCCACGCCGAGGGCGTCCGCCTGATCGACGTCATCGAGCAGGGCAGCGGCTCCGGCATCACGCACTTCGCCTGCGGCCCGTGCATCGCGGTGAACAACCTCGTCCCCTTCGCCGACCGGTGACCGCCGTCATGCACCCCGGCTTCGTGCGCGCAGTCGAGCTGCTGCCGGTGCCGCGCCCGGACCACATCCACCCTGAGCAGGCCGCCGGCCGCGCCTGTGTCTGGTGCGGCAAGGAGCCGACGGTCGGCCTCGGCTCCCGGCTGACCACCCGCCTCGGCACGGTCAACGCGTGGGCGCCGCGCGCCTGCCAGCCGTGCGCCGCCCGCGAAGCCCGCCGCGTCCTCAACATCCACGTCCGCAGCTGCTACCGCTGCTGCGTCCGCGACGGCTGCGCCGACGCCCGCGCGCTCCGACGGCTCGCTGACTCCCGCTCCCGGCCCGAACGCCGGCCAGGCCGGTAGCGGGACCCGGGCGGCCCGCCTCCGTCCCCCGTCGGGGGCGGCCCGCTCACCCTCCGGTCTGTAGCCCGGGGGAAGGGCGGCTGCTCGTGCTGAGACCGGGAGCAGCCGCCCGCTCAACCGACCAGGTCCCGTAGCGGTACCCGAAGGGCGTCGGCGATGAGCAGCAGGTGGTCGATGCTGGTGGCGTGGGTGCCCTGCTCGATCCGGTTGACGGTCTTCCGGTCGAGGCCCGCGAGTTCGGCGAGCTTCTCCTGGGAGAGTTTCCGGCCGGTGCGGGCGGTGCGGATGCGGTCTCCGATCTGGCGTCGGCGGGTGAGCACCCAGGCGGGCGGCGGATCGGATGGCACGGATCAACGCTGGTGGCAGGCGTGATCGCTGTCTGTACCATGGTTGGTACATTTCTGAGGACGGTTTCCGGCCTCACCGCAACCAGAACCCGAAATGAACACACGTTCGGGTGATCAATGGAATGGGCACCCAGCCCTCCGGAAACGCGCTACACCAAGCACGCCGCCCCACAGACTGCCCACTCCAAGCGCTTCCCAGGCTGCAAGGAGACGGGCAGCGGTGCCCCCGGCCACGGGGCTGGGGGCACCGTCACTTCCACACGATCCTGACCGCGTCACGGTCCCAGTACGTCCCACCCGGACGCCGCCCCGACTTCGCTGGCAGGACCCGCACCGTCATCGCCCAGTCGATGACCGCACGCTGCCGCGACAGATCCAGCGCCCCCCACGCGGCCTCGACATCCTCGGCACCGAGGAGGCCGACGGCAGGATTGACCTGGACGGCCGTGGCGAGGACCGCCTCCGCCTTCTCCTTCCGTGCCCGCGCCGACGCCCGCGCGACCCGCCACTCCTGCATGTCGATCGCCCCGGCACCGAACTCGGCCGCCAGGTCGTCCAGGTCCTTCCGCGCCGCCCGCAGCTCCTCCTGAGCGCCCCGGACGTCGACCGGGTCCTCCTGGCGCCCCGCGAGCAGCTCGGCCGCGTCCGGCCGCTTCAGCCGCTTCAGGAGATGGGTCTGCACCCACTTGTCGAGGAGGATCAGGTCCCGCTGCACGCAGTTGTTCTTGCGGCACTTGTACTTCGTCGGCGCGCCCTTCCCCTTCACGAAGCTGGTGAGGGCTTCACCGCACACCCCGCACAGGTAGATGCCGCTGCCCAAGTATTTCCGCACGTTGCTGGCTGCGGGCACGCGGCTGGGGTCGGCGAGGACGTCGCACAGGCTGCGCCAGGTCGGCTCGTCGAGGGCCGCGTCCCACTTCGACGGCCCGGCTTCCTCGCCGCGGTGCTGGAGTATGCCGGCGTTCCTGGGGCGCTTCAGCATGCGCACGAGGGAGCCGCCTTCCCACCGGGCGCCGGTGCTGGTGTACAGCTTGCGCAGGTTGAGGTCTGCGGCGATGGAGCGGGCGGAGGCTCCGGCGAGGATCGCTTCGGCGCTCTCGCGGATGACGGCGATCTCTTCGGGGACGGGGGTGACGCCGTCCTCTTCCCAGCCGTACGGGCGGGGGCCGCCGCAGTACTCGCCGCGCTGCACCTTCTGGTCGCGGGCCCGGCGCTGCCGCTCGATCATCCGCTCCACTTCGAAGCGGGCCATGGCGCCGAGCTGGCGGGCCTGCCACCGGCCGGTCGCGGTGGTGAGGTCCAGTGCTCCGGCCTTGACGGTGAGGGTCTGGATCTGGCGGGGCTCGCAGACGTCGATGTACTCCTCCAGCTCGGTGGGGCGGCGGTGGAGGCGGTCGGTGTGCCAGGCGATGACGGTGCCGTAGAGGCCGTTGCGGAGGCCGGCGAGCATCTTCTCGTAGCCGGGGCGGGGCTTGCCGCTGTAGGCGCTGAGGTCGTTGTCGGTGTAGGTGTGGACGACGGTGAGGCCGAGCTGGGTGGCGAGGGCTTCGCAGTCTTCACGCTGACGGTCGATGCCGAGGCCTCCGCCTTCGCGGTCTTCGCTCATGCGGCAGTAGATGCAGGCGAGCTGGGGGTCGGCGGGGTCAGTGGGCATACCTCAGCATGGCACGCTTGGGGGGTCTTTCGCAGGCGTTCGGTAGTCCGAACGCGCGCGAAAGACCCCTCTAAAGCCGCTGGTCAGCGTCGAGCCATGCTCTTCAGCATGCTCAGCAGGCCCGCGCGCGACGGGTCCCGGCTCCAGTTGCCCTGGCTCGTGACGCGGTCGAGGTAGCGGTTCCACTCGTCGTAGAGCTGCCGGTCCATGCTGCCGGGGCGGACGATGATCAGGGTGACGTCGTCGAGCTCGACCTCCATCATCATGCGGCCCGGCGGGAGTTCGAACTCCCGTACGCCGCAAGGCAGTTCGTCGCTGAAGCAGATCTGCGCCCGGACGGCCTTACGGACAGTCGCGGTCGAGCAGTCTTCCGGCATGGGACCCCCACGTCGCGCCACATCTGACAATTCGATAGCCCGTTCGAACGAAAATCGTTCTGGCAGGCTATCGCAACAACACGCTTCCCAGGCGGATCAGCAATGCTGCCATCTTGAACATGATTCGACTACACCCGGGCAGCCGGAATCACGCAGCGTAGTTGTTGTGGCCAGCGATCTTGCCGGGGATTCGGGGAGAATGCCCGATTACTGCCCCTCAGAAAGGGTGCGCATCAGCGTCCGGATCGCCTCACGCTGAGCGGGCGTCAGCCGGTCCGCGTCCTCCAGGAACGCCTGCGCCTCAGCCGACTCCGAGAACACCTTCTCCACACCGAAGAACTGGGCGGACGCCGCGTCCTGAAGGACTGACACCGGCACCTCCAGGCCGGCCTCCATGCCGCGGAGCATCTCGTAGCTCGGCGGCTCGACCACCTCGCCCGTGACAACCCGGTGCAGCCATGAGGGCTTCACGACCTGTTCACCGGACTCCGGGTCGACGCAGCGTGCAGCGAGCCTCTGGTAGCCGAGGCCGAGGGCTTCTTTCCTCTCGGCGACGATGTCGCGGAACTGCGTCCGCTGGTTCGCCGCCGTCCTGTCGTGCGCTGCCATGAGGCTCATCCTGCCACTCCGAGTCGCGTCATGGGCCGTGGGGTGTCCATGGGACCAGTGGGGCGTGGAGCGCGTTCCCGCTGGTGGCGCATGGCCCGACAGTCATTGCGCCGGACAGAGTGTCCACGCAAATGGACGCCGGGCGCTAGTGCACTCAGCGCCTTTGGCGAAATCGCAACCCAACCTTCCAAGAGGATGGACACATCGTCCATCCCGTGCAATGCTCTATCCATCCAAGCGGTGCAACACCGCAAGGCGATCCATTGCATGAGGTGGACGTGAGCACACCCGTACAGAAGCAAGAGCCACTCTTCGAAGTGGACCGCGAGCTGCTGAAGCGCCTCATGAAGCGCACCAAGACCGGCTCCGAGCTGACCGGCCGAGAACTCGCCGAAGCGGCCGGCCTCGCGCACGGCACCGTCGGCAACATCCTCAGCGGTGAGACAGAGCGGGTCTTTGGCTCGACTGCAGAGGCCATCTGCCAGGCGATCGGCGTCGAGCTGCTCGTCCTGTGCACGCCGGTGTTCCGGCTGACGGTCGTACGCCAGAAGGCGCTGACGGCATGAGCAGCCAGCCCTTCTCCCTCGCCGATGCTGCGGCCTGCTTCTCGCCGGAGGACATGGAGCACATCGACCGTGAGGTCGCTGCGGCTCCGGAGTTCCGGCCGGAGGCGCGGGAGCAGATCCGCGCTGTGTTCGCTTCGGTCCGCGTTTCGCGGCGGGCGACGCCGGCGGCCGACGCCGCCTGACCCACCCATGAACGCGCCGAAGGGCCGCCCGACTTCCCGGCCTGGCGACCCAACGACTTCGGCGACCTACCCATCCAGAAAGAGAGGCCCCGATGGGCATCCACTCTACTCAGCTCAGCGCGGCGACCGCGCTGGTGCAGCTCCTCACGGAGCACCCCGAACTGTCCGAGGCGCTGTCCTGGACGATCTCCCGTTCCGAGCCCGCGCTGATCGGCTACGTGCACGACGGCGGGATGCCGGTGCTGGCCGAGTGCGCTCGGATCCTGGGCGGCAGCGTGCGGGCGTCGGACAAGACGTATCAGCGGGGCAGCCAGGTGGTGCGGCAGCACGTGCTGTCGTCGCTGTGGCGGGATGTGCCGGTGCAGGTGCTGCTGTCCCTGCCCGTGGCCGTTGAGGCGGTGGCCGCATGAGCGCCCCGCTGGTGGTGAACACGAAGGACGGCGTGTGCTGGACGCGCCGGACGGTGACGTCGGGCGGGATCGCCTTGTACGCGCCGGAGTCGGTGAAGACGTGCCCGGACTTCGTGATGGCGACCGAGGC
>CAMLIA010000254.1 GCA_946479905.1 uncultured Frankiales bacterium | reverse complement strand
GGCGCTGGTAGGCGCGCCTCTCGGCGTCGTAGGCGGCGTCGTAGCCGCGCTCCTGTCGTCGACCTCGGGCAGCGTCTCGCTCGCGTGCACAGCTGGCGCAGTAGCCAGACGTGACGAGCGTCGGGCACCCGGGCGTCGGGCAGACCCGCTTGGCCATCAGGCCTTGACCCGCGTCCCGACGTACCAGAGGTTCCGCTTGTAGACGCGGTGCTCGGTGCGGATCTCGTGGACGCCGTTGACGTCGTCGACGGGCAGGATGCGCGGCTCGGTGATGTCCCCGATCCGTGTCTCCCACAGGTCCCACGACCCGGACGGTGCGGATCGCTGCGCTCCGGACAGCGCCCATGCCCACGCGACGGTGTCGCCGAAGCAGACGTAGGGCGCGCGCCACGACGGTGTCGCGTGGGTCGTGGGCCTGCGGTGTGGGACGAGGCCGCGGCGGATGATGCCGCTACGGTTCTTCGTCGGGGACCAGTGGTAAAGCGACAGGCCGCGGTCGAGCGCGAGACGGGTGAACGCCTTCTCGGTCTGCTCGAGGGTGCCGGTGTACCAGTCGAGCTCGTCGCGAGGTGTGGCGCCGCAGTCCGGGCACGGGGTCAGGATCTGGTCGCCGACCTTGAGCAGCTCGCCGTCGGCCAGATCGTGGCCGACCTTGACCTCGGGGTACGCGCACTGGTGCGCGGTCGTGCCGGTCACGCCACCTTCGAACGCTTGATGATCGGCTTCGGGGCGCCGGCGCGAGTGCGGGCGTTGCCGGTCGTGCCGGCCCACATGCCCCACTCGCCGCGCGTCATGGCCTCGTTGAGGCAGGCGTCGAAGGCTGGGCAGCCGGTGCACAGGGCCTTGCGCATCAGGTCGCCGGCGGGTCCGCCGGGCTTGGCGAACGCGGCGTCGACGATGGCTAGGTGCTCGGGCTTCGTGCAGGCCGGGTGGTCGAAGTCCGGGACGTGGAAGAGGACCACCGCGCTCACCTCCACCGGACATGACGAACGCCCCGCAAGGTGGGCCCTGGCGGAGCGTTGAACCGGGGTTCGGGTATGCAGCAGCAGCCGAACCGGTGATACACACACTACCGGTTCAGGCTGCTGCTGGCTGCTCGTCACGCCGTGTCCGCTCCGTCGCGTGTCGCGGCGGCTTCGGCTTCCTCCGCGGCTCGGCGCTCGGCGGCGCGGGCCTTCTGACGGTCGGCCTTGGCCTTCGTGACCAGGTGGCGGCGCCACATGTCGGGCCACCACACGTAGGTCTTGTGGGTGGCGAGATCGCAGTACGCCTCGATGACGTCGTCCGGGTTGCCGCGGCGCACCGGGCGCAGTTCGCCGCCGCACTTCTCCAGCGAGCCCTTCACCTTGCCGGGGCAGACGTTGTACTCACGTGGTGGCCAGCGGCGCTTGCAGACGGTGCACCGGTCCTCGACGTGGCGGCGTGGTGGCTTCAACCAGGAGCGGACGGTGACCTCGGGGCGGCCCTGCTTCACGAGGGTGGCGACCGCTTCGGCGACGGTGACGAACCGTTCGGCTCCGGTGTCCTTGAGCATCGCGGCATAGGCGGCCTCGAACTCGTCGGTGTCGTAGCGCTTCTTGCAGCCGGTGCACTTCCACCGGTCCGTGGTGGGGTCGCTGGCGCGGATCTCGGCTGCGGGCGCTGCGGTGTGGCACCACAGGTTCGGGCAGTGATCGAGGGCGACCACGGAGACGAGCTGGCCTTCGCAGGGGTGGCGGTCGGCCTTCTTGCCGACCATCCGCCGGCACTCGTCGTCGGGTGACGGGAGCGCGCGGCGGCCGCAGCTATCGCATCGGCGCTCCTCGGGGACGGTGGTGCCGCACGCGAGGCACGACCAGGCGACGACGTAGGTCGGGCCGTGGACCTTGATCAGCTTCTTCCGGTCCGTGCAGGTCGGGTTGTTGCAGATCACGCGCGACCGGTCCGGGCGGCTGCCGGCGTACAGGATGGACTCGAGGTGCCGGCGGGCGCGGTTGATGTCGCGGGCCAAGTGCACCCAGTCCGAGGCATGGTGGGCGGCGACGTACGCGAGGACCTCCGGGTTGCGGAGGAACCTCGCCTCGGTGCTGATCGTGGGGATGTGGTCCCACACCATCCCGAGCTGCCACCGGTACCGCTCGGACCAGTAGCGGATGATCTGGAGCGCTGGGGCGGTGTCGTCGTCATCCTCGTCGGCGGCGAGGTCGGGCCGGTGGTCCTCGTCGAGCAGCACGGTGACGCCGTCGACGAGGCGGACCGCGCCAACCGCCGCGGCGTGGGCGAACCATGCGCGCTCGGCGAGCTCGACGCGCCGCTCGAACGTCTCCGGGTCGTTGACGAGCGCGAGGGCGATCATCGCGCGGCCGCCGGGCAGGCTGGTGCCGTCGATCTGGGCGTTCGCGTCGTTCACGGCCTGGCTGAGGAGCCGGGCGGACAGGTCGATGATCTCCGTGAGGTCGCGGCGTACCTTGCCGGCCGGATCGGATGGCTGCGGGATGGTGTTCAACGTGCTCCCTCCCCGGGGGCGTCGGTGGACTGGTGGTCCGCGCGCTTGCGGGCGAGTAACTCGCCGGTCTGCCGCGGGTACGAGATGGGCTCCGCGATGCCACGGGCGATCGCGATCTGGCGGACGGTCTCGGTCACGTCGAAGTGCTCGCGGTGCGTCCCCGGGTGCTGGACCCACTCCAGCCGCAGCCCGAGGTCGAGCGCGGCCTGCATCAGCTCGTCCCGGGTGTCGGCCATCAGGTGCGACCAGCGGGCCGGGCGGCCAGTCAGGTTCGCCGGCCGGCGCATGTCGTCGACGTAGACCGTCACCGCTTCCTCCTCTTTCGTGAGGCCTTCGTTGCCTTCGCGCCGGAGCGGAGCGCTCGGACCAGAGCCTTCTCGTTGACCGGCCCGATCCGGGCGGCCTTCCCGTCGCCCTTGTGGCCGAGGTGCCAGTGGTCACCGCACGGGTACGGCCGGAGTCCCAGATCGACGCCCTTGGTCCGGTCCATCTTCTGGAGGTGCTTCAGCGCCCCGCCCTCGGTGGCGTGGCGGTGCTTCTCCGGGTGCGGACACGTCATGCTGCGACCTCCGCGTACTCGCCGTCGTCGGTGAGGAGGACCCGGCGGGTGAACCGCGGGGACTCGACCTCGGCCCCAACCCGAACCGGTCCGCCGTCGACGACGCGCCACGCCCAGATCTTGGCGTGAACCGTGACCACCACCGTCGCGGGGTCGACGCCGTGGCGGACCAGCCAGCCCTCCTCCTCAGCCGAGGTGCGGTGGGCCTCGATGAACCCGTGACAGCCCGTGGTGCCCGAGCCGCACGTCAGCAGGATGTTCGACGGCGAGTTCGCTGCGGCGCGCCGGCTACCGCCCATGCCGCGGGCTTGCCGGTGGTGGAACGAGTGGGCGGCGAGCCACTGGTGGCCGTCGTGGAGGATGGCCCCGCAGAGCTCGCAGCACCCGCCGGCCCGCTCGACCACCAGGTGACGTTGCGCCGGCGTGGGGCCCGTGTCCCGCGGCCGCGCGGCCTTCACGGACCGGGCGCGCAGCTCACGCTTCCGGGCGAGCGGGGTGCGCTTCAGCTCGGCCTGCCGGCGCAGTTGGGTCTTCCGGGCCAGCCCGGTACGACGGAGGCTCACGATCGCCACCCCCAGGAACGGCCGTGAGCGTGGACTGACCACTCGTTGATCGCGGCCAGGTTCGGGCGTTCAGGTACCGCGGACATGCCGAGGTCGAGCACCTTCCGCACGGCCATCTCGTGTTCGGTGATCTCGGCCGACACCTCGTCGCGGTCGACCTCGCCGCGCTTGACCGAGAGGACACGTTCACGATGGTCCGGCCGTAGGGGCAGGGTCAGCGTTCCGTGGGCAGCGATCTCCCAGCCCTGGTAGGCGAGGCGCAGAGCGTGACTTCCGTACTTCACGTCCCAGCCGTACTTCTCGATCAGCTCCGGCCGGTTCGGGACACGGTTCTGCTTGCCGCGCCCGAGCATCCGCTCGTGCTGGGAGTGCATGTACCCGAGGAACCGTTCGACGGCCTCCTGTGACAGGAACCAGTGCCGGGCGTCCCGCAACTCGGCGCCGAGCTCGTTGCACGCTAGGACGTGGCCGGCGGGCGCGTAGAGCGGGATCAGGGCCGTCGGGTTCCCCTTCGCGGCGAGCCGCAGGTACTTCCGAAGCGAGTACATGACCAGGTCGGTGTCGCCGGGACCTGACCGGACGCCCTCAGGCTGGGTCCGGGAGATGTAGTCCCCGCGGCCCTCCGAGAGGCCGAGGACGGTCCCCGGGCGCTCGATATACACGCCCATCTCGTCGTGGTCGTCGGTGCCCGCGATCGCGATGCCATGCACACCCGATCCGACGACCGTCCGGAGGATCTCCCCGGCCATCGCCTCGTCGCGGTCCCCGTAGTTCACGTTCGGTCGACCCTCGCTCACGATCGCACCTCCGCTGCCGAGAGGGCGCACAGGGCGAACACCTGGGCCGTGGCGACCAGCCGGTCAGCCAGAGGGCCGTGACCGCACGTCTCCGCCTGCTGTGCCAGCGCTCGGGCACGACGCCGGTACTCCGCGGGGGTCATGTCCTCCGGGAGCTCCACCGTCTCCACCGGCGCGGTCATCGGCTCGGTCCCGACGTCAAGATCAACACGACCAGCACCGCCAGGACCACGACCATGACACCACCGATGACCAGCGCCTGGAACGCAGCCACGCTGCGGTGCCGCGGCGTCACGAGTCGCTCCGCGTTCCGGGCGAAGAGGGGATTTCGGACGCTACGCAGGCAGCGGCTTCCCGCCACGACGTCCCGGCGTGGGGCAGCGGCTGGCCGCAATGGCTACATCTCGCGAGCAGAGTGGGTTTGTCAGACAGCGCCGATCCGTGCGGGCAGTAGCGCCGTTCGAGCCCGCACTCGGAGCATCGCTCGTTGAGGTGGCGGTGGCCAGACTCGGCCGGGGGCGTGTGAGCATTCGGCGTCTCGGTCATTCCCAGTCCTCCAACATCTGTTCCAGCCGCTCGGCGTGCATGGCACGGAGGTCGCCGAGCGTGAGCCACTCGCCGTCGCCGAGGTCGAGGACCGCCTCGGGGATCTCGTCGTCCTCGCTCTGGGCCTCGCGCTCCGGGCTGAGGACTTCTCCGTCCTGGTAGCGGAATCCGACGCGGACCTCCGGACGCTCGGGTCCGGATTCCGCAGTCTCGGCCCCTTGCGTATTACGGACGGTCTCGTCAGCCACGGTCCGCACCTCCTGGGGTCATGGCGCCCG
>CAMLIA010000253.1 GCA_946479905.1 uncultured Frankiales bacterium | reverse complement strand
ACCTGCACCAGCACGTCGTCCCCCGCTGGGGCGGCGACACGAACTTCATGCCGGTCGTCGGCCACACCAAGGTGCTGCCCCAGCTGCTCCCCGAGACCCGCGAGATCCTCGCCAAGGCCTGGCTCGAGGTCTGACCCTTGCGTCATACCTGCTGAGCGTGGGTCCCCTGCACTTCCTATGACGTCATGCGGCGGCGGGGAGCCAACCTCGGGAGCGGAACACCGACTCGATCGCGTCGAGCACCCGCTCCTCGTCGAGCCGCCAGGCGAGCAGCGGGATGCGCATCGCCTCGGCCCCTTCGGCGAGCGCCTGCAGGTCGCGGACGGTGTCTGCGAGCCGCATCCACGGGAGGTCGTGCTGAGTGCCGTCGATCTCCATCGTGAGGCCGTAGTCGTCCCACGCGAGGTCCAGGTACACCGACCCGTCCTCGCGGGTGCGCCTCACCTGGCGCGACGGCTTGGGCAACCCGCGCCGCGCCAGCGCGCGCCCGACGTCGAGCTCCCCGATGCTCCGCGCGCCGTCGACGATGTCCGCCACCGCCAGCCAGAGGGCCTTGCGGAACCGGTGCCGACGGACGCGCTCGAGGGCCTCAGCGAGCTGGGCTGGGGTGCAGAGGCCCTGCTGCACCGGGAGGATCAGGAAGAAGACGGCCTGCCGCTCCGTGACGGCCCACAGCGCAGCCATCACGGCGGACACGGCAGGCTTCGTACGGCGGATGCCCGCGGGTTCGAGGTCCTCCGCGCGCCACCGTCGGCTCTCGTGCCGTCGGACGCCGGGCAGCCGCACCTTCGGAGAGCCCTGCGGGACCAGGACATGGACGATGTCATCGGTGAGAGCCGTGACGCCGTCGTGCTGCAGCGCTGTCGCTCCCGACAGCGCTGCCCGCGGACCGTTCTCGAGCACGGCGACCCAGCGCTTCGCCTCGACAGGCAGTGGCCCGTTGTGCAGGGCGACGGTCTGGCGACCTGTGCGCTGCCAGCGGCCGACACGCAGCTCCCGTCGTACGAGCCACCTCGGAACGCCCGCCGCGTAGAGCTGACGACGGCTGACGACCTGCTCCTGGTCGCCGCCGAGCGCTCGAGCCCGGCTCAGCCCGAGGTCGGCCGCGAGAATCGAGATCCGCACCAGAGGATCCGACCGCATCTCGCCGGTCCGAGGGGAAGCCCTGTGGACAACCTGACGTCATAGCAAGTGCAGGGCACCCACGCTCAGAAGTCATGACGCAAGCGGCGGCGCCTGCACAACGTCATAGCAAGTGGCGCGCGGGTCAGAGGGCTTCAGGTATGACGCAAGGGGGGGTCAGGGCTTGAGGTGGCTCGGCATGGGCTCGTGGCGGAGGTAGCTGCGGGTGAACGAGCCGGTGCCGTGGGACAGCGAGCGGAGCTCGGCGGCGTACCGGAGCAGCTCGAGGTCGGGCACCTCGGCGGTCACGACGGCCATGTCGTCGTCGGTCAGCTCGTTGCCGGTGACGCGGGCGCGGCGACCGGACAGGTCCGACATGACGGTCCCGACGTACGACGAGGGCAGGGTGACCTCGATCGCGCTGTAGGGCTCCAGCACCTGCACGCCGGCCGCGGCGCAGGCCTCGCGCAGCGCGAGCGCGCCCGCTGACTGGAAGGCGGCGTCGGAGGAGTCGACGGAGTGCGCCTTGCCGTCGGTGAGCACCGCCCGGATGTCGACGATCGGCCGGCCGTCGACCCCCCGCTCCATCTGCTGGACGATGCCCTTCTCTACCGACGGGATGTAGTTGGTCGGGACGGCACCCCCGACGACCTCCGACGTGAACTCGAGGCCCGACCCGGCGGGCAGCGGCTCGAAGGTCATGTGCACGACGGCGTACTGCCCGTGGCCGCCGGACTGCTTGACGTGCCGGCCGGTCACCTCGGCCCTGCCGGCGAGGGTCTCCCGGAGCGCGACCTGGACCTCGGGCAGCGTGACGTTCACGCCGTAGCGGTTCTTCAGCCGATCGACGAGCACCTCCGCGTGCGCCTCGCCGACCGTCCAGAGCAGCACCTGCCCCGTCTCGGGCTGCCGCTCGAGCCGGACCGTCGGGTCCTCGGCGACCAGCCGCTGCAGCGACGTGCCGAGCTTGTCCTCGTCGGTGCGGGTGGCCGCCTCGATCGCGATGGCGTGCTGCGGCTCCGGGAGGTCCCAGGGGTGCACGAGCAGCGGGTCGTCCTTGGACGAGATCGTGTCGCCGGTCTCGGCGGTGGCGAGCTTGGCGACGGAGACGATGTCGCCGGCGCCGCACTCGGAGACGGGTCGCATGGCGGAGCCCAGCGGTGTCGACAGCGCGCCGATGCGCTCGTCGGCGTCGTGGTCCGGGTGCCCGCGCTCGACCATGCCGTGGCCGCTGACGTGCACCGTCATGTCGGGGCGCAGCGTGCCGGAGAAGACCCGCAGCAGGGAGACGCGGCCGAGGTAGGGGTCGCTCGTGGTCTTCACGACCTCGGCGACGAGCGGCCCGTCCGGGTCGCAGCTGATGGCGGGCGCGGGGGAGCCGTCGGGCCGGGTGACGACCGGGCAGGGGTGCTCGAGCGGGGTCGGCATCGCCTGGGTGAGCAGCTCCAGCAGCTCGTCGGTGCCGAGCATGGTGAGCGGGGCGGCGGGCAGCACCGGGTAGAAGTGGCCGCGGGCGACCGCGAGCTCCAGGTCGGTGATGACGACCTTGGTGTCGATGTCCTCGCCGGCGAGGTAGCGGTCGAGCAGCGTCTCGTCCTCGCTCTCGGCGATGATCGCCTCCATCAGCTCGCCGCGGAGCGACTCGATGAGCGGCAGGTGCTGCGGGTCAGGGTCGCGCTCGACGCGGTCGCCGGACGACCAGTCGTAGACCCGCTGGCTGATGAGGCCGATGACACCGGCCACCGGCTCGTCGGGCCCGTCCCCGTGCAGCGGCAGGTAGAGCGGGTGGACGCCGTCGCCGAGCAGCCGCTGGCAGATCGCGACCGCGTCGTCGAAGTCGGCGCGGGGCTTGTCGAGCTGGGTGATGACGACCGCCCGCGGCATGCCCACCAGGGCGCACTCGTGCCACAGCTGCACGGTGATGGCGTCCACGCCGTCGCAGGCCGAGACGACGAAGAGCGCGGCGTCCGCGGCCCGCAGGCCGGCGCGCAGCTCCCCGACGAAGTCGGCGGAACCGGGGGTGTCGAGCAGGTTGACCTTGATGCCCGCGTGCTCCAGGGGGGCCAGGGACAGCGCCACGGAGCGCTGCAGGCGCACCTCGACGTCCTCGCTGTCGCTGACGGTGGTGCCCTCGGTGACGCTGCCGGCCCGCGGGACCGTGCCGGTGCGCGCGAGGAGCGCCTCCACCAGCGTGGTCTTGCCCGCCCCCGCGTGACCCACCACGGCGACGTTGCGGACCAGCTCCGGTGCCCTCGGGTCGGGTGCCGGCCCTGTCTGCTTCACGGTCTTGGACACGAGGCCTCCTCGGGTTGGGGTGGGTCCACCCTCCTACCGGGCTCCGAGCCGGACAAGCCCTAGTCTTCAGCCGGTGATCGGCAGCCAGCTCCGTCCCCACGTGGGTCGGATCGCGGACCCCTTGGTCAACAAGCTGCTCGCCTGGGGGGTGACGCCGAACGCGGTCACCCTCGTCGGCACGGTGGGCGTCGTCAGCGCCGCCCTGGTGTTCTTCCCGCAGGGCATGTTCTTCGTCGGCACGCTGGTCATCACGCTGTTCGTCCTCACCGACACCATCGACGGAGCGCTGGCCCGCAAGCGGGGCGTCAGCAGCCCGTTCGGCGGCTGGCTGGACAGCACCTGCGACCGGGTCGCCGACGGGGCGATCTTCGGCGCCCTCGCCCTCTGGTACGCCGACCGCTCGCAGGTCCTGACCGCCGTGACCCTGTTCGTCCTCGTGAGCAGCCAGGTCATCTCGTACGAGAAGGCCAGGGCCGAGGGCGTCGGCCTCACCTGCAACGTCGGCATCATGGACCGGCCCGCGCGACTGATCCTGGCGCTCGCGGCGGCCGGCCTGACCGGGCTGGGGATCCCCGACGAGCTGCTCGCCGGGGCCCTGTGGCTGCTCGCGGTGCTCAGCGCCGTCACGGTGGTCCAGCGGGCGCTCGAGGTGAAGAAGCAAGCCGAGCTCTCCACGCGGTGAACCTGCTCTCGGGCTCCTTCGCCGCCGGCTGGGCGGCCGTCCGGGCCATGCCGGAGGGGATGGCGCGAGCGCTCTTCCAGGCAGGGGCCGACGCCGCGCTGCTGCGCCCCGGTTTCGAGCAGCTGACCCGCAACCTCGCACGGGTCGCCCCTGGCCAGGACCTCAAGCGGGCGGCGGTCCGGTCCTACGCCCGCTACTGGTGCGAGGTGTTCCGGCTGCCCGCCATGGACCGCGACCGCATCGTCGGGGGTACGACGACGACCGGCGAGCACCTGCTGCGCGACAGCGTCGCCAGTGACCGAGGGACCATCATGGTGCTGCCGCACAGCGGCAACTGGGACGCCGCCGGAGCCTGGTGCGGGCACACCGGTGTGCCGTTCGCCACCGTCGCCGAGCGGCTCAAGCCGGAGTCGTTGTACGAGCAGTTCCTCGCGTTCCGGCAGTCGCTGGGCATGGAGGTGCTGCCCCTGACCGGCGGCGACCGGCCGCCCTTCGACGTGCTGCGGGAGCGGCTCGAGGCCGGCGGGGCCGTGTGCCTGCTCGCCGACCGGGACCTCAGCCGGCGCGGCGTCGACGTCGAGTTCTTCGGCAGCACCGCCCGGATGCCGGCGGGACCGGCCAAGCTGGCGCTCGAGACGGGCGCGGACCTGCTCCCGACGACGCTGTCGTTCACCGACGACGGCTGGCACATCGTGTTCCAGGACCACGTGCCGCACACCGACCTGCCCACGATGACCCAGGCCGTCGCGGACGCGTTCGCCGTCGAGATCGCGAAGCACCCTGCCGACTGGCACATGCTGCAGAAGCTGTGGCTCGAGGACCTGGACCCCCGGTGAGGATCGGCATCGTCTGCCCCTACAGCTGGGACGTGCCCGGTGGCGTGCAGGCGCACGTGCACGACCTGGCGGAGTCGCTCATCGGACTCGGTCACTCGGTCTCGGTGCTCGCACCGGTGGACGACCCGGATGCCGAGCTGCCGTCGTACCTCGTCCCTGCGGGGCGGACCGTCCCGGTCCCTTACAACGGGTCGGTGGCCCGGCTCTGCTTCGGGCCGCTGTCGCTGGCCCGGACTCGCCGCTGGCTGCGGAAGGGCCGCTTCGACGTGCTGCACCTGCACGAGCCGACCGTGCCGTCGCTGTCGA
>CAMLIA010000252.1 GCA_946479905.1 uncultured Frankiales bacterium | reverse complement strand
AGCGTCTCGCCCTTCCAGGCGAAGACCGGCACACCGCGCGGGTCCTCGGGCGAGCCGAGCGGCCCGACCGCCACGGCAGCCGCGGCGTGGTCCTGGGTGCTGAAGATGTTGCAGGAGACCCAGCGGACCTGAGCACCGAGCTCGACGAGCGTCTCGATGAGCACGGCGGTCTGGATGGTCATGTGCAGCGAGCCGGTGATGCGCGCGCCGGTGAGCGGCTTGCTCGCGCCGTACTCCTTGCGCATGGCCATGAGGCCCGGCATCTCGTGCTCGGCGAGGCGGATCTCCTTGCGGCCGAACTCGGCCAGGGAGAGGTCAGCGACCTTGAAGTCCATCGGGGTTCCTATCGGTTGAGCTAGCGGTTGAGGAGGTGCTGGTGCTTGTCCTGCTCGAAGGCGAGCCAGTCGTCGTCGCGCACGCCGTCAGGGACCGGGGGCGGTCCTGCGGGTGCCGTCTCGAACCAGTCGTCCAGGGCGCTCGCCAGCTCCGGCTCCTGACGGAGGCGGAGGGCGAACCCGACGTCACCGAGCTCGACGTCGTGGGTCTCGAGCAGCGCCTTCAGGGTGCGCAGGCGCTGCAGGTGGGCGGGGCCGTAGAGCCGGTAGCCCGACGGCGACCGGGTGGGCTCGACGAGGCCGAGCTGCTCGACGTAGCGCAGCATGCGCGGCGACCAGCCCGTGGTCGTCGCTGCCTCGTGGATCGTGAGCGCCATCGCCGTTTAGCCTAACACCACCGTGTCAGAGTTGCACGTCTCCGCGTGTCATCTCTGACACAGTCGTGTCAGGCTTGGGGGTAGGCCTTCCGGCATGACTCCTCTCGACCACTACACCCGCGTCGCTGACGGCTTCGACCGCGTGCTCAGCGGCGTCACGGACTGGCAGGCCACGACGCCGTGCCCGGACTGGGACGCCCGCACGCTCGCCGCGCACGTCGTCGACGTGCACCGCATGTTCCTCGCCCGGCTCGACGGCTCCGAGCCGACGACGCTCGGGGCGGACGCCGACGTCCCGGCCGCCTGGCAGGAGACCCGGCGGCAGCTGGAGAAGGCGCTGGCCGACCAGGGCGACCAGCCGGTCGACCACTTCGGCGGCAAGGCCCCCTTCAGCGAAGCCGTGACGACGGTGGTCTGCGCCGACACGCTGCTCCACACCTGGGACCTCGCCCGCGCCTCTGATCAGGACGACACCCTCGACCTGGCGGCAGTCTCCAAGGCGCACGCCTTCCTGGCGCCGAACGGGGACATGATGCGCTCGCCGGGCGGCTTCGGGCCGGAGGTGACGGTCCCCGCCGAGGCCTCCGCGCAGGACCGGCTGCTCGCCTTCACCGGACGCGACCCCGGCAAGCGCGAGTAGTCACGGCCGCCAGGAGCTGAGGTAGCGCTGCTGCTCGGGGGTGGTCGGTTCCAGCTCGACGCGCAGGGCCGCGAGCTTGGTCCGCGCCACCTCCGCGTCGATCTCGGCAGGCACCTCGTGCACGCCAGGAGGGAGGTCCTGGGTCGTCAGCCACTGCAGGGTCAGGGCCTGTACGGCGAAGCTGACGTCCATGACCGCCGCGGGATGGCCCTCGGCTGCCGCGAGGTTCACCAGACGACCCTCGGCGACGAGCAGCAGCCGACGCCCGTCGGTCATGAGGTGCTCGTCCACGTGCGGCCGCACCCTGCGGGAGACCTCGACGCTCTCCGCCGCGAGCGCGCGCACGTCGATCTCCACGTCGAAGTGGCCGGCGTTGGCGAGCACCGCCCCGTCCTTCATGGCGGCGAAGTGCTCGGCGCGCAGCACGTCGCGGTTGCCGGTGGCCGTGACGAAGACGTCGCCGGTCACCGCTGCGGCGGCCATGGTGGTGACGGTGTGCCCGTCGAGGACGGCCTCCAGGGCACGGGCCGGGTCGATCTCGGTGACGACGACCCGCGCGCCGAGGCCGCGGGCCCGCTCGGCGATGCCGCGCCCGCAGGGGCCGTAGCCGGCGACGACGACGGTCGCCCCCGCGAGCAGCGCCCCGGTGGCGCGCATGATCCCGTCCAGCGTCGACTGCCCGGTGCCGTGCCGGTTGGCGACGAGCCGCTGCACGGCGGTGTCGTTGACCGCGACCATCGGCAGCGCGAGGGCGCCGTCCGCCGTCATCTGCCGCAGCCGAAGGACCCCCGTCGTGGTCTCCTCGATCCCGGCCCGCACGTCCCCGCCCAGGTCGGGTCGCTGGTGCAGGAGGTCCACCAGGTCGCAGCCGTCGTCGAGGAGCAGGTGGGGACCCGCGGCGAGGACAGCGGCCAGGTGACCGACGTACTCCTCCCGCGTCACCCCGTGCCGGGCGAAGACGCCGACGCCCTCGGCCGCGAGCGCCGCCGCCACGTCGTCCTGGGTCGAGAGCGGGTTCGAGGCGGCCAGGTGCAGCTGCGCGCCGCCGGCCGTGAGGACCCGTACCAGCGCAGCGGTCTCCGGCGTGACGTGCATGCAGGCGGCGACGGTCCTCCCGGCCAGCGGCCGCTCCGCCGCGAACCGCTCGCGCAGCAGCCCGAGCACCGGCATCGCGCGCTCGGCCCAGGCCACCCGACGCGCCCCCTGATCGGCGAGCGCGGGGTCAGCCACGTCGTACCGGGTCATGCGCGGCACACTACGGGCCATGACCGTGTTCCCCCTCGACGCCGCCGGCGACATCGACATCGCCACCACCTTCGCAGAGGGGCACGGGTTCCTGCGGACGCTCGACCCCACCCTGGTCGAGCTGGACCGCGAGCACGCCGTGCTGCGCCTGGACGCCGGCCCCGCGCTGCACAACCACGTCGGCGGGCCGCACGCCGCGGTGCTGTTCGGCCTGGGCGAGCTGGCGGCCTTCGCGCTGCTGCTCAAGGTGTTCGGCGACCTGGTGCAGGAGGGCGGCATCCCGTTCATCAAGGCCGGCAGCATCGACTACCGGGCCCTGGTCACCGGTCCGGTGCTGGCGACGGCGCGGATCGTCGACGACGAGGAGGCGGTGCGGGCGCGCTTCGCCGAGCGCGGGTCGGCGTCCTTCGACTGCGAGGTCGTCTTCCACCTCGAGGCGACCGGTGCGGAGACCAGCGTCATGCGTCCCCGGATGTCCCTCAAGCGCCTCTGACGTCATGGCAGGCGCAGGGCACCCACGCTCGTCGGCTAGGACGCAGTGGGGGTGCGGTCGAGGTCGGGCTCGAGGTACAGCTGCCGGGCCAGCGGCTCCACCGCGCGCACCCGGACCTCGGCGGCGTCGATGGCGCGCGCCACCTCGGGCAGCGTCAGCGACGGCTGGACGGCGACCTTGGCGGCGACGAGCAGCTCCTCGGGCCCGAGGTGCATGGTCTTGAGGTGGATGACGCGCGTCACCGACGTCCCGTCGACCAGAGCGCCGCGGATCGCCTCGACCGAGGACCGCGAGGCGCTCTCCCCGATGAGCAGGCTCTTCATCTCCACCGCGAGCACCACCGCGACGATCCCGAGCAGGACACCGATCGACAGCGTGCCGATGCCGTCGAAGACCGGCTCGCCGGTGACCAGCGTCAGTCCGACCCCCAGCAGCGCCAGGAGCAGACCGACCAGCGCGGCGAGGTCCTCGAGCAGCACGACCGGCAGCTCCGGCATGGTGGCGTGCCGGATGAAGCTTCCCCAGGACTGGTCGCCCTTCAGCGGTCTCGACTCGGCGATCGCGGTCCGGAACGAGAAGCTCTCCGCGAGGATCGCGAACACCAGGATGCCGATGGCCACCGCGGGCGTGTCGAGCTCGTGGGGGTCGTGGATCTTGTGCACGCCCTCGTAGACCGCGAACAGCGACCCCAGGCTGAACAGCACCAGGGCGACGACGAAGGAGTAGAAGTAGCGCTCCCGCCCGAAGCCGAACGGGTGCCGCTCGTCGGCCTCCTTGCGACCCTTGCGCGCGCCGACGAGCAGCAGCACCTGGTTGCCGGAGTCGGCGAAGGAGTGCACCGCCTCGGCCGCCATCGAGGACGAGCCGGTGACCAGCGCGCCCACCGTCTTGGCCAGCGCGATCGCGATGTTGGCACCCAGGGCGGCGACGATCGCCTTGCCCCCACCTCCGGCGCTCATCGGCCGACAGCTGCCTTCAGCTCGGTGATCGCGTCGACCGGCGTCGGGTCGGTGCCCTGCGCCAGCGCCAGGTAGGTCGACGTCCAGTCCGCCAGCGCGATGACCGACGCCAGCCGCTGGAACGGCGACAGGCCCTCGGCGATCAGCTCGCTCACCTCGAGGCCGCGCTGGCGGGCGAGGTCGCGCACCACCACCGCGCGTCGGGCCACCGCGGGGTGCTCCTCGGTGTCGCGCAGCAGCACCAGGTGCATCCGTGTGCGGTCGGGCTGCTCGTCCTCGAACGGATCGGCGAAGATGTCCTTCGCGCCGCCGGCGAAGGGGCCGTCGAACGCCACCACCTGGTTGTGACCGGCCTCCGGCAGCACCCCCCAGGTCGCCGGCGACTTGCTGTTCTCGTTGAGCTGGCAGGCGAAGCGGTACGCCGCGACGCCCGTGAGCGGTGAGGACCCCCAGACCACGGGCAGCCGCCCGGCGAGCCCGAGGGCCAGCGTCTTGGCGGGGTTGAGCACCGTCTCGGCCGTCGGGCGGTTGCGACCGGCGAGCTGCTCGAGCAGCACGGCGGTCGCCTCGACCTCCTCCGACGGGCAGGACAGCAGGCCCAGCGCGTCCGCGGCCACCACGAGCGGCGTCGACAGCGCGAAGACCGACGCCCGCGGCTGCCGGCCCTGCGTCACCGGTACGAACACCGCCCGGCCACGGGTGGCCAGCGCCTCGAGCGGCGAGCCGGCGGCGCCCACGACGAGCAGCCGGCAGCCTCGTCGTACCGCCTCGTCCAGGGTCGACAGGGTCTCGTCCGTCGTCCCGCTGCAGGAGACGGCGACGACCAGGTCGGCGGCGCCGACCCAGGTCGGCAGGCCGAAGCCCTTGTGGGTGAGGACAGGCACGGGGCAGGTGGGACCGGCGACCGCGGCGAGCACGTCACCGGCGACGCCCGAGCCGCCCATCCCCAGCACGACCACCGAGCGAGGCAGGTCCTCCGACGCCAGCCGTCCGACACCGGCCTCGGCGCACAGCGCCGCCGCCTCCCGGACCTGCCCGGCGGCGGACGCCACCGCACGCAGCATGCCCGCCGGATCGGCGGCGTCCAGTGCCTCGGGGTCGTCGAGGAGCTCGTCCGGTGTCAAGAGGGCTTGCGGGCCTCGTCGACCAGCAGCACCGGGATGTCGTCGCGGACGGGGTAGGCCAGCCCGCAGCCGGTGCA
>CAMLIA010000251.1 GCA_946479905.1 uncultured Frankiales bacterium | reverse complement strand
AGCAGCGGCACCCGGCCGATCTGGTTGAGGTAGAGCCGCAGGACGTCGACGGACAGCGTCGCGCCGGCCTCGATCTCCTCCTGCTCCTCCTTCTCCGCCTCCGCGGCGAGCTCCTCCGGCGTGGGCTCGGCGTCGCCGGCCTCCAGAGGGTCGACCCCGGGCAGTGCGCCCTCCTCGAGGATCACGTCCTCCAGGACGACCTCGTCGGCCGCCCCGTCGACGAGCTCGACCGGCACGTCAGGGTCAGCCTTCGCAGCCGACTTCTTGGGCTTCTTCTCCTCCGCGACCTCCACCGCTGCAGCCTTCTTCGCTCGGCTGCGCGTGGCGGGGGGCTGCTCAGGTACGGCAGCGCTCATGCTCGGGTGATCTCCTCGCGATCGGGACGTCACATGATTGTCGCACCGTCGCCGCTCGGGCGTGGCAGCAGTTCTGGCGGGTAGGCCCCCTGCGACACCCCACCCGCACCAGGAGGACACCGTGACCCACCCCGCCGGCGAAGGCCTGACGGACGCCGAGATGGCGAAGGAGGTCGAGGAGCAGACCTCCAGCGACCTCAAGGCCGAACCCGCGTTCGAGGAGGAGCGGACCGGCGCCAGCTCCGACGTGGAGGCGGCCAAGGACCCCGACATGGACCCGGACATGGACCCCGACAAGCAGACCTAGAGGCCCAGCCGCTTGGCGATGACCTCGTTCATGATCTCGTCGGTGCCGCCGCCGATCCGCAGGATCCGGCTGTCGCGGTAGCAGCGCTCGACCTCGGACTCGCGCATGTAGCCGAGGCCGCCGAACAGCTGCACCGCCTGGTCGACGACGTGGTCGGCGGCGGCGCAGGCGGTGTTCTTGGCCATCGACACCTCCGTCACCGCGTCCCCGGTGTCGAGCCAGGCGTCGTACGCCGCCCGGGTGGCCGTCCTGGCGACCCAGACCTGGCGCGCCATCTCGGCGAGCTTGTGCCGGACGACCTGCCTCGACGCGAGCGGCCGCCCGAAGGTCTCCCGGTCGCGGACCCACGCCAGCGTCAGGTCGAGGGCCCGCTGGGCCAGCGCCCAGGCCTGGGTGGCCAGCGCCAGCCGCTCGGTCTGGAACTGCCGCATGATCAGCAGGAACCCGTCGCCCTCGGCGCCGACGAGGTTGCCGACCGGCACCCGCACGTCGGAGAACGACAGCTCGGCGGTGTCCGAGGCCCGCCAGCCCATCTTGTCCAGCGGCCGGGAGACGCCGAACCCCGGCAGGCCCTTGTCGATGACGAGCAGCGAGATCCCCTGGTGCCCGGGTCCGCCGGTGCGGACGGCCGTCGTCACGAAGTCGGCGCGCACCCCGCTCGTGATGTAGGTCTTCGCGCCGTTGACGACGTACACGTCGCCGTCGCGGCGAGCGGTCGTGGTGAGGCCCGCGACGTCGGACCCGCCGCCGGGCTCGGTGATGCCCAGCGCCCCGATCAGCGAGCCCGCCAGCGTGGGCCGGACGTAGCGGTCGACCAGCTCGGGCGTGCCCGCGAAGGCGATGTGCGGGCACGCGATGCCGTGCGTGAACAGCGAGGCGACCACTCCCCCGGAGGCGCCACCGATGAGCATCTCCTCGGTGACGATGGCGGCGTCGACGGCGTCGCCGCCCTGCCCACCGACCTCGACGGGGAAGGCGATGCCGAGCAGTCCCGCCCGCGCGAACGTCTCGTGCAGCGACCGCGGGAGCTCGCCCGCCGCCTCCCAGTCCGCCACGTGCGGCGCGACCTCGCGCGCGACGACGTCCCTGGCCAGCGCGCGCAGCGCCTGCCGCTCCGGTGTCTCCCACCTGCTCATGCGAACCCACGTTAACCTGCCTCGTGACCTCGCGCCGGGAGCTGCTGCTGGAGTGCGCCGCCGACCTGTTCGCGAGCAAGGGCTACCACGGCGTCGGCATCGACGACGTCGGCAGCGCGGCCGGCATCACCGGGCCCGGGGTCTACCGGCACTTCCCGAGCAAGCAGGCGCTGCTGGAGACGCTGATCGAGCGGATGATGGACGGGATGCTCGACCTGGCCGAGCAGGCGCAGGACCTCGACGCGCTGGTGGAGCTGCACGTCACGCTCGTCACCGAGCAGCGGCCGCTGGTCGGCGTCTGGGTGCGGGAGCAGTCCGCGCTCGACGAGGACGTGCGGCGCGCGCTCCGCACGCGGATGCGCCGCTACGAGCAGGTCTGGCGCGACGCCGCGGCCCCGCTGCGGCCCGACCTGAGCAGCCAGGAGCTGAACCTCGTCGTCGGCGCGACCCTCGCGATGCTCAACGCCACCAGCCTGATCGAGAGCCCCCTCAAGGAGCGCCGACACGTGCTCTGCCGGCTGGCCCACGCCACGCTGCGCGCCTGATCGGCGTTACGGTCGGGACGTGCGACCCCAGCCGGTCCTGATCGCGGCGTGCGCGCTGCTCGCCGCGTGCGCCACCCGCCTGCCCGACAGCGCCTTCCCGTCGCCGGGCGCGACGGTGGTCACCTCGCTCCCGCCGGGAGCAGTCGGGAGTACGACGACGGCAGCCCCGACGGCCTCCGGGACCGCCTCGGCGCAGGCGCGGCCGGCGCTGCAGGGCCCTGGAGCCGCCGCCTCCGCACCACCCGGCAGCGGCCTGACCAACGGGCGGCGCAACACCGCCTCCGACGTCGGTGTGACCGCCACCTCCATCACGCTGGGCCAGATCGTCAGCAGGTCGAACCCCTTCGACCCCAAGGCGTTCGTGGGGCCGCTCTACGGAGCCGCTGCCTTCGTCAACGACCTCAACGCGCGCGGCGGCATCAACGGCCGCACCGTGCGCCTCGTCACCTGCGACGACCACGGTGACGGCACCCGCAACACCTCGTGCGCCCACGGCCTCATCGACCGGAGCCGGGTCTTCGCCCTGGTCTCGCAGTCGATCTTCAGCTACGCAGGGGCGTCCTACGTCCAGTCCAAGGGCGTCCCGGACGTCGGCAGCCAGCCGATCGACACGGCCTACGACCGGTGGTCGCACCTGTGGGACATCTACGGCGAGGCCTACCCGCGCGACGGGACGGTCGGCTACCACGGCAGGCTCATCGGCGGCACGGAGGTCTACCAGTACTTCAAGAAGCGCTTCGGCGGGCCGCTGCGGGCGGGCGTCGTCTACTACAACGTCGCGGACTCGCAGCGCTTCGGGAAGAGCATCGCGACCGGTCTGCGCGCGGAGGGGTACGCGGTGGTCGAGAAGCAGATCAACTTCGCGCTGCCGGACTACGACTCCGCCGTCCTCGACATGAAGAGCCAGGGCGTGAAGTACGTCTACGACAGCCTGGACACCGGCGGCAACGTGTCGCTGTGCCGGGCGATGGACGCCGACGGCCTCTCCGCGCAGCTGACCGCGAAGGTGACGACGACCCAGGGCTGGGTGGACTCGATCCGGTCCGACTACGCCGACTCGCCCGGCTGCCGCAACAAGCTGTGGGCGACCGGCAACGACCTGAACTACGACGACACCGGGCGGCCGCAGGTGAAGCGGTTCCGGGACGCCATGGCGAGGCTGCACCTCGACGGCCACGACCAGCTCTCCGAGTGGGCGCTGGAGGGATGGGCCGGGGCGCAGTGGCTCACCGACGCCATGCGGTCCTGCGGGGCCGACCTGACCCGGCGGTGCGTCGAGGCGTACATGGGCAGTGGGAAGCCTTACGACGCAGGCGGTCTGCTCACCCCACGATCGTTCAAGAAGGGCCCCCCGCAGAAGACCAGCTGGACGTGCATCAACGCCGCCCGCTGGGCAGACGACCAGGGCTGGGTGTCGCAGGTGGCAGACATGAACAAGAACTGCTTCGACGCCAAGCAGATCAGCTACACCCCCTGACCAGGAGTCAGGAAGGCGTGGTCACCCCCGGGACGCCGTGGACGAGCTCGCCCGGCTCACCGGAGAACACGACACTGCCGCGGGCGAGGACGTGCACGTGGTCGGCGATCGCGAGCGCCTCCTCGGCGTACTGCTCGACGAGCAGGACCGTGGCACCCTCGTCGGCCAGCCGGCGGGCCAGCGCGAGCAGCTGCGCCGCCACCTGCGGCGCGAGGCCGGCGGACAGCTCGTCGAGGAGCAGCACCCGCGGCCGCTGCAGCAGCGCCCGGCTCAGGGCCAGCATCTGCTGCTCGCCGCCGGAGAGCGAGCCGGCGCGCTGCTGCCTGCGCTCGGCCAGCACCGGGAAGGCCTCCAGCGCCGGGGACGGGTCGCCGCCCCGGGCGAAGACCCGCAGGTTCTCCTGCACCGGCAGGCCCGGGAAGGTGCCGCGGCCCTCGGGGACGAGCATCATCCCCTCGCGCACCCGCCGGGCGGCGGACCACAGCGAGGCGTCCTTCCCTTGCCAGGCAAGGGATCCGGACCGAAGCGGAAGCAGGCCGGCGAGCACCGAGAGCAGGCTGGTCTTCCCCGCGCCGTTGGGGCCGAGCAGAGCGGTCAGCCGTCCCGTCGCGACGACCAGGTCGATGCCGTGCAGCGCCTCCACCGGGCCGTAGCCGGCGCGGGCGCCGCGCAGCTCGAGCTCGATCACGACGGTGCCCGGTCGAGGTAGGCGCGGCGGACCGCCGGGTCGGCGGACACCTGGTCGGGCGTCCCTGAGCTGAGCATCCGGCCCTGCGCGAGGGCGTAGACGTGGTCGGCCACGTCGAGGACCAGCCGGACGTCGTGCTCGACGAGCAGCACGGCCAGGCCGTCCTGCGCCAGGGCCCGCAGCACCGACCGGAGCCCGTCGGTCTCGGCGTCGCTCAGGCCGCTGGCCGGTTCGTCGAGCAGCAGGACGCTCGGGCGTCCGCAGAGGGCCCGGCCGAGCTCGACGAGGCGCTGCCGGCCGGTCGAGAGGGTGCCGGCCTCGGCGTCGCGCACGTCCTCGAGGCCGAGCAGGGCGAGGACCCGCTCGACCTGCTCCGGGTCTCCTTCTGCGCGCGGGTCGGGCAGGCCGAGCAGCCCACGCCACAGCGGCGTGTGCCGGCGCGCCTCGGCGCCCACGAGCAGGTTGTCCGCCACCGACATCGACGAGAAGACCGCCAACCGCTGGAAGGTCCGGCCGATGCCGCGGCGGGCGCGCGCGTCGGCACCGACGGACGTGACGTCGTCGCCGTCCAGCACGACCCGACCCTCGTCGAGCGGGATCGCGCCGGTGAGGCAGGAGAACAGCGTGGTCTTGCCCGCGCCGTTGGGGCCGATGACCGCGGCGACCGACCCGCGGGCCACCTCGACCGTCACGTCCTCGACGGCCACCCGACCGCCGTACCGCTTGGTGATCCCGACGCCTGCGAGCACGCTCA
>CAMLIA010000250.1 GCA_946479905.1 uncultured Frankiales bacterium | reverse complement strand
AGATGGCCGTGCACCTGCCGCTGTCCGCGGAGGCGCAGGCCGAGGCCCGCATCCTCATGCTGTCCTCGAACAACATCCTGTCGCCGGCCAACGGCCGTCCGATCACCTCGCCGACCCAGGACATGGTGCTCGGCATCTACCACCTGACGACGCAGAAGGACGGCGCCAAGGGCGAGGGCCGGGTCTTCTCCTCGGTGGGCGAGGCCATCATGGCCTTCGACGCCAAGGAGCTCGACCTGCAGGCCAAGGTGCAGCTGCGGCTGCGCGACCAGGTCCCGTCGGTCGGCGTCGAGGTCGAGGAGGGCTCGGTCCTGCGGGTCGAGACCACCCTGGGCCGCGCGCTGTTCAACGAGACGCTGCCGGTCGACTACCCGTTCGTCGACCTGGCGGTCACCAAGCGCGAGCTCGGGGCGATCGTCAACGACCTCGCCGAGCGCTACCCCAAGGTGCAGGTCGCCGCGACCCTCGACGCCCTCAAGGAGACCGGCTTCCACTGGGCGACCCGCTCCGGTGTGACGATCTCCATCGAGGACGTCGTGACCCCGCCCGAGAAGGCGGAGATCCTCGAGCGTCACGAGGGTGACGCCGAGAAGGTCGAGAAGCAGTACGCCCGCGGCGTCATCACCGTCGAGGAGCGTCGTCAGGAGCTCATCGAGATCTGGACCAAGGCGACCAACGAGGTCGCCAAGGCGATGGAGAAGAACTTCCCCGTCGACAACCCGGTCTGGATGATGGTCCACTCCGGCGCCCGAGGGAACATGATGCAGGTCCGGCAGATCGCCGGCATGCGCGGTCTCGTCGCCAACCCGAAGGGCGAGATCATCCCGCGCCCGATCAAGACGAACTTCCGTGAGGGCCTCACCGTCCTCGAGTACTTCATCTCGACGCACGGTGCCCGCAAGGGCCTCGCCGACACCGCGCTCCGCACGGCGGACTCCGGCTACCTCACGCGACGTCTCGTCGACGTGTCGCAGGACGTCATCATCCGCGAGGAGGACTGCGGCACCGAGCGCGGCGTCGTCATGGCGATCGGCGTCGCCAACGCCGAGGGCGTCGTGACGAAGGCGGCCAACGTGGAGACCTCGGTCTACGCGCGGACGCTCGCGGCCGACGTCGAGAAGGACGGCAAGGTGGTCCTCGAGGCCGGCGCCGACCTGGGCGACGTCAACATCCAGGCGCTCATCGAGGCCGGGGTGACCGAGGTCAAGGTCCGCTGCGTGCTGACCTGCGACTCCAAGGTCGGGACCTGCGCCGCGTGCTACGGCCGCTCGCTGGCCACCGGCAAGGCGGTCGACGTCGGTGAGGCCTGCGGCATCATCGCGGCGCAGTCCATCGGCGAGCCGGGCACCCAGCTCACGATGCGCACCTTCCACACCGGTGGTGTGGCCGGTGACGACATCACCCAGGGTCTGCCCCGTGTCGTCGAGCTCTTCGAGGCGCGCACCCCGAAGGGTGTCGCCCCGATCAGCGAGGTCGAGGGCCGCATCCGCATCGACGACACCGACAAGACCCGCAAGGTCGTCGTGGTCCCCGATGACGGCAGCGAGGAGATCGCCTACCCGGTCTCCAAGCGCGCGCGGCTCAACTACGCCGACGGCGACCACATCAGCGTGGGCGACCAGCTCCACGCCGGTGCCGTCAACCCGCACGAGGTGCTCCGCATCCTCGGCCCGCGCGCGGTGCAGCTGCACCTCGTGGCCGAGGTCCAGGAGGTCTACCGCAGCCAGGGCGTGTCGATCCACGACAAGCACATCGAGGTCATCATCCGCCAGATGCTCAAGCGGGTGAACGTCCTCGAGAGCGGCGCCACCGAGTTCCTCCCGGGCTCGCTGGTGGAGCGCGCGGTCTTCGAGGCGGAGAACCGTCGCGTCGTCGCCGAGGGCGGGGAGCCGGCCTCCGGCCGCCCGGTCCTCATGGGCATCACGAAGGCGTCGCTCGCGACCGAGTCGTGGCTGTCCGCGGCCTCCTTCCAGGAGACGACCCGCGTCCTCACCGACGCGGCGATCCAGGCCAAGAGCGACTCGCTGCTCGGCCTGAAGGAGAACGTCATCATCGGCAAGCTCATCCCGGCGGGTACCGGCATCAGCCGCTACCGCAACATCCGGGTCGAGCCCACCGAGGAGGCGCGCGCGCAGGTCTACTCGATGGCCGGCTACGACGACCCCGAGTTCGCCTTCGGGCAGGGCCTGGGCCAGGCCGTCCCGCTCGACGACTACGACTACCGGCCCGACTACCGCTAGTCCCCGGTCCGACCGACGGCCCTCGCTCCCCGGAGCGGGGGCCGTCGTCGTACCCAGCCTGCGCGAAGCCGCTGGACTGCGGCTGCCCCACCGACACGCGGCGCGACACGAGGGCGGTCGCAGTCTGGGTACGGCGGAAGGGCGCGTCATCACGCGGCACGGGCCCGCAGCCGGTCGCGGGCACCGAGGATCCGGGCGCGCAGCTGCTCCGGTTCGCGGCGGATCTCATACCAGGTCGCCCGCTCTGTCCGCCAGCCGTAGCGGGCGGCCCGGCGGTCCCTGCGCTGGTCCTTGGCGACCATGCGGCCGCCGGCGTGCCCGCGCTTGCCGTCCGACTCGGCGCCGAGCCGGATCGTGCGGTCCCCAAGGTCGTAGCGGCGTACTGGGTAGCCCTGCTCGTCATAGACCGTGACCTGAGGCTCGAGCTCGGGCCAGTCCGGCGCCAGGAGGAGCCGCAGCAGCGACTCGCTAGGCGCCTCAGCGCGACCGTCTGCGGCTGCCGCGACAGCACGCTGCCGCTCGACGCCGGGCCGGCCGGCGCGCAGCTCGAGGGCTGTCACCACGTCCTGGGCGGTGAACAGCCCGCGGTGCAAACCGTCGTCCATCGCGCAGACCGCCGCCTCGAACGTCAGCAGCAGGCACAGGTCGAGAGCGGTCCGCAGGGGTGCGGTGAGCCAGAGACCGCTCGGGTGCTGGACCAGCTCACCAGCGAGCAGGTGCAGCCCGTGCCGGTGCAGGACGTGCGATCGCGGCTCCTCACCGACGCCAGGCGAGGTGAGGTCGCGCGTCAGGTGCCAGGTGAGGACGTCGTGCTGGAAGCGGTCCGCGGCCCCGGTAGCTGGGTCCTCGTCGTCCACGAGCGGATACCCCCAGACGCGAGCCGCGTCCCGACCACAGGCTGCCGCTCGCACCCGGATGGTGAAGGCGCCTGTCTCGTCAGGTGCACCCACGGCCTGGGGCTGGCCCTCGCCACCACTTGCGAGGACACCTGCGGTGGCCCACTGGACGGCGTCCAGCACGAAGCCGGCATCCGCGAGCACGCCGGCGTAGGGAGACTGCCACTCCGTGCGCAGCTTCTTGTCGATCGTGCTGCTGCCGATGAGCCTCAGGGCGGCAGCCCTGGTCCAGACGCCGGACGTGCCGACGCCGAGCGCGGAGAGATCGACCATCGGCACAGCCTGGCGGGTGCACGGGCAGCCCGCCGGACCACCTGTGGATGGTGGTCAGCGTCGGGCTCGGCCTGCAGATGTCCCCGTGTCCTGCAGCGTGTCGGTGGGGTCGCCGCAGTCAGGCGGCGTGGCGGAGGGCCCGGTAGGCGTCGACGAGGCGGGGGAGCTGCCAGCCGGCGTTGAGGCCGGACGGGTTGGGGAGCAGCCAGCCGGGTCGGCCACCGACGGAGCGGGTCAGCGGGCCGACCCCGGCGCGGCGGTCACCGGTGGCGGTGCGGTAGGCGCCGAGCCCGAGGAACGCCACGTGGCCGGGCTGCCAGCGGGCCGCGAGCGCCTCGACGGCGGGCAGCCCACGGCGTACCTCCTCGTCGGTGAGCTCGTCGGCCCGGGCGGTCGCGCGCCCGACCAGGTTGGTGATCCCGATGCCGGCGGCGAGCAGCGCGTCGGTCTCCGACGGGTCCAGCCGGCGCGGGGTCCAGCCGGCGAGCTCGAGCACCGGCCACAGCCGGTTGGACGGGTTCGCGAAGTGCAGGCCGGTGGCCCCGGACCACAGCGAGGGGTTGATCCCGACGAGCAGGACACGCAGCCCCGGATGGCCCAGATCGGGCACCGTGCGGCCGGCGGCCGCCCTCAGGTCGGCGGGTCTCATCGCCGACAACAGTAGGAGCGACGGCGTGCCGTGGTGCAGGTCACGCCGCTGCTGTGGCAGGCTCGCGCTCCGTTCTTTTGACCCCCGTCGGGCAGACGGGTAAGGTTTCCCCTTGTGCCTGGGGCGACCCAGGTCGTCCCGCGTGCGCTCACGGCAGGTCCTGAGCAGGCGCGGCGACGCCCCCTCCACTTCGCAGGTCTCCTGCGGCGTGGAACGCGGCAAGGCGACACACCCGACCGCGTGGGGCGCAGCAGCCAGAGCAGTCACACGAGCAGGAGATGCGTTGCCCACGATCCAGCAGCTGGTCCGCAAGGGCCGGCAGGACAAGATCGAGAAGACCAAGACGCCGGCCCTCAAGGGGAGCCCGCAGCGTCGTGGCGTGTGCACGCGCGTCTACACGACGACGCCGAAGAAGCCGAACTCCGCGCTCCGCAAGGTCGCGCGTGTCCGCCTCACCAGCGGCGTCGAGGTCACGGCCTACATCCCGGGCGTCGGCCACAACCTGCAGGAGCACTCGATCGTGCTCGTCCGCGGCGGTCGTGTGAAGGACCTGCCGGGTGTCCGCTACAAGATCATCCGCGGCTCGCTCGACACCCAGGGCGTCCGCAACCGCAAGCAGGCCCGCAGCCGCTACGGCGCGAAGAAGGAGAAGAGCTAATGCCCCGCAAGGGTCCGGCTCCGAAGCACCCGGTCGTCACCGACCCGGTCTACGGCTCGCCGCTCGTCACGAGCCTCATCAACAAGGTCCTGCTGAGCGGCAAGCGCTCCGTGGCCGAGCGGATCGTCTACGGCGCCCTCGAGGGCTGCCGCGACAAGACCGGCACCGACCCGGTCATCACGCTCAAGCGCGCGCTGGACAACGTCCGCCCGACCCTCGAGGTCAAGTCCCGCCGCGTCGGTGGTGCGACCTACCAGGTGCCGATCGAGGTCAAGCCCGGCCGCGCGACCACCCTCGCGCTGCGCTGGCTCATCCAGTACTCCCGCGCCCGCCGCGAGAAGACCATGACCGAGCGCCTCATGAACGAGCTCCTCGACGCCAGCAACGGCCTCGGCGCCAGCGTCAAGCGCCGCGAGGACACCCACAAGATGGCCGAGTCGAACAAGGCCTTCGCGCACTACCGCTGGTAGTCCGCGGTCTCCTCCCCCCACCATCCCCAAGGAAGAAGAGCAGTAGCAGTGGCCAGCAACGCGATCCTCGCCAAGACCCGCAACATCGGGATCATGGCGCACATCGACGCGGGCAAGACCACGACGACCGAGCGC
>CAMLIA010000249.1 GCA_946479905.1 uncultured Frankiales bacterium | reverse complement strand
CGGATGGCGGCCGGCATCGACGCGTCGATGATGACGTCGCTCGGCACGTGCAGGTTGGTGATGCCGCGCGCGGAGTCGACCTGAGCCAGGTCCGGACCGGTCTCGTACGCGGCGGTGATGGCCTTCTCGACCTGCTCGCGCCGATCCGCGGGGAGCTTGGCCACGGCGGTCAGCACGGCGGCGAGGCCGTCGTTGGGGTTGGCCCCGACGGAGGCGAGGTCGTCGGCGTACTGCGTGAAGACGTCGGCGAAGTAGGCCTTCACGACGTGCCCGAAGATGATCGGGTCGGACACCTTCATCATGGTGGCCTTCAGGTGCACCGAGAACAGCACGCCCTGCGCGCGGGCGGCCTCGACCTGCTCGGCAAGGAAGGCCTGCAGGGCCGCCTTGCGCATCACGGCCGCGTCCACGATCTCGCCGGCGAGGACCTTCAGGCCGTCCTTCAGCACCGTCGTGCCGCCGTCCGTGACCAGCTCGATGCGCAGCGTGTCCGGGGCAGTCAGCGTGACCGACTTCTCGGAGTGCCGGAAGTCGCCGTCGGCCATGGTCGCGACGGCCGACTTCGACTCCGGCGACCACGCACCCATGGAGTGCGGGTGCTTGCGGGCGTAGTTCTTGACCGACTGCGGGGCGCGCCGGTCGGAGTTGCCCTCGCGCAAGACCGGGTTGACCGCCGACCCCTTGACGGCGTCGAAGGCGGCCTTCTGCTCCGGGGTGGCCGTGTCGTAGTCCGGGACGGCGAAGCCGGCGTCCTGCAGCTCCTTGATCGCCGCCTTGAGCTGCGGGATCGAGGCGCTGATGTTCGGCAGCTTGATGATGTTGGCCTCGGGCGTCTTGGCCAGCTCCCCGAGCTCCGCGAGGTTGTCGGGCGCCAGCCCGAAGGCGGCGAGGATGCGGCCGGCCAGCGAGATGTCGCGGGTCTCGACGTCCACCCCCGCCTTGCCGGCGTAGGCCTCCACGATCGGCAGCAGCGAGTGCGTGGCGAGCGCGGGCGCCTCGTCGGTGTAGGTGTAGATGATCTTCATCAGACGAGGCCGAGCTCACGCACGGCGTCGCGCTCCTCGGCGAGCTCGGCGACCGACGCGTCGATCTTGCCGCGGCTGAACTCGTTGATCTCGACGCCCTGGATGATCTCCCACTCGCCGTTCACGGCCCGGCACGGGAAGGAGCTGATGAGGCCCTCAGGGACGCCGTAGGAGCCGTCGCTCGGCACGCTGGACGAGGTCCACTCGGTGCCGTTGACCCAGTCGTAGACGTGGTCGAGCGCGGCGTTGGCCGCGCTGGCCGCCGAGGAGGCGCCCCGGGCGTCGATGATGGCGGCGCCGCGCTTGGCGACGGTCGGGATGAAGGTGTCCTTCAGCCACGACTCCTCGACGAGGGAGGCAGCGCTCTTCCCGTTGACCTGGGCGGTGTAGAGGTCCGGGTACTGGGTGGCGGAGTGGTTGCCCCAGATCGTCATGTGCGAGATCTCGGTGACGGGCACGCTCAGCTTGGCGGCGAGCTGGCTGATCGCCCGGTTGTGGTCGAGCCGGGTCATCGCGGTGAACCGGTTCGCCGGGACGTCAGGGGCGTTCTGCTGCGCGATGAGCGCGTTGGTGTTGGCCGGGTTGCCGACCACGAGCACCTTGATGTCGGAGGCGGCGTGCTCGTTGATGGCCTTGCCCTGCGGCGCGAAGATGCCGCCGTTGGCGCTCAGCAGGTCGCCGCGCTCCATGCCCGGGCCGCGCGGCCGGGCGCCGACCAGCAGCCCGACGTTGGCCCCGTCGAACGCCGTCTTGAGGTCATCGGTGATGTCGATGCCGGTGAGCAGCGGGAAGGCGCAGTCGTCGAGCTCCATCGCGGTGCCCTCCGCGGCCTTCAGCGCCGGCGTGATCTCCAGCAGCCGCAACCGCACGGGCGTGTCCGGGCCCAGCAGGTGGCCGGACGCGATGCGGAACAGAAGGGCGTAGCCGATCTGGCCGGCCGCTCCGGTGACGGTGACGTTCACGGGCTGAGCCATGCGTGGAGCTCCTGTGTCTCAAAGGATGTCCCGCACAGCCTAGTGAGGCAGCTCAGGTGCTCGTCGGGATGGTGTTGGCGAGCGCGACGAGGGCGAAGCCGAGCACGAGCAGCACGGTGGCGTCGACGGCCTTGGAGCGTACGACGAGCAGTCCCGCCTGCCGGGCGGGCAGCGTCAGCCGGAGCGCGGCCGCCAGGCAGAACGCGAGGCCGATGACCCCTGATCCCAGCCGCCAGCGGTCGAAGACGGCGACCAGCACGAGGCCGAGCGCAGCGACCGCGAGCGACGCGGCGAGCGGCAGCTCCTTCACGGGTTCGTCACGGGTTGGTCGTCCCGGGCCGGGGGTCGGGGGCGGGCTCCCCCTTGAGCACGGCCACCGCGAGATCTGCCTGCGCCGCGCGCACGAGCACGTGGTCGGTGGTGAAGCCGGCCATGCTCGTGAACGGGATCTGCGCGGCGGCCAGCCGCCCGGCCACGTCGGCGAGGAACCCGACCTGCTCCCAGGGGAGCGGCCCGGCGAAGGTGATCCGCCGCCAGCCGTGCTCGACGGCGAGGGCGCCTGGGGGCTGGTCGGCCTCCGCGCAGACGAGCGTGACCTCCTCGTCGTCCTCCACCAGCCCGAAGAACCCCGTGGGCAGCGTCTCGGGACGCCACCCGCGCGGCCACCGGGCCACGGCGAGGTGCGTCGGGTCGAGCACGGGCCCCAGGTCCGCCGGCATCACGGTCTCCCCAACCTCACGGCGCGACCCTACCCACGCATAGGGGGTGTGTGAGGTCTTGCCTCATGGGTAGGCGACGAAGAGGACACAAGTACGTCACCCGGACCGAAGGGACGACCCGGACATGGACACGCCACACCTGCGGCTCGAGGAGAGCGGTGAGACGTTCGGCCTGACCCGTGAGCTGACCACTGTCGGACGGGGTGAGGGGGTCGACATCTCCCTGGAGGACCCGAGCGTGTCCCGGTTGCACGCCGAGCTCGTCCGGCGCGGCCCCTGGGTCTACGTCTCCGACCTGGGGCTGTCCGTGAACGGGACCCGGGTGAACGGCCGGCCGGTCGGCAAGCGGGTCCTGCACGAGGGCGACGTGCTCTCGTTCGGCACCTGCCGGACGCGGGTCGGGGGGCTGGCCGGGCTCGCGACCGACGACGACACGGTCGAGCTGCGCCGCATCTCGGCCCCCGACCTGACCCGCCGCGAGCACGAGGTGCTCACCGCGCTGTGCCGCCCCGCGCTGCAGCAGGACGCGTTCGTCGCCCCCGCGACGGCCCACGAGATCGCGGCGGAGCTCGTCGTCACCGAGGCCGCGGTCAAGCAGCACCTGCTGCGCCTCTACCAGAAGTTCCGCATCGCGGAGGGCGTCAACCGCCGGGCCCGGCTGGCCAACGAGGTCATCAGCGCCGGGGTGGTCCGCCCGCTCCCCAACGACGTGGAAGCGGACGTCCGCCGGGCAGGCTGACGCTCAGCCGAAGGCGCGTCGCTCGGCCGCCTCGACGCAGTTCTTGAACAGCATCGCGACGGTCGTCGGCCCGACCCCGCCCACGCGTGGCGTGATCGCGCCGGCGACCTCGTTGCACGCCTCGTCGACGTCCGGGAGCAGCTTCTTGCCCTCGTAGCGCACGCCGCCCCCGATCACGGTCGCGCCGGGCGTGATGTGCTCGGGCTGCAGGATGTAGGGGACTCCGACAGCCGCGATGACGATCGAGGCTCGGCGCGTGTAGTCGGCCCAGTTCTTCACGCCCGTGTGCACGACGGTGACCGCGGCGTTGGCGGTCGGCCGCTTCTGCGAGAGCAGCAGGGCGAGCGGCCGGCCCAGGGTCGTACCCCGCCCGAGGATGCAGACCTCCTGGCCGGCGACCGGGATCTCGTAGTGGGCGAGCAGCGCCTCGATGCCGGCGGGCGTGCAGGGCACCGGACCCGGCATCGAGAGCGCGAGCCGGCCCATGTTGACCGGGTGCAGGCCGTCGACGTCCTTGTCCGGGTCCATCTCCAGCAGCGCCGCCTCGAAGTCGACCTGGGGCGGCGTCGGGTGCTGGACCAGCATCGCGTCGCAGGCGGGGTCGTCGTTGAGGCGGCGGATCGCGGCGATCACGTCCGCCGTCGTGGCGTCGTCGCCGAGCCGCTCGTGCGGGCTGGTGAAGCCGAGCTCCTCGGCCTTGCGCATCTTCATGCCGACGTAGCCGGCCGAGGCGCTGTCGTCGCCGACCAGCACCGTGCCCAGACCCGGCCGGTGGCCGGCCTCGATGAGCTTCTCGATCCGGGGCGCGAGGTCGGCGAAGACCGCCTCGGCGACGGGCGCTCCGGGCAGCAGGCGAGCGGTCATGAGCAGTCCCTAGTGGAAGAAGTGGCGGGTGCCGGTGAGGTACATGGTCACGCCGGCCGCCTGGCAGGCCGCGATGGTCTCCTCGTCGCGCACCGACCCGCCCGGCTGGACGATCGCGCGGACGCCGGCGTCGAGGAGCACCTGCGGCCCGTCCGGGAAGGGGAAGAACGCGTCGGACGCGGCGATGGACCCCCGCGCGCGGTCGCCCGCCCGCGCGACCGCCAGCTTGCAGGAGTCGACCCGGTTGACCTGTCCCATCCCGACCCCGACGGTGGCGCCGCCCGAGGCGAGCAGGATCGCGTTGGACTTCACGGCCCGCACGGCACGCCACGCGAACGCCGCGTCCGCCAGGTCCTCCAGCGGCTCCCCCGCGGCGAGCGTCCACGCCGCCGGGTCGTCGCCCGGGGCCTGCAGCCGGTCGGCGATCTGGAGGAGGAGCCCGCCGCTGACCGGCCGCATCTCCGGGCCGGCGACCGGCGGCACCGAGCAGGTCAGCAGCCGGATGGACGGCTTCTTCGACAGCAGCTCGACGGCGCCGTCCTCGTAGCCGGGGGCGACGACGACCTCGGTGAAGATCTCGCTGACGCGCTCGGCCATCGCCAGCGACACCGGGACGTTGGTCGCGATGACCCCGCCGAACGCCGAGACCGGGTCGCACTCGTGCGCCTTGAGGTGCGCCTCCTCGACGGTGGCTCCGATCGCGATGCCGCACGGGTTCGCGTGCTTGATGATCGCGACCGTCGGGACGTCTCCCTGGTCATGCGCAGCGCGCCAGGCGGCGTCGCCGTCGACGTAGTTGTTGTAGCTCATCTCCTTGCCGTGCAGCTGCTCCGCGGACGCGAGGCCACCTCGGTCGTTCAGGTACAGCGCCGCGTTCTGGTGCGGGTTCTCGCCGTACCGCAGCACGGCCGAGCGCTCCCACGTGCCGCCGACGAAGGAGGGGAAGCCGTCGACCGCGTCGCTGCCGTCGTACGAGCTGGCGAACCACGAGGCCACCGCCACGTCGTACG
>CAMLIA010000248.1 GCA_946479905.1 uncultured Frankiales bacterium | reverse complement strand
TCGCCAGCGACCACTCCGTGCACCACGGCCCGATCTGCACGCTCGGCACGTTCTGCGGGATCCTCCCCGGGTCGAGCGACGACAGGAGCCTGCTGGACTTCTTCAAGGTCGCGGTCGCGCCGGACGGGATGCCCGCCGTGACCTGGAGCGACAACAACCGCGTCGACGGTGCCGCCCGCACCGGCGTCGGCTACGCCCGGCAGGTCGCCGGCCCGAGCGCGTTCACCGAGACGCTGCCCACGGCCGTCAGCCCCGGCCGCAAGCCGGGCACCCCCGGCGTACCGGCGAAGCCGCCGACCGGCGGGCGGCTGGCAGCGACGGGACTCGACCCGGTCGTGCCGCTCGCCGCGCTGCTCCTCCTCGGGGTCGCGGTCGGCGCCCGTCGGTGGCGCCGCGCGGGCCGGGGCCTGCCCGGCTGATCTGACTAGCCTGGCCGGATGAGCCCCACGCGGTCCGGCACGGCCTACGGGATCGCGGCCTACGCCCTGTGGGGCCTGTTCCCGCTGTTCTGGCCGCTGCTCGAGCCCGCCGGCGCCCTGGAGGTGCTGGCCCACCGGGTGCTCTGGTCGCTCGTCGTGGTCGGTGCGCTGCTGGTCGTCGGGGTGGCCAGCACCCGCGGTCTGCGCCGGGACCAGGTGCTGCGGCTCGCGGTGGCCGCCGTGCTGCTCGCCGTCAACTGGGGCACCTACATCTACGGCGTCAACAGCGAGCAGGTCGTGGAGACCTCGCTCGGCTACTTCATCAACCCGCTCGTGTCGGTCGCGCTGGGTGTCGTGGTGCTCGGCGAGCGGCTGCGGCCGGTGCAGCAGATCGCCGTCGGCATCGCCGCCGTCGCAGTGGTGGTGCTGACGGTCGAGGCGGGCCACCCGCCGGTGATCGCGCTGGTGCTGGCCTTCTCGTTCGGCACCTACGGGCTGCTGAAGAAGCAGGCGGGTGTGGGGGCGGTGGCCTCGCTGGCGGTCGAGACAGCGGTGCTGGCACCCGTCGCCGCCGGCTACGTCGCGGTGCTCGCCCTCGTGGGGACCTCGACGTTCGGGTCGCACGGCCCCGGCCACGCGCTGCTGCTCGCCTCCACCGGTGTGGTGACGGCGGTGCCGCTGCTGGCGTTCGGAGCGGCCGCGAACCGCATCCCGCTGTCGACCCTGGGCGTGCTGCAGTACCTCGCGCCCACCCTGCAGCTGCTGTGCGGCCTGCTCGTCACGCACGAGGCGTTCGGGCTGCCGCAGGCGGTCGGGTTCGGCCTGGTGTGGCTGGCGCTGGTCCTGTTCACCTCGGACCTGGTGCGCTCCCACCGGCGGCCGCTCCTCGTGGCGGCAGGGTGAACCGTGGCGGCGGCGTGAACCTGTCCGAGCTGACGACGCTGCGGCTCGGTGGCCCCGTGCGGGACCTGATCACCTGCGACACCGAGGCGGAGCTCGTGGCCGCGGCCCGGGACGGCGCCTTCGTGCTGGGCGGCGGGTCCAACGTGGTGATGCCGGACGAGGGCCTCGACCGCGTCGCGCTGGTCCGCACGACCGGCTGGTACCTGCAGGGGCAGACGGTCGTCGCCGACGCGGGCGTGGCCTGGGACGACGTCGTGGTCCGGACGCTGGAGGCCGGCCTCACCGGGCTCGAGGCGATGTCCGGCATCCCAGGGACCCTGGGGGCAGCCCCCATCCAGAACGTCGGTGCCTACGGTGCCGAGGTCGCCGCCGCGGTCGTCAGCGTGCGCGTCCTCGACCGCGTCAGCGGCACGATCGAGGTGCTGCCGGCCGCGGGCTGCGGCTTCGGCTACCGGACCAGCAGGTTCAAGGCCGACCCCGGCCGGTTCGTCGTGCTGTCGGTCGAGCTCGCCCTCGGGACCCGGCCCGCTCCCGTCCGGTACGCGGAGCTGGCGAGGGTGCTGGGGGTGACCCAGGGCGATCCGGCCCCCGCCCGAGAGGTCCGCGACGCCGTCCTCGAGCTGCGCCGCTCCAAGGGCATGGTGCTCGACCCCGCCGACCCGGACAGCGTCAGCGCCGGGTCGTTCTTCACCAACCCGCTCGTCGAGGTGGCGCCCGAGGGCGCGCCGTGCTGGCCCGACCCGTCCGGACTGGTGAAGGTGAGCGCGGCCTGGCTCATCGAGCAGAGCGGCTTCGGCAAGGGCTGGGGAGACGGTCCCATCGGGCTGTCGGGCAAGCACACGCTGGCGCTGGTGAACCGGGGAGGCGGCACCACGGCCCAGCTGCTGGCGGCGGCGCGGGCGATCCGGGACGGCGTCGAGCAGCGGTTCGGCATCCGGCTCGTCAACGAGCCGGTGGTCGTCGGCCAGTCCCTCTAGTCCCAGGGGCCGGGCCACGGCGTCGGGGGCTCCCCGGCCGTCTGCCGCACGAACTCCTCGATGTACCACCGGGCGAAGTCGGCCTGCACCTGCGGCTGGGCGAGGGTGAGCAGCTCGGTGCGGCAGTACTCCTCCGCCTCGTCGAGCAGCGCGCGCATCCGCAGCGCATCAGCTCCCAGGTCGCGCGGGACCTGGTAGGTGAGGTCGACCCGGTCCAGCCCGGCGGCGAGCGCCTCGTCCCGGGCGTCGTCGGGCCGGCTGCTGGCGGCGCCGTACTGCTCACCCAGCACGTGGACGAGCTCGGTGAGCCGCTTCGGGAGCGCGGGCGGGTCGGGTGCCAGGGCGAGCAGCGCCATCTCGCGCATCAGCTCGTCGTGGTGCTCCGCGGCCCGCTGCCAGATGCGCAGCGGCGTGTCCCGCAGCACCACGGTGACCCGCTCGTCCTGAGCGCCACCGGCGTACCGACCCAGGGGGCTTCCCATGGGTCGGCACCCTAGTCCCGCTCAGACGGGGAGGGCGTCCTTGGCCTTCTCGGCGGCCTTCTCGGCGGCCCTGGCCACCGCGGGACCGGCGTTGGCCCGGGCCTTCTCCAGGGCGGGCACCGCGGCGTCGCGGGCGCGCTCGAGGGCGGGCAGGGCGTTGTCGCGCGCCTTCTCGAGCGCCGGGCCGGCCGCGTGCGCCGCGCTGAGGGCACGAGCACCGGCGATCGCCGCCAGCGGGGCGGCTGCCGACGCTGCCCGCGAGCCGACGTCCCGCACGGAGCCGCGCAGCACCTGGGACGGGCGCTGCTGCTCCTCGTGCAGCGACGACGAGGCGAGCACGGCGCCGGTGAGGGCCGGGATCGCCCACTGCAGCGCCTTCAGCTGCTGCTGAGCCTTGGCCACCTCGGGCGGTGTCGTCGTGGTCGGCTCCGTGGCTCCCTCGACGGGCACGTCGCCGGCGGTGATGACCTTCTGGCCGAGGTAGCGCGAGTACGCGGTGGCGCCGAGCGCGCCGGCGGTGAGGAACAGCTTGGTGTTGGTGTTGGCCAGCACGCCCTTCTGCCGCTTCACCCGCTGCTTGTTGTCCTTCAGCAGCAGCGCCCCGCCGAGCAGGTGGGCGCCGATGGCCGCGGCGTTGAACGGGGTCCAGCGCGCCCACCCCGCCGAGGCGGTGCGGGCCCGCTGCGCGGGGTCGTCGACCTGGGCGGCAGCACCGTTGAGGCCGACGGCGCCCATGAGCGATCCGCCGAACCAGGCGGCGAGCCCGGCGTCGTGCAGGAAGTGGGCAACGGTGCTGCGTTCGGACATGAGGGGCCTCCAGGGCGGATCGGCGCAGGACGGACTCGGCATCTACTCCTAGCCGCCTACCCCTTCCCACCCGGCTCTGCACCTGACATCGTCGCGGCGTGGCAGACAGCTCCGAGGAGACCTGGGCGGTGGTCGTCTTCAGCGACGGCACCGGCTGGCAGGTGGGCCAGCTGCCCCCGGGTGTCTCCGGCGACCTCACGGACGTCGAGCAGGCCGTGAAGGGCCAGACCCCCGGCAGCTTCGCCCTCGTCGACGTCGCGGACGACTTCTTCATCGTGGTCCGCAACCAGGGCGGGCAGCTCCGGTTCCTGCTCAGCGATGTGACCGCCAGCACCGAGTGGGAGCTGGCGGCCCAGGTGATGGACCGGCTCGACCTGGACATCCCCGACGAGGACGACCTGGACGAGGTCCTCCCCGCCGGCGACCTCGACCTGTTCGACGACCTGGGCCTCGACGCCATGGAGCTCGGTGCCATCCTGTCCGACGTCGACGCGTACGCCGACGAGATGCTGTCGACTCTCGCCCGCCGGCTCGGGTTCGCCGATGCCTTCGAGCGGGTAGTCGACGCACTCGTCTAACCCGACCCAGAGGAACCTGTCGTGACCTACTTCGCCGCGGCTCTCGCGCGGACCGCCGATGGCTGGACCGGCCGTGAGCTCGACCTCCACGACGTGGAGGACCTCGAGTCGCTGGCCGAGGAGCTGCGCGACCTCGCCGAGGAGGACGGCGACGCGGCCGGCCCGGCGCTGCTGCTGCTCGAGGAGGACGACGAGTACGTCGGCGTCGTCCGCGTCGATCCCGGTGAGCTCGACGAGCCGCGGGTCTTCCTCTCCGACCGCCGTGCCGTCCAGGCCAGCGAGGTCGCGGCCATGCTGTGGGAGGAGGCCACCGACGAGGCGGACCTCGACGACGACGAGGAGGACGAGGGGACCCGCCCGGTGGCGGAGCCGGTCGGGGACGCGGCGCTGCTGACCGACCTGGGCACCCCGTCGGAGGTCCTGCTCGAGCTGTGCGCCGAGGAGGGCCTGCTGCCCGCGGACGTCCTCACGGGCATCGCTGAGCGCGCCGGCTTCCTCGAGGTGCTCGACTCGCTGCGCGACGGGTGATCGGGCGGTACGACGCGAGCATGCGGCTCGCCCTCGAGCAGGCCGCACTCGCCCTGGCCCACCAGGACGTGCCCGTGGGTGCGCTGGTGCTGGACGCCGACGGCACGGTCCTCGCCAGGGCGCACAACGACCGGGAGCGCACCGGGGACCCGACGGCGCACGCCGAGGTGCTGGCGCTGCGCGCTGCCGCGGCCTTGCGCGGTCAGTGGCGGCTGGAGGGCTGCACGCTCGTGGTGACCCTCGAGCCCTGCACCATGTGCGCCGGCGCCGCCGTCCTGGCCCGGGTGGCGCGCGTGGTCTACGGCGCGCTCGACCCGAAGGCGGGAGCCGCGGGCTCGCTGTGGGACGTGCTGCGCGACCGGCGGCTCAACCACCGGCCGGAGGTCGTCGCCGGGGTGCTCGCGGACGAGTGCGGGGCCCTGCTGCGCTCGTACTTCGCCGACCACCGCTGACCGGGCTTGCGCTCTCGGGAATCCGCGGCCCCTGCCAGGCGTGGATCACCGGGAGGGCAAGGGTGGTGGGGGCCGGTGCTCCCCGCCGAGCCGCTAGAGTCTCCGCCGGTGGCGTGTCCGAGCGGCCGAAGGAGCACGCCTCGAAAGCGTGTGACGGTGCAAGCCGTCCGTGGGTTCAAATCCCACCGCCACCGCCA
>CAMLIA010000247.1 GCA_946479905.1 uncultured Frankiales bacterium | reverse complement strand
TGGCCAGGGTGAGGATGCGGTCGCCGATGTAGGACGTCCAGCTCTCGGGGAGGGCGCTGCGGCCCTGCAGGATGCCGAGCGTGGCGCCGGTGGTGGCTCCGGTGCAGTCGGTGTCGTCGCCGCAGTTGACGGCGTAGAGCAGCGAGGCGCCGAAGTCGCCTGCGCCGTACAGCAGCCCGATGACGACGTACCCGACGTTCGCGGGTGCCTGGAAGAAGCCGAGGGGCGCCGTGGCGGCGATGACCCGCTCGCGCGCCTCGCGCCAGTCGACCCCCTCGTCGAAGGCAACCACGGCCGTGGTGACGGCGCGCGCCAGCAGGCTGCCGGCCGGGACTCGGGCCAGCCCTGCGTCGATGCACTTCCGGACGTCAGGGGTCACGAAGGCTGCTGACTGCAGGGCGGCCGTGAACATCGCGGCCCAGGTGCCCTCGCCGTCCCCGTGGTCGACGCAGGCGTCCTCGTACGCCCAGGTGGCGGCCAGGTCCGGCGCAGCAGGGGCCAGGCATGCCCAGACCTCCGACCGGATCCACGCCCCGTTGCTGTGCTTCCAGTGCTCGTTGCGGTGGCTCCCCGTCAGCGGAGGAGTGAGCCCGAGGCGCGAGTTGGCCTTGCTGATGCCGTACTCGTTCCAGTGCGGGGTGACGTAGGTCAGCCAGTACTCGGCGAGGACCGCGGCGTCGACGCGACCCGGGCCCCGCTCCTGCACCGCCCGCAGCCAGACCAGCTGCAGGTCGAGGTCGTCGTTCGGCATGGGCTCGCCCTCGGGCGTCTCGTAGCCGGTGACCTCGAGCGCGTGCGGGGTGCCCTCGTGGGGGAGGCCCAGGGTGCCGCCCACGTTCTTGCCCATCCAGCAGCCGAGGACCTGGTCCTCGAAGAGCAGGCGACTCAGCGTGATGGGGGAAGGAGGCTTCGGACGCGACATGCCCGCACCCTACCGCCTTCGTAAACCCTCTGAACCAACGCTGTCGAATCCAGCCGGCCCCGTGCAGGTCGAACGGGGCCCGAAGGTCCGTCAGCCCCTGAGCGCCGGCTCGGTGGTGTCGGCCAGGGTGTCGGCGTCGAAGTAGAGCGGCACCGGCTCGTGGTCCTCGGTCGCGATCGCCCAGTCGAGCAGCAGCCGCCGGAGCTCGCTGACGACCTCGGTGTGCGTCGGGTCGCCCGCGAGGTTGTGCAGCTCGAGCGGGTCGGCGCGCAGGTCGTACAGCTCCGGCGTCGGGTCGTGCGGGTCGTACACGTACTTCCAGCCCTGGTTGCGCACCATCTTCGGCCGACCCTCGGCCTCGGCGGGACGCAGCAGCGGACGGTGCGCGCCGACGTCCAGGTCGAAGGTCCGGCCCGCCACCTCAGGAGGCAGCCGCCGGCTGCCGGCGCCGTACTCGGCGTACACCGCTTCACGCGCGGGTGCGCTCGTCCCGAGGCCGGGGAGCTGCTGCCCGCTGCGGGGCAGCTCGTCGACACGGGCGAGCCTGGCCAGCGTCGGCATCACGTCGATGAGGCTCACCAGGTCGGTGACCGTGCGGTCGGCCGGGAGCTCGCCTGGCCAGGACAGCAGCAGCGGGATCCGCGTGAGGCAGTCGTAGAACGCGCCGCACTTGACGACCAGCCCGTGCTCGCCCGAGAAGTCGCCGTGGTCGGCGACGAAGCACACGATCGTGTCGTGCTCCTTGCCGCTCGCGCGCAGCGCCTCGAGCACCTGTCCGACGCAGCGGTCGACCAGGCTGACCATGGCGTAGTACGTCGCCACGGCCGCCCGGAGCTCGTCCTGGGTCATCTCTTCGAAGCCGCAGAGCCGCCGGAACAGTTGCTGGCGAAGGGGTTTTGACGCGAGGCCATCGGTCTCGGCGGGCGGCAGCGCGATGTCGGCGGGGTCGTACCAGGAGTCGAACGGCGCGATCGCGTAGTACGGCTCGTGCGGCTCGGGGAAGGAGACCCACGCCAGGAACGGCCGGCCGTCGTCCTCTGCCACGAAACGGCTCGCCTCCGCCGCGATGCGCCCCGCCGGGGACTGCTCGATGCTCAGCGACGAGCGGTGGCTGTGCCAGAGCCGGCGGTACCGCCCTGCCCTGATCCAGTCGGCGAACTCGAGGTCGTCGGGCGCGGAGCCCCCCAGGTGTCCGAAATCGACCTGCTCGTCGAACCGGGCCTGGTCGTCCGGGCCGAAGCAGTGGTCCTTGCCGAACAACGCGGTGCGGTAGCCGGCCCGCTGGAACACCCGAAGGTAGTTGTCCAGGTGCTCGGGGGCGCGCAGCTCGTTGGTCCGCACGCCGTGCTCGTGCGGGTACGCACCCGTCCACATCGACACCCGGGCGGGCACGCACAGCGGGTGCGGCGTGAAGGGCAGGTCGTAGCGGACCCCCTGCTGTGCAAGGGAGTCCAGCGCCTCGGTCCGCACGACCGGGTTCCCGTAGGACGGCAGGGCGGTTGCCTTCAGCTGGTCCGCCATGATGAGCAGCACGTTGGGCTTCACGTCAGCACCTCGATCGCTCGGTGGATGCCGACTTCGGACACCTCGGCGGTCAACCAGCCCGCCGACCACTCCCACCGCACGTCACCGGACGGCACCGCCCGGACCTTGGCCGGCGCGTTGGCGAGCCTGAGCTGCACGCGCACCGGGCCGCTCGGTGCGACCCCCTCGGTGTACACCGCCTTGGCCGACAGCGGCGAAAGGCTCGAGGTGTTGAGCAGGTGCACGGCATACCCGCCCGGCGTGGTCCGCAGGCTGAGGTGCAGGTACGGCCGCGCCTCGGCCCGCACGTCGAGTGCCGGGTCGAGAGCCGTGAGAACCTCGCCGAGCAAGGACACGACGCCGGGCTCCTGGTTGCGCCAGAAGGGTCCGAACAGGTCGCTGGGTACGGCTGCCACTAGGCCCGTGCCCACCTCGCGCAGCGTGATGGCCGGGCCGAGCCGGTCCTCCGTCGCCGGGTCCGGGATGGCGAGCGCAGGCGCCAGGGAGACTGCGCCCGTGAGGTCGCTCGGCAACCAGCCGTTCGCGAAGGGATGCACGTCGCTCCCGGCGGCGACGTAGCCGTCCTGCGGCTCCGCGCCGGTCGGCCGGACCCCGAGGAGGTCCCACATGGCCGGGCCCTGGTCGCCGGTCACGAGCAGTCGACCGCCGCCGGAGACGTACTCCGCAAGCTGGGTCACCAACTCTGCGGGCTGCGGGCCGCACTCGGGGAGCACGACGAGAGCGAAGCTGTCGAGGTCGCGCAGCAGGTCCGCCTCGTTGCGCAGGTCGACGTGCACGTGGTTGGCCAGCAGTGCTCGCAGCGCTCCCTCGACCGGGTCCCAGGCGGTCCCTCGTCCGAAGAGCGGCTCGTTGCGCGCGTAGTACGCGCGCTCGGAGCACAGCACAGCGGCTTGTGGCACCGAGCGCGTCCCTAGCACCACGTCGCGGCGGGCGTGGCAGAAGTCGGCCAGCTCCTTGAGCACCGGCCGGTGGGCCTCCACGAGCCCGCCGTCGCGGCGGGGTTGGTCGTAGACCTGCACCCCGCCGCCGCAGGACAGCAGCACCGCCGCCTCCTGGCACAGCTGCGCGGCGGGCTTGGTGATCCAGCCCCGCGTGGTGCTGAAGGTCGGCTCGGACTTGGTGAACATCCACGGCATCAGGTCCCACGGCAGGCCGCGGCTGTCGAAGAGCCGGGCCTCGGTCGGCGCCCAGTCGAGGAGGAAGGGACCGACCAGGTCGCCGGACAGGAAGTCGACGGGCACCTCGACCGGGTCGGGCTGCATGCTCGAGTAGGCCCAGTTGATGCACACCGCGCAGTCGGGCTTGCGCTCGTGGATCGCGTCGACGAACTTCCGCGCCTGGCGCAGGTAGTTGGCCCGGTGCGTCGCCATCCAGTCGGCCCAGCCCTCGTCGGCGGGGGAGATGGGGGCGGTGCCGGGGAACGTTGCCCGGCAACGGTCGCACCAGCACGGCTTCGCGGCCCAGAAGCTCCGGTCGACCCAGAAGCCGTCGACGTCGTAGTTGTCGATGATCTCCATCATCAGCGGCATCATCAGCTCGTCGACGTACGGGCTCAGCGGGCAGATCTCCCCGGCCAGCTCCTCGCCGGCAGGGCTGCGACGCTGCCAGTCCGGGTGCTCAGCGGCTGCGTGCTTGTCGTGGTGCCACAGGAAGTGCACCACGAGCGGCAGGCCCAGCTCGTTCGTCACCTCGCGGTGCAGGGCGAGCAGGTCGCTGACCAGCCCGGGGGCAGGGGTGCCGACCTTCGTGGGGTACGACGTCAGCCCCCAGGCGCCCTTGCAGTCGCACTGCACCCAGTCGAGTCGGAGGTCGGTGACCCAGTCGCGCAGGCCCTCGCGGGTCAGGCCGGCGCCGATGTCGGGGTCCTCGGGCTTGGCGTGGAAGTCCCAGTGGACGGCGAAAAGCCGCCCCTCTCGCCACTCGCGGGTACGGGCCACGATGTTAGTAATACCACATTGCAAACCTTGGTGGGAGGTCAGCCGAGCTGCTCCCAGAGCGGGTCGGGCAGCGCCAAGGCGAAGCTTGCGGCGTTGGCCCGCACCTGCTCGGGGAAGGCGCACCCCACCACGACGGAGGCCACCGCGGGGTGGCGAGCGGGGAACTGCAGCGCCGCCGCGGTCAGCGGTACGCCGAAACGCCCGCAGGTCGCGGCGAGCTCGCGTGCCCGGGTGCGGATGTCATCCGGCACCGGGCCGTAGTTGAAGTGCACGTCTGGGCTGTCGGGGTTCGTCAGCACCCCGGTGTTGAAGACGCCTCCGGCCACCACGGAGACCCTGCGCTCCAGGCAGAGCTGGAGGAAGTCCTCGGCCGAGCGGTCCAGGAGCGTGTACCGGCCGGCGAGCAGCACGCAGTCCAGCTCGGCCCGCTCGACGAACGGCTGTGCCGCCGCGCACCGGTTCACCCCGGCACCGACGGCGCCGATCACGCCTTGGCTGCGCAGGTCGTCCAGCGCCGGGTACGCCGTCGCCAACGTCTCCCCGATGTGGTCGTCGGGATCGTGGAGGTAGACCACGTCGACCCGGTCCAACCCGAGCCGCGCGAGGCTGCCCTCCAGCGAGCGCTTGACCCCGTCGGCGGTGAAGTCCCAGTGCCATCCGTCCGCTCCGCCCAGCAGTCGGCCGACCTTCGTCGACACGACGAAGTCCGAGCGCGGTTTGTCGCGAAGCCCCGCGCCCAGGCGGCTCTCCGCGACCCCGAGCCCGTAGAACGGCGCGGTGTCGAAGTAGCGGATCCCGCATTCCCACGCGGCCTCGACGGTCGCCTGGGCATCGGAGTCCCTGATCTCGTGGAACAGGTTGCCGAGCGAGCCGCCACCGAGGGACAGCCGGGTCACCTCGACGGTCGTGCCGCCGAGCGCGAGCCTAGGAGACAACGACCGCGGAG
>CAMLIA010000246.1 GCA_946479905.1 uncultured Frankiales bacterium | reverse complement strand
GCTCATAACCCAGAGGTCGCAGGTTCAAATCCTGCCCCCGCTACAACTGTGATGTCTCAGGACATCGGAATGGGCCGGACCTGCAATCTGCAGGTTCGGCTCACTTCTTTGGGGGGCCTGGCGGGCGTCCGGTGGGCTGGTAGTCCTTGCGGGGGTCGATGATCAGGTCGCGCAGGATCTCGCCGGTGGCGGCGTGCACGACGGTGACGTGGAGGTCATTGACGAGCAGGATGACGTCGGTTCGGGCGTAGGTTCGGCCGACGCCGATGTGCCGGAGTTGGCCGGCGACGCGCAGCGTGACGCTGCCGGCTTTGTCGATCTTGTCGTGGCGGACCCGGTCGTGGCTGTCGGTCTTGCGGTCGGTGCTCGGGGTGGCCTTCGGCAGGGAGGTGTAGATGGTGGCGGGGGTCGCGCGGTGCGGCAGGGACCGGTGCGGTCGGTGGGTGTTGTAGAGCTCGGTGAAGGTGTCGAGGAGGGCTTGGAGCTCGGCGAGGGTGGCGGGCTGGACATGTTGGGCGCGCAGCCACTTCTTGAGGGTCTGCTGGAAGCGCTCGACCTTGCCTTGGGTCTGCGGGTGGTTCGGTTTGCCGTTCTTCTGCCGGATGCCGCGCTCGGCGAGCTCGTGCTCGAGGTGGTTGCGGCCACCGCGTTGCCCGGTCTTGCCGACGGCGAAGCGGGTGGTGAAGACCCGCCCGTTGTCGGTGAGCGTGGAGGCCGGGAAGCCATGTGTGGCAGCGGCTTTGCGGAAGGTGGCCAGCACGGTTGGTCCGGTGACCGGGGCGTGCGCGGTGATCGAAAGGGCGTAGCGGGAGCAGTCGTCGAGCCAGGTCAGGATCTCGACGTCGGTGCCGATGTCGATCCGTCGGACACCGCCGCGGTGGGTGACGTGCCGGGTGCCGTCTGCGAGGCGGTAGTGCATGAAGTCCGACTGCCAGCACTCGTTGGGCAGCTCGGCTTCAAACCTCAGGTAGCTGCTCTTCGGCCGCTTGCTCGGGTCCGGGGCGACGGTGCCGGCGCGGACCAGGATCCGGTTGATAGTGGCGCGTGAGACCGTCACGCCATGGTGGTGGGTCAGGTGCCACCCGATCGTGTCGGCACCGGCGTCCAGCCCGGCCTCGGCCAGCTCCTTGCGCAGCCGCAGGATCAGCTCGACCGTCTCCGGTGGGGTCGCGCCCGGGCTGGTCGCCGGGGCGCGGGACAGCGGCTCGAACACGGCCTCGCCCTCGAGCCGGTAGCGGGCCATGAGCTTGCTGATCCAGCCCTGGGACACCCCGTAGGTGCGGGCGACCTCGGACTGTGACTGACCGGCCAGCACAGCAGTGACGACGAGACGACGCTTCGACATGGCGAAGCGTGCGAGTCAGCAGGTATGCCGATGACCTGCGACACGCCATTCCGATGACGCGAGACACCCCATTCCGATGTCCTGAGCCAGGACACTGCCCCCGCTACAACCGCGGACCCGATTTTCGGACTTCGCTCGACAAACCCGGCGCCGTAGCGCCGGGTTTGTCCGTTTCTCCCGGGGGTTTTACGACTCGGACCCGGGGTTTTACGACTCGCTGAACCCTCCCGCCGGGGCAGCAGGGGTGCTTCCCGGGCCCGCCAGGCAGGCGATCGCCGCGATTGGCGGTGACGGGTGCGCAGCCTGTGCAGGCACGTCCGATCACCGATCGGCAGGCAGCGGCTCGGCCGGGGTGGCGCGATGACGCCGCCGGTAGCCGCGGCGACGACTGCGCCCGTCGCGCTCCTCCGAACGGTGCGTCCGGTCGGCGATGTGCATGCGCCGGCAGGAGGACTGCCAGCCATGATCGACGCCGACAAGCGGTACACCCTGCACGAAGCCGCCATCCTCGTCGGCAAGTCCGTCGACACGCTGCGCCGGATGCGCCGCGACTGCAAGTTGGTCGCGCTGCCGCCGGACTACGGCGTGCCGAACGCGCCAGTCCGCGTGACCGCGCAGGCGCTGGTCGAGGCCGGGCTCATCTCCGCCGACGAGCTCAACGCCGCCGACGCCGCGCACACCCTCGCCATCCACCAGGCCGAGGCCGCCCGGGCCGCCGACCACGACGAGCTGCTCACCCTGCGCGCGCAGAACGCCTCGCTGCACCGCGAGCTCGCCCGCGTCCTCGACCAGCTCGACCAGCTCAACCGGCACCTCGCCGCCGCGCTCAAGAACAGGCCCGGCTGATGCCCCGACCACGCGCCGGTGTGCAGCACCGCGACGGCCGCTACACCGCCGTGCTGCCCGTCGCCGTCGGCTCCTCGCGCCGGATCCAGTTCAGCTGGCCCGACGAGGAGCCGGTGCAGCGCTGGTACGCCGACGGCGAGCAGGCCCTCGCCGAAGGCCGGCCGGTCCCCGACCCCGAGAGTTACAAGCCGCCCGCCCGCCGTGTGCTGGTCCCCGGGCCGGCCAAGCCGGTCTCCGCGGCTTGGCGCATCGGCGACACCGCCGAGGACGGGCACGACCTGCTCGCGGTCGGCCTCGCCTACATCGAGCAGCGCTACGTCGTGCTGCGCGGCGCGCAGGCCGAACGCCGGCTCCAGGTGACCAAGGAGCTGCGCGAGACCGTCTACCCGTTCTTCGCCCGCCACGTCGGCGGCGTTGTTGAACGCATCGAGAACCCGGTCGTCGCCGCGTTCGCCGCCCACCTCGCCGGCCGCGACGTCACGACCCTGCGCGTGGCACCACCGTGGCCGCAGCTCGACGGCCGCCGACGGGTGCGCCGTCGCGATGCCGACCAGCTACCGGGTCTCTCGCGGTCGGCCATCACCCGCTGGCGGCGCGCCGGGCTGCTGCCCGGCTACGAGACCATCGACGGCGAGGCCTGGATCCCCGTCGACGAGCTGCGCGCGGCTCACCTCGCTCGCCAGACCGCGCCGAAGACCCGCCGCGGGCTGGCGAAGTCGACCGCCGAGAACATCCTCGGCCTGCTCGGCGCCATCCTGCGCCACGCCGAAGCCTGCGGCATCACGCTGGTCGGCAACCCGATGGCCGGCATCTCCGCCGTCGAACCCGACGACGCCACCCGGTCCACACGATCCCCGAAGTACCTGCCGCTCGCGCTCGCCCGGGACGTCGCGGCCGAGCTCAGCGCCGTGCACCAGCTCACCTTCTGGCTCGAGCGTCTCGTCGGCGTCCGCATCGGCGAAGCGTTCGGCATCCACGTCGGCGACCTCGTCGACTTCGGCCCCGGGCACGGCGGCGCGGTCGTGCTCGACAAGCAAGGCGGCCGCACCTTCGTCATCGACCGCGACGGCATCACCGTCACCGTCGCCCACAAGCCCGGCATGAAGACCCGCCAGTCGGGCCGCATCATCAAGGTCGCCGAACCGGTGATGGTCCTCGCCCGGCTCGTCGTCGACGCGTTCCACACCGACCCGGTCACCGGCGAGGTCGACCTCGCCACCCGGCTCATCCCTGGCCTGCAGGGCGCCGACCGCGGCGGGCAGAGCGCGCACCGCAACGCTCTCGCCACCGCCGTGCACCACGCCGGCATCGACGTCGCCCGGTACGGCAAGATCACCCCGCACACTCTGCGGGCGGACCTCATCACCGACCTCGGCACCCGCGGCCGGCTCGACAGCGCGCTCAAGCGCCGCTACGTCGGCCACCTCGCCGGCAATGACGAGCACGACCGCTCCTACTTCCGCGACCGCGTCGACATCACCCCGCAGTCGATGGCTGTCTGGGACCCGATCGTCGAGGCCATCGAGGCCCGCGTGCACGACGAGCTCGGCGGCACCCTGCTCGTCCCGACCGAACGCCGCGAGCAGTTCGGCCTCGACCACCCGCTGCAGCCGCGGCTCGGCTACGCCTACGCCACCCTCGCCGCCGCCGGCTGGTACCGCGAGGCACGGACGGGCGACGACGACGCCGCGCTGCTGTCTCCCGAGCAGGCTGCCCCGCTGCTCGGCTGCGCCCCGGTCACGGCCCGCCGGTGGATGCGCGAAGGCCGGCTGCCGGCTCGGCTCGTCACCCGGGGCAACCGGCAGGTCTGGGTCGCCACCGTCGAAGACGTGCAGGCCCATGTGCGCCGGCTTCGCGAGACGCCGACCGTCACCGACCTCGCCGACGAGCTCGGGCTCAACTATCACCAGGTCTACGGCCTGATGCGCCAGCTCGGCGTCACCGGCGAGCAGGCCCTGCGCGGCGGCGACATCCGGTTGAGCGCCGAGGACGTCGCGGCCATCAGAGTCGAGCTCGACCGGCGGGCCCGCCTGGCCCAGACCGCGATGCCGGTCGCGGTGGCTGCCGAGCGCCTGCGGCTGCCGGTCCTCACCGTGGAGACGCTGCTGCGGCAGGGCGTGCTGCAGCTCGACCTCGAGGCGACGACGCCACGCCGGCGCTGCGTCACGACCGTCTCGGTCGAGGCGTACGAGCGGACGAGGGCCGGCAACCCGGATCCGATCACCGACGACATCCCGGTGCTGGCGCTCGCTGAGGTCCGAGCGATCACCGGGCTCACGCGCACGACGATCACGCACCTCGTGACCTCACGGGTGTTCCGGTCGGTAACGCGTAACCGCCGCCAGATGATCACGGTCGACAGCCTGCGAGCTTGGGCCGAGGCGAGCGGTCGTCGAGACGTGCTTTCGCTACTGGCCGGTTCCTGAGCGGCATTCAGGACTCCGCCAGGCCGTGTTCCTCGGCTCTGCGGCGCGGCAGCGATCAACGTGACATGGCGCCGTCAGTCGTGACCGAGACAGCGTCGGAAGCGTGATGGATTACTGACGGCACGGCTCCGCTTGCCCAGAATCCGCCGTTCGGGTGCCATGCCCGATAGGTTCGGGCGCGCGTCTGACACGGGGGCCCCTCGGGTCGCGTTGATGAGGGGACATCCCGGAGGAGGTGACCGATGGAGGCGGCGGACCTGGCCAACCCCATCCTCAACTCTCCGTATGAGCAGCCTGACCGGTACTACGAGATCGGATCCAACGGACCTACGGGCGAGATCAAGGACGGCCGTCGACCGAGCGAGTCCTTCATCCCCATCGCGGTCACGAAGAAGGGCCAGCGCGGAGGCCAAAGCGGTGTTCAGCAGGGCTTCGACTTCGACGCAACCGGGGAACGGCGCGAGAAGAACAGCCTGATCAACGACATCCGCCGCGACCTTGCCAAGTGGCGACGAGGCGGGGAGTACGCCGGCGTCACGCCCATCAGCCGCAAGTTGCTGCAGCACTGGGCGGATCCGAACCGCGAGAACCGCGTGATCTTCGCTCAGCGAGAAGCGGCGGAGACGGCGATCTTCCTGACTGAAGTGGCTGGGCGTACACATGGGTACGCCGACTGGCGCGCTCGGCTCGAGCCGGAGAACGCCGCGGCCTGGACGAACAAGGCGAACGCCCTGGCCAA
>CAMLIA010000245.1 GCA_946479905.1 uncultured Frankiales bacterium | reverse complement strand
GCCCTGACCGGTACGCCGTTCCGCTCCGACACCAACCCGATCCCGTTCGTGCGGTACGAGCGGGGCAGCGACGGCATCACCCGCTCGGCGGCCGACCACTCCTACGGCTACGCCGACGCGCTGCGCGACCAGGTCGTGCGGCCGGTCATCTTCATGGCCTACAGCGGCACGGCGACCTGGAAGACCCGCGCGGGCGACGAGATCACGGCCACCCTCGGCGAGCCGCTCACGGTCGAGCAGACGGCGCACGCCTGGCGCACCGCGCTCGACCCGCACGGTGACTGGATGCCCGCCGTCCTGCAGGCAGCCGACCGGCGGCTGTCCGAGGTGCGCCGCGGGATGCCGGACGCCGGCGGCATGGTCATCGCGTCCGACCACAAGAACGCCAAGCTCTACGCCGAGCTGCTCGAGGGCATCACGGGCGTGCCGCCGGTGGTCGTGCTGTCCGACGACCCCAAGGCGTCGAAGCGGATCGCGGAGTTCGACGCGTCCACCGACCGCTGGCTCGTCGCCGTCCGGATGGTGTCGGAGGGCGTCGACATCCCGCGGCTCGCCGTCGGCGTCTACGGCACCTCGGTGCAGACCCCGCTGTTCTTCGCGCAGGCCGTCGGGCGCTTCGTGCGGGCCCGCCGGCCGGGGGAGACGGCCTCGGTCTTCGTCCCCTCCGTCCCCGTGCTGCTCGCGCTGGCCGCCGAGATGGAGGTCGAGCGCGACCACGCCCTGGACGGACCCGCGAAGGAGCAGTTCCTCGCCGACGAGCTGATCGCCGCGGCGAACCGCGAGCCGCAGGAGGGCGAGGACGAGCCGGGCTTCATCGCGCTGCAGGCCTCCGCGCACCTGGACCGCGTCATCTACGACGGCGGTGAGTACGGCACCGGCGCCGCCGTGGGCTCCGACGACGAGCAGGACTTCCTGGGCCTGCCGGGGCTGCTCGAGCCCGACCAGGTGCGGGTGCTGCTCGCCCAGCACCAGGCCAAGCAGCTCAAGCGGGCGCCGGTCGTGCCCGCCCCGTCCCGGGAGAGGTCGGCGTTCGAGGTGCTGTCGGGGCTGCGCAAGGAGCTCAACGGGCTGGTCGGCGCCTGGCACCACCGCACCGGCAAGCCGCACGGCGCGATCCACGCCGAGCTGCGGACCGCCTGCGGTGGCCCGCCGACCCCGCAGGCGTCAGCCGACGAGCTGCAGGAGCGGATCGAGACGATGCGCTCCTGGGCCCGCCAGCGCCGCTGACCCCACCCGCTCACGGGCAGGCTTGGGGGTCCTAGTAGGCGTCGTCCATGATGCGGTAGACGGCGCCCAGGACGAGGCCGATGACCAGCACGACGCCACCGGCGATCGCGAGCGGGAGCGACCGCATCGGCAGCGCGAAGCCGAACAGGATGCTCGCCGCCACGATGAGCAGGACCGTCAGCCACGAGGTGGGCTTGACGTTGTGCGAGCCGGCCATGCGCGATGCCTCCAGAGCGGGTCACGAGTTCGTGGACAAGACTAGCGGGGTGACCCTGCTGCTCTCGCCGCTGACCCTGCGCGACACGACCCTGAAGAACCGGATCGTCGTCAGCCCGATGTGCCAGTACTCCTCCGTCGACGGCCTCCCCGACGACTGGCACCTGGTGCACCTCGGGTCGTTCGCCGTCGGGGGAGCCGCGCTCGTCATGACCGAGGCCAGCGCCGTCAGCCCGGAGGGCCGGATCAGCCCCGACGACGCCGGCATCTGGAACGACGCGCAGGCCGCCCGCTGGGCGCGCGTGGTCGACTTCGTGCACGGCCAGGGCGCGCTCGCCGGCGTCCAGCTCGCGCACGCCGGCCGCAAGGCGAGCACCTACCGCCCCGGGCACGACCGGCGCGGGACGGTGCCGCCGGACGACGGCGGCTGGGTCGCCGTCGCGCCCAGCGCTGTCGCCTTCGGGCGGTACGCCGTCCCCGCGGCCCTCGACGACGACGGCATCGCCAAGGTCCGGACCGACTTCAGCGCCGCCGCGGGGCGCGCGACGGCCGCGGGGTTCGACGTCGTCGAGCTGCACGCCGCGCACGGCTACCTGCTGCACGAGTTCCTCAGCCCGCTGAGCAACCAGCGCACCGACCAGTACGGCGGCGACTTCGGCAACCGCACGCGGCTGCTGCTCGAGGTGGTCCGCGACGTCCGCTCGGCCTTCGACGGGCTGCTCTTCGTGCGGATCAGCGCCGACGACTGGACCCCGGGTGGCTGGACGGTGGCGGAGTCGCAGCAGCTGGCACCGCTGCTGCACGACGCCGGTGTCGACCTCATCGACGTGTCCTCGGGTGGCCTGCACCACGAGCAGCAGATCACCGTCGGACCCGGCTACCAGGTGCCGTTCTCGCGGGCCCTGAAGGAGGTCGGCGCCACCACCGGGACCGTCGGCCTGATCACCGAGGCCCAGCAGGCCGAGGACGTGCTCGCGGCCGGTGACGCCGACGTGGTGCTGCTCGCGCGCGCCCTGCTGCGCGACCCGCACTGGCCGCTGCGCGCCGCCCACGAGCTGGGTGCCGACATCGCCTGGCCCCGGCAGTACGAGCGCGCCAAGCCGTGACCCGCCGTGCTCATCACTGATCCCGCCGACCCGCGGCTGGCGGACTACGTCGGCCTCACCGACGTCGTTCGCCGCACCAAGCACGAGCCGGAGAAGGGCTTCTTCCTGGCCGAGGGCGTGCCGGTCATGCAGCGTGCCGCGGCGGCCGGGTACCCGCTGCGCTCCGTCCTGCTGGCCGCCAACCGCGAGCTGCCGGAGGGGCTCCCGGACGCGCCGGTCTACCAGGCGTCGTACGACGTCCTGGAGGCCGTCACCGGCTTCCACGTGCACCGGGGCGCGCTCGCCTCGTTCAGCAGGCTGCCGCTGCCGTCGGCGGACGAGGTGCTGGCCGCTGCCGAGCGGGTCCTCGTGCTCGAGGACGTGAACAACCACACGAACCTCGGTGCCGTCTTCCGCAGCGCTGCGGGCCTCGGCATGGATGCCGTCCTGCTGAGCCCGACGTGCTGCGATCCCTTGTACCGCCGGGCGGTGCGGGTCTCGATGGGTGAGGTGTTCGCCCTGCCCTACGCCTACCTCGACCCGTTCCCCGGCGGCCTGGGCGTCCTGCACCGGCACGGCTTCCAGGTGCTGGCGATGACCCCAGGGGGGACCGACCTCGGGGGCCTGCAGGTCAGCGGGCGCACGGCACTGCTGCTCGGCGCGGAGGGCCCGGGGCTGACCGAGGAGGCGATGGCCGCCAGCGACCTGCGGGTCGGTCTGCCGATGGCGCGGGGCGTCGACTCGCTCAACATCGCTGCGGCGGCGGCCGTGGGCTGCTGGGTCGTGGGGCGGCGCCCCGGTGCAAGATGACCGGGTGAGACCCGTGCTCGCCCTGCTGTCGCTGCTGGCGGTGCTCGGGACCCTGGCCGCGTGCAGCAGCGGGTCCGCGGGTGCCGACTCCGCACGGGCTCAGTACCTCGCCAAGGCGGAGGCGGTGTGCAGCAAGGCCAACGCCGACCAGGCGGCCCTCCGGCGGCCCACGTCCTCGGCCGAGCTGTCCCCCTACGTCGACGCCATCGTGCGGCTCGCCGACCGGACGACCACCGCATTGCTCCTGCTCAGGCCGCCGGGAAGGGACAAGGCCGACCTCGAGGAGCACGTCTTCGGCCCGCTGCACGGCCAGCTCGTGACGCTGCGGCGCTATGCCGACAAGGTCCGGTCCGCCGCGCGGGCGCACGACCAGATCGCCCTCGTCAGGCTGCTCAGCGACCCGCCGACCGAGACGGCCGCCGACCTGGCCTGGATGCGTCACTACGGGTTCCGTGCCTGCGTCGACGCCGCCGACACCACGAGGTGACCGCCCGCGCGAACGGTCCCCGAGGGCTAGCCTCACTGCCGTGAGTGGGCGACCTCAGCTCGACACCGCCGGGGTCCTCGCGGACGTCGCGCAGCGCCTCGGCGCGTCGCTGGACCTGGCCCGGACCCTCGACGAGATCGCCCAGTCGGTCGTGGACCGGATCGGCTTCGCCATCGCCGTCCTCAACCTGGTCGTGGAGGGCGGCGACCTCGAGGTCGTCGCGGTCGCGGGCCCGGACGACGTCCGCCACGACCTGCTCGGTCGCCGGCAGTCCGCCCGCGACTGGAAGGACGCGCTGTCCGCGTCCGAGGCCCGCGGCCGGCTGCGCTTCCTGGACGGCCGGAGCGAAGCGCTGCACCCGAGCCACATGCACTTCTTCGCCCCGGACATCCCCGCGTCCCCGGACCCCAGCAGCTGGCACCCCATGGACGCGCTGTTCGCCCCGCTCTACAGCGGGGACGGGGAGCTGCTCGGTGTGCTGTCCGTCGACGTGCCGCACGACGGGATGCGACCCGACCCCGACGACTGCCAGCTGCTCGAGGTGTTCGCCATCCAGGCGGCGCTGGCGATCGACCACGCGCGGCTCTACGAGGACCTCCAGCACGCCCTCGACGAGCAGAAGCGGGTGCAGGCCGAGCTGCGCCACCGCGCCCTGCACGACCCGCTCACCGGCCTCGCGAACCGGGAGCTCGTCCTCGACCGGCTCGAGCAGGCTCTCGCCCGCAGCCGCCGCGACGGTCGCGCGGTCGCGGTGCTCTTCCTCGACGTCGACCACTTCAAGCTCGTCAACGACTCCCTCGGCCACGCGGTGGGCGACGAGCTGCTCGTCGGGCTCGCGGCGCTGCTGAAGCACCACCTCCGCGAGGCCGACACCGCCGGCCGGCTCGGCGGTGACGAGTTCGTCCTCGTGCTGGAGGAGCTGTCCGGTCCCGCCGAGGCGATCGCCGTCGCCGAGCGGCTGCTCGCCGCCGTCCGTGAGCCGCTCGTGCTGGCCGACGAGAACGTGCGCGCGTCGCTCTCGCTGGGCATCGCCATGGCCGGCCCGCACTCGACCGGTCGTGACCTGCTGACCGAGGCCGACACGGCGCTCTACCGCGCGAAGGCGGCAGGGCGCGGCCGCTGGGAGGTCTTCGACGCTGCGATGCGGGAGGAGGCGCTCGCCCAGCTCACCCTGCGCAGCGAGCTGTCCGGTGCCGTCGAGCGCGACGAGTTCCGCCTCCACTACCAGCCGATCGTCGACCTGACGACCGGCCGACCGCTGGGCTTCGAGGCGCTGCTGCGGTGGGCGCACCCGACCAGGGGGCTGATCGTGCCGGGGGAGTTCCTCGACGTGCTCGAGGACAGCGACTCCGACTCGCCGGTGGCCGAGTGGGCGCTGGAGCGGGCCTGTGCCGACGCCGCCTCGTGGGGGGACGACCTGTTCGTGTCGGTCAACGTCAGCCCACGACAGCTCGCCCGGCCCGAGCTGGCCCGCCGGGTGTCCGACGTGCTGTCCCGCACCGGGTTGGCCCCGGGCCGGCTGTGGATCGAGGTCACGGAGGACCGTCCGCTCGACGCCCACCAGGACGTG
>CAMLIA010000244.1 GCA_946479905.1 uncultured Frankiales bacterium | reverse complement strand
GACGGCAGCCAGGTCATGAGCAGCAGCGGCCGCAGCTGCGGGTCGCGCAGCGCCCGAACGGCTGCCCCGAGGGCGATGCGGCCGCCGGAGCGTCCCCGGGCGGGCCGCGCGGTCGTCCCGAAGCGGAGCACCGCAGCGGAGGCCACGAACGACACGGCGTCGGCGACCAGGAGGGTGCGGGGGTCGACCACGGTCAGCAGCAGTCCTCCGACGGCGAAGCCGAGCAGCAGGGCCGACTGGGACAGCACCCGCATCATCGACCGGGCGCGGACCCACACCTCCCCCTCGAGCATGTCCGCCAGCGCCGCCGACCGGGCCCCTCCGAAGAGCGGTGACACGACGCCGACACCCGCGGCGAGCAGGAGCAGGACGACGACGGGTGCGTCCTGCACGGTCATCCCGACGACCAGGAGCGCGCACACCAGGTCGCACGAGACCAGGAGCCGGCGCGCAGGGAGGCGGTCGACGAGGCTGGAGAGCACGATCGCGGAGAAGGCCTGGGGCACGAAGGCGCAGGCCAGCGTCAGGGCCGAGAGCAGCGGCGAGGTCGTGCGTCGGTAGACGAGCACCGCCAGCGCGAGCTCGGCCGCGACCGAGCCGACCAGCGAGACGGCGTGCGCAGCGAAGACCGCCGGCATCTCCCGGTGCCGCAGCACGTCCCGGTAGGTCGTCATGTGGACAGCCTCCGACTCGGCCGATCGCGCGCCTAACATTTCGGTTGTGGCCGAAATGACCTCGGTTCGGAAGAGACCGAAGTGATCGAGCTCCGGCTCGGGCCCCAGGACGTCCTGCGGCTGCGGTTCGCGATCTCGCCGTTGTGGGAGACCCTCGCCGCCGTCCGGGCCACGTCCGTCGGCCCGATGCCCGCGGCGCTGCACCCGTGGCGACGGCTGGTCGATCCGCCGCCGACGCCGCTGCTCACGGCGGTGCAGTCCGGGTCGTCGTACACGCCCGACTTCCTCACTCCCCCACCTCTCGCCGGCGAGCGCAGCATCGACGCCGAGATCGCGCTGGTCGCGCAGACCCCTCTCGACGTCATCCGCGCCGAGCTGCAGCGCTGCCGTGCGGAGGGAGCGACGCTCCCGGCCGGCTCGGCCCGCAGCGCGCGCGACCAGGTCGTGCAGGAGATGCGGCTCGCCTGGTCGCACCTGATGCAGCCGCACTGGCCGCGCCTGCACCGCGTTCTCGCCACGGACGTCGACCACCGCTCGAGACGGCTCGTCGCAGGCGGCATCGCGGCGCTGATGGCCGACCTGCACCCGGCGGTGACGTTCCAGCAGGACGCGCTGCGGGTGCGGGGCCGCGTGCACGAGCGTCGCGAGCTGCACGGCGAGGGCGTGGTGCTCATGCCCAGCCTCTTCGGGACCGGCCGGCCGCTCGTGATCCTCGACCCGCCGTACCAGCCGACCCTGGTCTACCCGGCCAGAGGCGTCGGGACCGCCTTCACCCGGCCGGTCGCACCCGCCGACGCCCTGGTCGGACTGCTCGGCCAGGGCCGTGCCGAGGTGCTCGCGTCCCTGGACGACGCAGCCGGCACCGGGGATCTCGCGATCAGGCTCTTCCGCGCCGACAGCACGGTGAGCGCGCACCTGCACGTGCTGCGTGACGCGGGCCTGGTGGCAGTCACGCGCAACGGCAAGGCCAGCCGATGGCAGCGGACCGCCCTCGGCGACGCCCTCGTCGCCGGCCCGCTCAGCGCGTGAGGACCTCGAGGTCGGCAGCGGCGTCGGCGCCGAAGGCCTTCTCGAAGCGCGCGCGGAAGTCGGTCAGCACGTAGTCCTGCGGCCCGACCGACTCGACGCAGTGGGTGGCGAGCAGCGCCCCGACCTGAGCCGCCCGCTCGAGCCCGAGGCCGAAGGCGGTCGCGGTGAGGAAGCCGGCGCGGAACGCGTCACCCGTCCCGGTCGGGTCGACGACGACGTCGGCCTCGGCGATGCCCACGACGATGTCGTCGCAGCCCTTGCGCGAGATGACCGAGCCCTTGGACCCGTGCGTGGTGACGCGCACCTCGACCAGGTCGAGGATGTCGCTGTCGGACCAGCCGGTCTTCTCCGCGACGAGGCCGGCCTCGTACTCGTTGGTGAACAGGTAGGCCGCACCGTCGACGAGCTGCCGGATCGCGTCGCCGTCGAGGAAGGTCAGCGTCTGGGAAGGGTCGGCCGCGAAGGCGACCCCGCGCTCCCGGCACTCGGCGGTGTGCCGCAGCATCGCCCCGGGATCGTTGGGGCTGACGAGCACGAGGTCCACGTCGACGTCCGCCAGCGAGATGTCGGCAGCCTCGGCCATCGCCCCCGGGTAGAACGAGCCGATCTGGTTCTGCGCCTGGTCGGTCACGACCGTGAACCGGGGGCTCGACAGCGTCGCCGACACCCGCACGCCGGAGGTGTCGACGCCCGCGTCCGTCAGCCACTGCACGTAGTCACCGGCGTCCTTGCCGACCGACCCGATGAGCAGCGGGCGGTAGCCGAGCGACCCCATGCCGAAGGCGATGTTGGCGCCGGTGCCGCCCTTGCGCACCTCGAGGGAGTCGGCCAGGAAGACCACCGAGAGGTTGTCGAGCTGGTCCGGGAGCAGCTGCTCGCTGAACAGCCCGGCGAAGGTCATGAGGTGGTCGGTGGCGATGGACCCGGTGACGGCGATGCGCATCGGGACAGCCTAGGTCGCAGCCACGAGGTGAGCCGACGCACATCACTACTGCCCAGTAGCCGTTGGGTACCGACCGGTAACTGCCTAACGTCGAGGGCATGGCCCTCCACGACCCCGTTCCGTCCGAGAACGAGCCCACCTCGATCATCGACCTGGTGAACGACTGCCGCGAGGTCGCGAACGTGCTCGGCCACTCGGTCATCGACCTCACCAGCGCCGTCGTCAAGGTCCCGCTGAGCCGGCTGCCCCTCGAGCGGCTGCCCTTCAGCTTCGGCGCGATGCCCGCCGAGATCACCGACGACCTGCTCGTCACCGTCGCCGGGATGGACGACTACTAGGACCCGGTACGTCGAGAGCCCGCGCCCCGATCAGGGCGCGGGCTCTCGTGCGTTCGCCTAGCCTGCGCAGGTGATCCCGGGGGCGCAGCGGCGGAGCGGACCGTGACTGCCCGCGCCGGGCTGCTGTCGGTGAGCTCTGCGGCCGGGATCCTGACCGGTCGCGCGCTGGACGGCCTCGGCCTGCTGCCCGGGGTGCACGAGTCCGACGAGGTCCGGCGGATCGCGCTGGCCCCCTCCTGGACGGCGGCCGGCCTGGCCGCCAGCCTGCTGCTCGGCCTGCTGGTCGACCGGCTGCTCGTCCGGTGGGGGTCGCGGCTGCTCGCCGTCGCCGTCCTGGTCGGCGGCCAGGTGCTGGTGCTGGCGACGCCGGAGATGCTCGGCCGCGCAGGGCACGGCTCCGGGGAGGCGCCCCTCTACGTCGCCGTCGCCGTCCAGGTGCTGCTGTCCCTGGTCAGTGTCGGAACCGCCCTCGCTGTCCGCAGGCTCGCAGCGTCGCTGCGCCTGGGGGCCGCCGCCGTCGCGAGCCGATCCACAGGGCCGGCCGGCACGGCGTACTCCGTGGTCCTGCTGCCGCGCCCGTGTGGCGGGGTCGGCGGACGCGCTCCTCCCTGTCGGGTCCTCATCCGACCCGACAACTCAAGAGGAGACACATGCACAGCATCGACTGGAAGCGGGCGTTGGCGATCGCCGCGCTCGCCCCGGCACTGGCAGGCCTGACCGCCTGCAGTGACGGCGACAAGGACGCTGACAAGGACGCCAGCGCCGCGAAGGACAGCTGCGGGACGCTCCCGACGGCCGACCCGGCGGCGAAGCTGCCGGCCGGCTTCCCGGCGCTGGGCGACCAGGTGCTCTACGAGCCCAGCAGCCAGGGCAAGACGCAGGTCGTCTATGCCCTGCTGGACGAGAGCAGCTTCGTCGAGGTCCGGGACGAGCTCGTCGACAAGCTCAAGGCCGCGGGCTACACGGTTCCTGGCACCGACCAGGAGTCCGTGGAGGCCGAGGCGGAGTTCGAAGGCGCGCAGAACGGCACGATCAAGGTCGAGCCGCTCTGCAAGGGCTACGTCACCATCCGCTACAAGTTCAACGGCTGACCCGTCGGGAGCCCGCGCCCCAGGGAAGGGGCGCGGGCTCTCGCGCGGAACCGGCCCGCCGCCTGGTGCGTCCCACCTGCATGAGAGCCAAGACGTGGGCACCGGTGGTCACGTTCGTCGCGGTCGGGGCCGTCGGGGCCGCGCTCGCGCTCACCTCCGGCGGGGGCAGCGGCCGCCCGGAGACGCTGCGACTCGCCGTCGGCGGGCAGGACGCGGCCCGCAGCGCCATCGCCGGCGGCGGCGACTACCAGCTCGCCGTCACGCTCTCGGACGCCAAGCCGGCCGACCAGCGGGCCTACACCCTCACGAAGGGGGCGGCCGACCGCGACGTCGTGACGCGACTCGCGGACGCGCTGCACGCCGGGACCCCCACGCGCGTCGACGACGGGTGGCGAGCCGGCGGCCTGGTCGTCTCGGGCAAGGCCGGCCAGGCCTGGTCGTGGTCGCCGTGCGCCACCGGCCCCGACACCCCGATCAGCTCCGACGGCTCCGTCGGCTGCGCCATCGCCTCGCCGGGTGTGGTGTCCGGCTCTGGCGGCGGCTCGACCACGAGCACCCCCAGTCCTGCCCCGGCACCGGCACCGATCGCGGACTCGGTCGTGACGGACGCGGCCCGGCCGGTGCTCGCCGCCGTCGGCCTGGACGTGGCATCCGCGACGATCGACACGAGCCCCTACGGCGGCAGCGCGACCGTCACCCGGTCCGGCACCGTCGGGATGATCACGACGGTCGGCGTCGACCGCGACGGCACCATCACGTCGGCGGGCGGCTGGCTCGGCACCCCCGAGCCGGCCGACAGCTACCCCGTCGTCTCGGCCAAGGACGCCTACGCCGACCTTCCGATGCTCATGCACCCGGACATCTGCCGGATCGCCCCGGACGGCAAGGGCTGCCTGCCGCCCGAGCCCACGGTCATCACCGGCGCCGAGCTCGGCCTGTCCCTGCAGGCGACCACGGACGGCGGCTGGGTGCTGGTGCCGTCGTGGCTGTTCGACGTGAAGGCGGGCGGCCGGATCGCCGTCATCGCCGTCGAGGAGCAGTACCGCACGACCGCGACGCCCTCCGACGTCCCGACCGTCAAGCCGGGCAGCGTCGAGCCCGGCGGGCCCAGCCAGGTCGACCCGGCAACCCCGACCGAGGTCGCCCCACCCGCGCCGGCCAAGCCGACCCCGTGACTTCCCTGACCCTGCGTGCACTCAAGGGGCTCACCTGAGCCCCCGTTGAGCGTGGCCGGACCGGCCTGAGGGGCCCCGGGTGCACGTGAGATCAGGGAAGTGGGCACATGCGAAGGCGCCGGCCCCGAACGGGACCGGCGCCTTCGTCGCACGGGCTAGTGGAAGGACTCGCCGCAGGCGCAGGACCCGCCGGCGTTGGGGTTGTCGATCGTGAAGCCCTGCTTCTCGAT
>CAMLIA010000243.1 GCA_946479905.1 uncultured Frankiales bacterium | reverse complement strand
GGGTGAGCAACACGACGACGCACCCGCTGGCCGTGCAGGTCTACCCGGCAGCGGCCAGCATCAGCGACGGCCAGTTCTCCTTCGCGCCCGGCGCGCAGGGCGACGAGCTCACGTCCTGGACGTCGGTCACGCCGTCGCGGGTGACCGTCCCCGCGGGCGGCACGTCGGACGCGACCGTCCGCATCGCCGTACCCGCTGGGGCGACGTCGGGCGAGAGGTACGGCGTGATCTGGGCGCAGACCTCCTCCTCGGGCTCCGGCAACGTGACGCAGGTCAGTCGGGTCGGGGTGCGGATCTACCTGTCCGTCGGCGAGGGCGGCGAGCCGCCGTCGGACTTCTCGGTGACCGAGCTCCAGGCGTCCCGCGGGGCCGACGGGGCCCCGGTCGTGCTCGCGACGGTGCGCAACACCGGGTCCCGGGCACTGGACGTCCGCGGCTCCCTGCAGCTGCGCAACGGGCCCGGAGGGCTGTCCGCCGGCCCCTATCCCGCGACGGTCGCGACGCTGGGCCTCGGGCAGACCGAGCCAGTCCGGCTGGTGCTGCCGAAGACGGTCCCGGACGGCCCGTGGGACGGCGTGCTGTCGCTGCAGTCCGGCCGCGTCTCGCACACGGTCGACGGCCGGCTGCGGTTCCCCGCGGGGACCGGAGCGGGCTCGGCCGTCGTACCTCGCTCCGTGCACTCCGGCTCCGACCGGCACTGGTGGCTGGCCGTGCCCGCGCTGGGGCTGGTGGGGCTGAACGCGCTGTTCCTGCTTCTCTGGCGACGCCGACGCCGTCGTCCGGATCACCCATCAGGGTGAAACACCACGGTCACGTTCTGTCGTTGTACTGATCACCGCACCTGCAGCCTCGGCTGCTCCCGGAAGGTGCGGCAAGACGGGCCGGTCCCGACAGGACCTTTGCAGATCCCCTTGCCGGGACCGGCCCGTCGCCCCCCTCCTTCACGCTGTCATGCGCCGTGCTCGACGACCGCGCGGAACGTCCGGCCCTCGAAGACGGCCGTCGCGACCGAGCAGTTGCTCACCTGCTTCGGCGGCCCGCTCGGCGACGGGTAGTCCCAGTGCACCTCGGGGCCGAGGGTGTACGCCGCCTTGAGCGGCCCTCGGGTCCGGCGGGTCTGACCGTCGAGGTGGACGGTGGCCAGCGTGAGCCAGGGCGACCACGCGAACGGCTTCACCCGCAGCTGGTCGAACCAGTCGTCGCCGGCGCTGCCGTGCGCCCACTTCCACCGGTACGCGTGCTCGGCCCCCCAGTTGTGCCCGACGACGGCGGTCCAGCCGGTGAGGTCGTGCCCGTCGAAGGACCCGGTGACGGTGCCGTTCGGGACGAGCAGCGCCCCGTTCGACCGCGGGAACGGCCGGTCGTAGAGCGCCGCCGGCAGGTAGGGGATGACGTCCCCGGACGTCCACGACAGGTCCCAGGCGTGCTCCTCGAGCGCCCCGCGGGAGGACGTGGCGGTCAGCGTCGACGTACCCGTCCCTCGGGTCTGCACCAGGACCGGCCCCCACCAGGTGACCCACAGCGTGGGCGCGCCGTTGAGCCAGGTGTGCCGCAGCCACAGCGCCCGCTCCCCGTCCGGGGAGGTGGCGGTCAGGTAGAGCGACTCGTACAGCGGCCCGCGCGCGGTCGGCGTCCGCAGCTCCGCCAGGTCCCTCATGACCGCAGGCTATTCACAGGTGACGGAGCGCCATCTCGGTCGTACGCTTTTCGTACACGCGAAGGGAGGTGGTCCGAAGCATTGAGTAACAACCGGACTCGTGAGGTGGCTGTCCGCTAGGCGCCGTCTGACGACGCGGACCACCGCACGCCTCGGAAGGCGTACGGCGAATCCACGACAGGCACCCGAACCCCTGGGCGCCGGCTCAGTCCAGCCGGCCCTCTGCGAGATGCAGAGGAAGTGCCCAGGGGTTCGCCCGTTCGGACCTGCAGCCGGGCAAGATCGGCGAACGGGCCATCTCCATGGTCGAGACGGGTCAGATCAGAACCACCCAGCCAGCCGTCAACACCGCCGTGCCGCCCAGCCGACAACACAGGTGTGAGCCCCCGACCCCAGGAGAACCCCATGTCGCCGATGGCGCTGCTCGCGCAGGGCATCCCGCTGTCTCTTCTCTTCGACCTCGCCTGGGGTCCCATGTCGGCCGACCTGCTGGTCCACGAGGCGAGCGTCAGCGCAGCGACGCCTCAAACACCCGCGCGAGCTCTCTGACCGCGCCGGTCGGCAGCTCCCGGCCGTCGAGCCGCGTCACCGGCGCCACCCCCCGCACCGACGACAGCAGGGCGACCTCACCGGTCAGGTCAGCGACCGCCAGCGGCTGGACGCGGATCTCGGTGAGCCGCTGGCAGGCCAGCAGCGTCGTCCCGGGCAGGATCCCGGTCTCGGGCGGCGGGGACACGAGCACCCCGGCCACGAGGGCGACGACCGTCGAGGTCGGCGCCTCCAGCACGTAGCCGTCGGTCGACACCCAGATCGCGTCGTCCGCGCCCAGGTCGTGCGCGTGCCGCTGCGCGGCCATGTTCACGGCGTACGACGTGCTCTTCACCCCGCCGAGCGTCCACGGCTGCGTGGCCCGGAAGTCCGCCGCGATGCCCAGCGGCAGGGTGACCACGCTGATGCCCTGGCGGCCTCTGACGACCTCAGGGGGTACGTCGAAGCAGACCGCGAAGCCGACGCCGCCCTTGGTGAGGGTGAGTCGCAGGCCCGCATCGGCCAGGCCGGCGGCGGCCTTGTGCGCGAGGGCATCGAACCCGTCGGGCACCTCGATGCCGATCCGTTGCGCTGACCGCTGGAGCCGGGTCAGGTGGTCGTCGAGGAAGCAGGGGGTCCCGTCGACCACCCGCATCGTCTCGAAGACCGACTCGCCGCGCACCACGCCCAGGTCGTCGGCGCGCAGCACGGGCGTCTCCGGGGGCACCTCACGGAGTCCGTCGAGGAGCACGACCCGGGTCACGCGGCGAACCTAGCGCGACCCCTGCCGACTTCCCTGATTCCACGTGCACCCAACGCGCCCCACCGCGCCTTGCGTGAGCGTGCGGAGGACCGGGGCGGCCCCTCTGACTGCACGTGAGATCAGCGAAGTGGGGGGGCGGACTAACCTCGCGGCGTGGGACGGCCCGTGAGCAGCGACGACGCCGCGACCCGGCTGCGGGCGCTCGGGCAGCGCGTCACACCCCAGCGCAAGCTGGTGCTCGAGACCGTCGCCTCGCTGGGCCACGCCACCCCCGAGCAGATCCACGCGGCCTCAGGCGTCGACCTCTCCACCGTGTACCGGACCCTCGACCTGCTCGAGGAGGTCGGCCTGGTGCAGCACACCCACCTCGGGCACGGCTCCCCGACCTGGTCGATCGCCGAGGGGGAGGTGCACGTCCACCTCGTCTGCCGGGTCTGCGATGCTGTGCTCGAGATCCCCGCCGGCGTCGTCGAGGGCCTGCACCGCACGTTGGACGAGGCCCACGGGTTCGCTGTCGACCTCAGTCACCTCTCCCTTACCGGTGTTTGCGCGCAATGCCGGACAGATCGGGACAAATCGCCCTGACCTGGAGGGGAGGAATCCCCCGCCACGCGGCGAAGAGGTCCGTGGGGGATGCCATGTTGCCCCAGAATGACGGAAACCCGACTCAGCGCTGGAGAACCATGAAGCTCGTCCCTGCCGCTCGCAGGTCCTTCGCTCTCGTTGCGACCACGGCACTCCTGACCTCCGGCGCCACCGGCTTCCTGGGCGGTACGGCCTACGCCGTGCCCAACACCGGGTCGATCGACAGCGTCTCGCCGCAGTCGACCAACAACAGCGGCAACTCGGGCCTGACGGTCACCGGCTCGGGCTTCGTCCCGCAGAGCGACCACGTCCTGCTGGCGCCGGAGTTCCAGTCGGCCTACGGCTCGGCGGGGACCCCGGGGCTCAACGGGACGACGAACCAGCAGTCGTCGGACAGCACCCACCTCGTCAGCACCATCCCGAGCGCCAATGCCGCCCCGGGCAAGTACGACGTGTACACGGCCCGCACCGACGCCACCGGGACGACGCTGAGCCCGAAGTGGGCCGGCGGGGTCTTCACCATCAACAGCAGCGGCGCGCCGAGCGCCAACAGCTCCTCTGCCGGCGCGAAGACGGGCAACGCCTCGCGTGGCGCGAACGCTCTGGACATCAGCGGCCAGAACCTCGCGCAGGCCTCCTTCGTGAAGTTCGTCAAGGCCGACAACACCACGCCGGAGCCGGGCCTGACGTTCACGGTCAACGACCCCAACGCCAGCGGCACCGACTTCCCGGGCTACGCCTCGTCGTCGCTGATCCGCGGCAACTACAAGATCGAGGGTGCGTTCACCCCCGGCAAGCACTTCATCCAGGTGACGAACACGATCGGTGAGACCGGCGGCGCCACGGAGTTCTGGCAGCCGACGTTCGCCGGTAACGGCGTCTCGCCGAACACCGCTGGTGCCGGCGCGCAGAACAGGCTCGTCACCATCACCGGCCAGGGCATCCGCCAGGGGTCCCGGATCAGCATCCAGAGCTTCCGCAGCGACAGCGCGAGCGGTGGCAACCCGCTGGTCAACAACCCGGACGTCAGCATCAGCAACGCCACGGTGAGCGCCGACGGCACCAAGATCAGCGCCCTGGTCTCGTTCACCGAGGACGCCCAGGTCGGCACGGCCCGCGCCGTCGCCATCAACGGGCCGGACGGCGGCAACTTCTCGGTGCCCGGCGCCTTCACCGTCGCGCAGGGCCCTTCGCTGGGCTCGCTGAGCGACCCCGCGCTCGGACAGGGAGCTGACTTCGTCGAGACGATCAGCGGCTCCGGCTTCGCCAGTGGCAGCACGCCGGCCACGCTCCCGGTGTTCCTGGTGAGCGGCACCGGCGTCACGACGCAGACCCTCAGCAGCACCAACATCCAGGCGAAGGTGCGCTTCCTCGTCGACCCCGACGCCCCGGCCGAGGACCGCACCATCACGGTCATCAACCCGGACGGCGGAACCACGACCGTGGCGCCTGACGGCAACGGTGGCCCGTTCACCGTCCAGGTCGGCCCGACCATCACGTCCGTCAGCCCGGCCAGCACGGCAGCCGGTACGTCGAAGACAGTGACGATCTCCGGTCTCAACTACGACGGTGCCAGCCCGACCGCAGCCCCGCCGACGGTGCAGTTCTCGCTGCCGCCCACGGGAGGTGCGTCGCGTCAGGCCGACCCCTCCATCTCGGTGGGGCCGGTGACGGTGACGAAGGCCAACAACGTCACCACCCACTCCGACACGGTGAAGTTCACGGTCTCGGTGGCGGGCAACGCTCCGAGCGGGCTGCGCGACATCGTGCTGACCAACCCGAGCGACCACGGCGCGGCGCTCTGCGCCGGCTGCTTCGGCGTGGACAACCTGACGGCCTCGCCGACCAGCGGCAGCAACACCGGCACCAAGCAGATCTCGCTCACGGGTCCGGGTGTCGTCGCGGGCAGCACGGCCAAGCTGGTGCGCGCGGGTGACCCGACCATCCAGCCGGCGATCCCGGGCAGCTCCACGACGGTCAGCGGGACGACGCTCA
>CAMLIA010000242.1 GCA_946479905.1 uncultured Frankiales bacterium | reverse complement strand
GAGGCGGGCTCCAGTCGCAGCGACACGCTGTTCATGCAGTAGCGGTCGCCGGTCGTCGGATAATGTCAACCACAACGTCGGAGTTGAGGCGATTCGTGGTGACGAAGGCACATCGTAGGTCTGGCGGGCCGGCGACTCCGGCAGTTGCGTACGTGCGGGTCTCGAAGGAACGGGACGACATGATCAGCCCGGATCTGCAACTGCGGGCAATCAAGTCCTTTGCGGATCGCGAAGGCTACGTCGTCGTCGAGGTCATTGAGGACCTGGATCTCACCGGAACGGAGTTCGACAATCGGTCGGTGGGCCGTGTTGTCGAAGGCATCCGCAACGGTTCGTGGGGAGCGGTGCTGTTGTGGAAATGGTCCCGATGGGGCCGAAACTTGGAGCTGTCACTCACGTACCTTCGGCAGGTTGAGGAGGCCGGGGGCATCGTTCGCGCCGCAACGGAGGACATAGACGCGAGCACGGCGGTCGGCCATCTGAGCCGCAACCTGTCTCTTCTGCTGGCGGACTTCGAGTCGAAGCAGAAGAGCGAGACGTGGAAGGAGGTGCAGTCTCGACGTCTCGCGCATGGGAGGCCGCACGGTGGCGCTCCCCGCTTCGGCTATCTGAAGATCGGGCAGGACTTCGTGCCGGACCCGGTCGCGGGACCGGCTCTGGCAGAGGCGTACGAGCGTTGGGTGTCGGGTGAGTCGCTGCGGAGCATCCTCATCGATCTCAATGCCCGCGGCATTCGAACGAGCCGGGGTGGCTTGATCAAGGCCAACAGCTTGCTGGCATCCATGGACTCTGGCTTTGCGGCTGGGTGGTTGAGGAGCAGGAGTCACACCGGCAAGGATCGGTATCGCTACGACTTCGACATCTGGACTGCGGGCATCCACCAGCCCTTGATCTCGCCTGAGGTCTGGGAGGCTTACAAGGCGAGGAGGGCTCGAAGTCGGGAGTTGCCCACTCGGCTTCGACACGCCAAGTACTCCATGTCGGGCCTCGTGTTCTGCGAATGCGGATCTCGGATGGTGGCCGCCAAGACGGCGTCGGTCACGACATGGAGGTGCGCGGCGCAGCAGGACACCAAGTCCTGTCCCGTCCTGGGCACTAGCGCTCGCGTATCGGTCATCGAAGGCGTTGTCTGGGATTGGGTTCGGGAGCACGCAAGCGGTGAGGAACTGGCCGCCCTTGAGATGCGGAGGATCGCTGAGTCGCGCAGGGCGCTGTCTCGTGTGGAGCAGTACGACGTTGAAATCCGACGCTTGAAGGACAAGCGCAGGCGGCTGGCTGATGCGTTGACCGATGAGCTGATCGAACCCGAGGACTATGTGCAGCAGCGGGACGACATTGCGCGCGCACTCGAGTTGGCGACCGCTGCACGATTGTCGGCCGAGGGTGAGCGACGACTGGCAGCGATTCCGTCGTCGAAGGTGTTTCAGGGCCTGGAATCGGCGTGGTCTGGAATGTCAGAGCACGATCGTCGCGAGGCGCTTACTCAGGTAATCGCCAAGGTTGTCGTCCGGAAGGGGCATCACACCCTCCCGGGCAAGTACACGGTTGTCCCGCGTTGGCTCGCGGAGGCCGGCTAGGCAGAGCGCCGTGCTTCGTCTTGGACTTCGCCGGCCCCTGCGGCGCAGCGCGCCACAACCTTCCAAAAGTTTGCCCAGCACTCAGCCTCGTCGGTCCGTGAGACGTGACTTGTTCGGTCGCCAACGCGATCAGCTTCTGTACCTCGTTGCCGCCGGTGATTGTGAGGGCTGCTCGCTGGACTCACGGAGTCATCCCGGACCGCCGGCATCAGCAACGGTTCGCTTGCGGAATCGCGCCGGATGCCGCCGACGTTCGCGAGCCGAGCCCTGCTTTCGGTGGTCACAGGCTGAGCCCTTCGCTGCGGTCCGGGTAGCGGCTCCGGTGGCGTTCGACGGGCGGGTCGAGCAGGTCGTGGGCAAGGCTTTGCCGTTGGCTGCGCGTCAGGACCCGACCGAGCCCGTCCGACGCGGACTGCCCCGGCGGTTGGGCTGGGTGGGTCTGGTTGCAGTCCCGCAGGGCGTGTTCGGTGCTGGCGTCGAGGTAGAGGTGGTTCGCCTGGCTGCCGCGGGACAGCCCGACATAGCCGCCTTCCTGGCTGAGCGTCTGGTCGGCGAGCACGAGGCTGGTGTGGACGGTCCGTCCTTGTGCCTTGTGCAGCGTCATGGCGTAGCCGTAGTCGAGGTCCCCACCGGCGATCCACGTCTTGTCGAGACCGACCTTGCGGCCGTCGGTGAGCTGGACGACGAGGCCGTCGCGTCGGACGGTCCGGACGGTGCCGCGGGTGCCGTTGAGCAGTTGCCGGTCGTGGTGGTTGCGGGTGATGAGGACCTGGTCGCCTTTGCGGTAGTCCTGCGGTCCGTCCTCAGTGGTGATCCGCAGCGCCCGCTTACCGAGGGTTCCGTCCCCGATGAGCTGGGTGCGGATCAGGGTGTTGAGGTCGGCGACCTCCCGGCGCCGCGGTGCGAGGACTGCGACCTGCCACGGGTCGGCCTGGCCGCGCCGGTGTGTGAGGTAGTCGGTGACGAGCCGGTCGAGGAGCTGCTCGCGGTCGTCGGCGACGTGCAGCCGCCCGTTCTTCTCGTACGCGTCGAGGGCGGCCGCGGGGCGGCCCTGTCGGAGGGCGTGCAGGGCGTGCTGCTCCCAGGCAGTTGTTTGGCGGCCGTGGCCGTCGAGGTGCAGCGCGGTGGGGAGCTGGGTGAGGGCGGGGAACGCGCCGCCTGCTTCGAGTTCGGGAAGCTGGGCGGGGTCGCCGACGAGCACGACCTTGCACGCCCGCTGCTCGGCCAGCGTCAGAAGCCTCAGCAGCGGGCGGGTGCCGATCATCCCGGCCTCGTCGACGAGGAGCACCCCGCGAGGAGGTAGGTGCTCGTCGGGGTCGATGAGGAGTCGGGCGAGGCTGACACTCGGCGCGCCGGTGGCGTCCTGCAAGCCTTGGGCGGTCAACGCCGCAACGGCCGTGCCGCGGACCTCGACGCCCTGCCCCGTCCAGACGCTGACGGCGGCGGCGAGGCCGCGGGTCTTCCCCGAGCCGGCCGGCCCGCTGACGACCTCGACAGGTCGGCCGCTGGCGAGCAGCGTGTGCGCGACGTCTCGCTGGTCAGGTCGCAGTCCACTCGCCATGACGGTCGGGATGGACACCCTCGGCGCGACAACGGCCAAGCCCGGACCAAGGGCAGCACCGGTGCGGCTGGCGAGGGTGAGGACCTGCTGCTCGGCCCGGAGCATGTCGACCGTCGTGTAGGTGCGCACGTCGGCCTGCAGGAGCGGGACGACGTCCTCCGACGCGACGAGCTTCGCGGCCCAGCCGAGCAACTCCTTGCTGTCGAGGTCGGTGCCGGGTGGCAGGGCGCTGATCAGCTCACGCAAGACGGTGCCCTGGTCAAAGGTCGCGCGCTCCCGGGTCACCCCGTCGGCGCTGAGCACCCGGGCGGCGACGAAATCGCGGTCGAGGGGTGCCGGGGAGTGCCGCTCGGCGAGCAGCGCCGTGACGTCGTCGCTGGTAAGCCCGAGGGCGGCGGCGCGCTGCTGCCACTGTGCCCGCAGGGTGTCCGGGTCGGCGTGGGTCTTGGCCGGTCGGGTCGCCAAGCACGCGGCCTTCGCGGCCAGCACTTTGGCCTTGCCCCGCAACCCGCCCGGTACGGTCTGCTCGACGCGGCTGAGGGCGTCCTCGATCTGACGGCGTCGGGTGGAGAACGCCTTCCTCACGTTGAGCGGGATGCCGACGATCTCGGCGGTTCCCTTCTCGACCTCCGTCCATGCCACCCCGAGCTCCTTCGTCAACTCGGCGCGGAGCAGGTGCTGGTAGAGGTAGGAGGCGGTGATCGCCTGCCGGTGCAGGGTGCGGGAGTCCAGCGCGCTCCACTTCCCATCGACGCCTTGGACGAGGTTCATCACGACGACGTGGGTGTGCAGCTGCGGGTCGTGGGTGCGGCTGGTGGTGTGGTCGAACCCGGCGGCGAGGAACCCGCCGGTCGCGATCCGGGTGGCGCGTTGCCCGTCGCCGTGATGCCCCCGCGCCGCCCGGGCTGACAGCGCCTCCAACAGGGCGATCGCTTCGTCGACGGCATCGGTGTGCGCGGCCACGACCTTCGCGGCGACCTCCGGCGGCGCGAGCGCCATCAAGGTGCTGACGGACTTGGGTGCGCTAATCGTGATGTCGAACGCCGCCACCCGCACATCTCGCCTGGTGCGCTCAGGACTGTCGGTGCCGTCGGGGGTGGTCTTGTCGTAGCGGTAGACGGGCTTGGCGACCTGCTCGCCGTTGACGCTGCCCTGCAGCGCGTTGAGGAACGCCAGCCGGGACTTCTCGTCCAGCGGCCCTGCCGGGAAGACGCCCTCGCTGCCGGGCCCGCTTGTCTGGTCGCTGCGCCAGTGCCCCACGATGCGGCCAACCGCTTCGGCAGGTCGGGCGGCTGAGCCAAGGTAGTAGTCGGGATCGACACCCAGCCCCCGGTCCCGCTCACGGGTCAGGTCGGCGGTGAGGACCAGGCCCGCGTCCGCGGGCGGAAGGCGGAACCCGAGCTCGTGCTCGCAACCAGACTCCGGCGTGAGGTAGTAGGCCGCGGTCGCGCCGGCTGCGCCGCTCGCGATCGGGTGCACGCTGATCACCGCGCACCTCCGCCACGAGCTGGGGTGTAGACGTTGATGGGCGTGACGGGTTGCGGGCTGCCGGTCATCGCGGCAGCGTCCGGACCGTGCGCACGGAATTCGCACGAGATGCGCACGGATAACGCACGACGACCCGCGCACGTCCGACGTCGCCTTGTGCGAGCGGCTTGCCCGACGATTGTCGGGGCCGTCCTGGGCGAGGTGTTCGACATGCCAGCGACCGTCACCTCAGGGCGCCCCAAGAACCTCACCAGGTGCCCCAGAAACCTCCCCGGATGCCCCAGCCGACCGGTCTGGTACGGCGGGGCCGCGTACGCAGAGGTCTCGCGAGCGCACGAAAAGCGCACGGCTTCCGCACGGAAAGCGCACGACTGCCTCGCCGCGGGCACCAGGGTCGGGCTCGACGGCGGGCGGTAGCGAGTGAGCGGACGACGACATGGCATGCGCCCGTTGTGCGGCCGGGACGTCCCGGATCCGGTCCCGGACGCCGTCCGCGGACCCGTGCGGGACGTCCCGGACGGTCGTCCACAGGTGTGCGCTGAGGGGGTCGCGCGTGCGCTACCGGTGGGGCATCGTGGGCTGGTGGACGGGCGCGAGTGGTACGACGAGAACGGCTGGCACTACGAGGCCCCGCGCGTCGACCCGCACAGCGACAGGCTCACCCTCGCACTGCTCGAGGACCTCTCCAACCTCCTCGTGGTGCACGGCTACCCGCCCCTGCGTGGCGTCGCGCTCGACCAGATCTGCCGCGCCCTCGTGCACCTCCAGAACGGCTCCTGACCGTCCTCACGCCGTGCCCGCCGCCAGCCGCCAGGGATGCGCACGACACAGCCCCAGGCCGCGCGCCGTATCGGGATACCGGGGTGTGGCTGGGTTGGTGGAGGTCGGGGAGGTCGGGGAGGTCGGGGAGGTCGGGGAGGTCGGGGAGGTCGGG
>CAMLIA010000241.1 GCA_946479905.1 uncultured Frankiales bacterium | reverse complement strand
CGCACCAGGCCGGAGATGCCGAGCAGCGTGGAGGTCTTGCCGGCGCCGTTGGCGCCGAGCACCGCGGTGATCTCGCCTGGCTGCACCGACAGCGAGACGTCGCGCACGGCGACGACGCCGCCGTAGGCGACCTGGAGGTTCGAGACGGTCAGGACCATCAGTGCACCTCCTCGCCCAGGTAGGCGGCGCGGACCGCAGGGTCGTCGCGGACCTCGAGCGGCGGGCCGGCGGCCAGCACCTTCCCGAAGTCCATGACGACCACGTGGTCGCACAGCGGCATCACGACCCCCATGTCGTGCTCCACCAAGAGCATGGCGCACCCGAGCGTCGCGCGGACGTGCGCGAGCAGGGCGACGAAGTCCGCGGTCTCGTGCGGGTCGAGCCCGGAGGCGGGCTCGTCGAGCAGCAGGCAGCTCGGGGTGAGGCACAGCGCCCGGGCCAGCTCCACCAGCCGCGCCTGGCCCACCGGCAGCGTTGTGACCTCGACGTCGGCGAGGTGCGAGAGCTCGAGGAAGGCGAGCACGGCACGCGCGCGCTCCTCCGCCTGCCGCAGCGCACGGCCGCGGCCCGGCAGCCGCAGCGCGTCCACCAGGACACCGGCGTGGGTGTGCCGGTGGGCGGCGACCATGAGGTTCTGCAGCACGCTCATGCCGGCGAACAGCTGCACGACCTGGAAGGTCCGCGACAGCCCCATCGCGGTGCGCACGTGCGCGGGCTGCCGCGTGACGTCCGCGCCGTGCAGCAGCACCTGCCCGCGGGTGGCGGGCTGCAGGCCGGTGATGACGTTGAAGGTGACGGTCTTGCCGGCGCCGTTCGGCCCGATCAGGCCGACGACCTCGCCGGCGTGCACCGACAGCGAGACGCCGTCGACGGCGTTGAACGTGCCGAAGCGGACCCCGACGTCGCGCAGCTCGAGGACGGCGCTCACGCGGCCACCAGCTCGGGTTGCCGGCGCAGCGACCGGGACACGAAGCCGGTGATGCCCTCCGGGGTCAGCGCGAGCACCCCGATGAGGAACAGCCCGGTGAGCATCGTCGTGACGGAGACCGCCGAGCCGCTCGTGACGTCGCTGGTGCTGCCGAAGGTCAGCGTGGTGAGGGTGACGATCAGGCCGCCGAGCACGGCGCCGGGGACGCTGCCGACCCCGATGATGACGGCGTACGCCAGCAGCGTGATCGACCGCGTGAAGTCGAACGCGGCGCCCGACGCGCCCTGCACCAGGCCGGCGTAGAGCGCACCCGCCAGGCCCGCGAGGAACCCGGAGGCCGCGAACCCGCGCAGCTTCACGGACACGACGGAGAAGCCCATCGCGGCGGTCGCCGGCTCCGAGCTGCGCAGGGCGGTCAGCGCGGCACCGGTGCGGGCGCGGCGGAGGCTGGCGACCGCGAAGCAGGCGACCACGAAGACCGCCAGCACCAGCCAGGCGTAGGCCCGCTGGCCGTCGGCGACGTGCCCGGGGTCGACGTTGGCGAACTCGGGCCGCCCGACCGGCCGGTTGCCGTTGCGCGAGGCCAGCGGCGGCCAGGCGTAGAGGAACCGGTCGGCGGTGAACGACAGCGACAGCGTCGCGATGGCGAGCTCCAGCGGCTCGAGCCGGAGCGCGGGCAGCCCCACCAGGGCGGCGACGGCCGCGGCCAGCGCTCCCCCGACCAGGATCGCGAGCAGGAACGGGACGCCGTGACCCATGGCGATGCCGGTGCCGTAGGCGCCGACGCCCATGAACACCGCCTGGCAGACCGACACCTGGCCGACCACGCCGACGAGCAGCACGAGCGACAGGGTGGCGAGCCCCCAGATGCCCACCTGGCTGACGTTGTAGTGCGACAGGTTGCCGCGGTCGCTCACGACCAGCGGCAGCAGCAGCACGGCCAGCCCGACGCCGGCGGCCGTCGCCAGCGCGAGCCTGCCGCGCGGCAACGGCTGCAGCGGCGCAGGCAGCAGCCCGCCGCCGACGTCACGTCGGCCGGACCGCTTCATGAACAGCAGCGACACGAGCACGACCGCGAACGCGGTGAGCTCCTGGGTCCCCTTGATGCCGTCGAACTGCTGGAGGGCGCGGGCGACCATCGGCTGCAGGAGCCCCAGCGTGACGCCACCGACGAAGGTCATCGGCAGCGACGACAGCCGGCCGACCAGGGCGGCGGCGAGCGCCTGCACGGTGAAGACGACCAGCTTGGTGGTGTCGAGGCCACCGAGCAGGGGCGCCACCAGCACACCGGCGAACCCGCTGACGGCGCCGCCGAGGGCCCACGCGACGAGGTTGACCCGGTTGACGCCGATGCCCAGCAGCCGGGCGGCGTCCGGCGCCTCGGAGACGGCCCGCGTCGCCGTACCCAGGGCCGTGACCGAGAAGAACACGCCCAGCGCGGCCGCCAGGACGCCCGCGACGAGCAGCAGCACGACCTGCTGGTTGCTGTAGAGGAGCACCCCGCCCCAGTCGACGAAGTTGCCGTCGGACACGACCTGCACCGGTGAGTTCGTCGCGACCTGGGTGCCGTAGACGACACCGACCACGCCCTGGAGGACCAGCAGCCACCCGAGCGTGACGATGGTGCCGGTCAGCGCGCCCTTGGCCGGCCGCACGGTGATCTCCATGAGGACGCCGAGCGCCGCCCCCAGCAGCACGGCGACACCGACCGCGAGCAGCTTCGGGAAGCCGTGGCTGTGCAGCGTGCTGGCGAAGTAGGCGCAGGCCAGCCCGATCGCACCGGCCGCGAAGTTGAAGACCTTGGAGGTCTTGAAGACGATGACGATGCCCATCGCCGACAGGGCGTACATGGCCCCGATCGGCAGGCCCGAGAGCGCGAGGGAGACGTAGAGCTTCACTGGTCGAAGCTCCTCGTGTCGCAGGAGAAGTCCTTGTACGGCGTGAGCCGGCCGTCGACGACCTTGCTCAGGTGCAGGCACTGGTTGGGGTCGTGCGCCTGGGTCGGCCCGAAGTGCATGCCCTGCGGCGTGAAGTCGCCGCCGACGTCCTTGGGCAGGCTGTTCATGACCTTCAGCAGGTTGTCACGCGTGATGGTGTCCCCCATCCGTCGGAGCGCCTCGACGAAGACCTGGGCGCTCAGCCAGCCGCCCTGCCCGATGTAGCTGATCTGCGCCCGCGAGCCGAACTCCGCCTTGACGGTGCGGACGTACTGCTGCACGTCCGGGCCGCCCTGCTCGAGGGTCGCGAAGTCGCTCGCGACCAGCGTCCCGTTCGTGCTCGCGGACTGCTTCACCGTCGGGTCCGTGAACAGCGGGTCGGCGACGTGGACCGGGTGGTAGCTCTGCCGGTCGAACGCCTGCTGCAGCCGGTTGTAGGCGGTCTGGTCGATGAGCGTCGCGATCCCGTCGACGCCGTTGAGGCGCATCTGCGTGACGATGTCGTCGTACGACGCCTGCGTCACGTCCGGCTGCCGGATGTCGTCCGACTTCAGCGTCTTGCCGGTCGACGCGACACCCGCGGTGAAGGCGCGGACCTGGGCGGCGTTGACAGCCGCGGAGCCGTTCGCGATGAAGATGACCCCAGGGTGCTTGACCTTGGCCTCGAGCCCGAGGAAGCGGCCCATCTCGTAGCCGTAGTGGTGCGACTGGAACGAGTAGGCCCACGGCGAGTGGTACTCCGCCCCGACGCCGTAGGCCCCGACGAGCGGGATCCTGTTCTGCGCCAGGAACGGCGTGATGCCCGTCTCCGTCAGGGGGGCCTGCCAGCCCATGAAGGCGAACACCCCCTCGCTGAGCAGCGCCTGCGCCTGCGCCTTGCCGCGGGTCGCGTCGAGCTGGTCGTCGCGCAGGTCCAGCACGATCTTGTGGCCGTTCACGCCGCCGGCGCGGTTGACCATGTCGATGTAGGCCTTGGTGCCCTGCGCGCTGGCCGCGAAGTTGATGGCCCCGGTCTGGCTGACGATGGCGCCTACCTTGACGGGCGCACCCTTCTTCACCGTGCCGGCCCCGCTGTCGTCGGCGGTGACAGGAGCCTGCGGGCCGCCGCCCACGACGGTCGTCGACGTGCGCCCGGGCGTGCCGGCACTGCCCTGCGTGACGGCGGTGGTCGCTGCGCTCGTCGGGAGCGCGCCGTTGTTGAGGTAGACGGTCTTCGTCGTCGTGGTGGAGGTGAAGTGGGTGCCCTGCAGCAGCACGATGCCGAAGACGAGCAGCGCGAGCAGCTGCAGGGCGAACAGCCCTGCCAGCAGCCGGTCCCGGTTACTCAGCATCGGTCTTCGGCGTGAAGAGCAGGCCGAGGAACTCGACGAGCAGCCGCTCCCGCAACCGCATCGGCATGGTCTCGAGCAGGGTGTTGATGGCGGCCATCCGCTCCGGCAGCCCTTCCCCGGGCTCGATGCCGGCCAGCGGCAGCAGGGTGCCCAGGACGTCGTCGCCGAGGCTGTCGGGGTCGAGCTCCTGCACGGCCGCGAGCAGCGCCGGGTCGCCGACCGTCACGCCGCGGCTCGCCTCCACGGCCGTCACCAGGTCGGCGAGCAGGTCGTCGACCACGGCCTCGCTCGAGGCCGTCAGGGTGAGGTGCATCGACGCCGGCAGGCCGCGGTAGCCGAGCTGCGGCTGCACGTACCAGCCGCGCGCGTTCATCTCGTCGCAGAGCACGAAGACGTCCACGGCGTCGGAGGCGATGGCCACGAGCGCCATCTCCGGCTCGCCCAGCACCCGCAGCCCGTCGATCTTGCCGACGCCCTCGATGAGCCGCCTGGTGGCCGCCAGCGTCTGCCGCGCGAGCTCGAGGTACCCGTCGTCCCCGACCGCGTGCAGCACCGCCCAGGCCGCGGCCAGCGGACCGCCGCTCTTGGTGCTCTGCACCGTCGCGTTGATCATCGTGTAGCCGGTCCAGTCGGCACAGGCGTAGTACTGCTTGCGGCGCAGGGCGGCGTCGTCGTACAGCACGACGGACGCGCCCTTGGGGGCGTAGGCGTACTTGTGCAGGTCGACGCTGATGCTCGTCACGCCGGGCACGCTCAGGTCGAAGGGCGGTACGTCGACGCCGAGCCGCGCGAAGTAGGGCAGCAGCCAGCCACCGATGCAGCCGTCCACGTGCACGGGGATCCCGCGTGCCAGGCCCAGCGCGGCGATCTCCTCGACGGGGTCCACGACCCCGTGGGCGTACGACGCTGCGCTCGCCACCAGGAGCACCGTGCGGTCCGTGACGGCTGCCTCGACCGCCGCCGGGACAGCGCGGAACGTCGTCGGGTCGACGTCGACGAGGACGGCCTCGAGGCCGAGGTAGTGGCAGGCCTTCTGGAAGGCCGCGTGTGCGGTGACGGGCAGCACGACCTGGCCGTGCTCGATGCCCGCGCGGTCGCGGGCGGCCTTGACGGCCAGGATGATCGACTCGGTGCCGCCGCTGGTGAAGCTGCCGACCGCGGTGGTCGACCCGAGGTGCCGGCGGGCGATGTCGACGACGTCGTTCTCCATCGCGAGCAGCGACGGGAACACCGTCGGGTCGAGGCCGTTGACGTCGAGGTAGCTCGCGTACACCTCGTGCCCGAGCGCGTCGATGTCGGGCCGCGCGGGGTCGTACACGTAGGCGAAGGTCCGGCCACCGCGCGCGGCCAGGTCCTTCGATCGCAGCTCCGTCAGCCGGGCGAGCACCTCCTCCCGCGGCACTCCAGTGGGGGGCAACCCGCTCACGACGCCCCCCGCCGGCCGAACTTTGCGGGTGA
>CAMLIA010000240.1 GCA_946479905.1 uncultured Frankiales bacterium | reverse complement strand
CCTGGGCCTTCATGCCGACCTTGTCGAGGTTGCGGCCGCGCTCGAAGCCCTTCATCCCGCGCTCGACGACGAGCAGGCTGAAGCCCCGCGCGCCCGCCTCGGGGTCCGTCTGGGCGACGACGATGACGATGTCGGACAGGATCCCGTTGGTGATGAAGGTCTTCGACCCGTTGAGGACCCAGTCGTCCCCGTCGCGCTTCGCCGACGTCTTGATGCCCTGCAGGTCCGAGCCGGTGCCGGGCTCGGTCATGGCGATCGCCGTGATGAGCTCGCCGCTGCAGAACCCCGGGAGCCAGCGCTGCTTCTGCTCGTCGGTGGCGAGCTTCAGCAGGTACGGCGCGATGACGTCGTTGTGGAGCGTGAACCCGACGCCTGACCCGCCGACCCGGGTGACCTCCTCGGCGACCACGCAGTTGTAGCGGAAGTCCTTGACCCCGCCCCCACCGAACTGCTCAGGGACGTCGGTCCCGAGCAGTCCCTGCTTGCCGGCCTCGAGCCACAGCTCGCGCGGCACGACGCCCTCCTTCTCCCAGTCGGCGTGGAAGGGTGCGATCTGCTTCTCGCAGAAGGCGCGGACGCTGTCGCGGAAGGCGTCGTGCTCGGGCTCGAAGAGGTTGCGCTGCATCCCGACAGCGTAAACCGTGGTTCACTCGAGCCCGTGGCCGGCTACTCGGGGACGCCGTTGCTGAAGAAGCTCGGCATCGGTCCGGACACCCGCGTGCTCCTCGACGGGGCACCCGCGGGGTTCGACCTGGGGGTTCCTGCGTCGACCCGCGCCGTGTCGTCGTACGACGTCGCTCTGCTGTTCACGACACAGCGGGCCCGGTTGGCGAAGCGCTGGGCGGTCCTGCACGAGCGGGTGACCCCCGCGGGTCGGCTGTGGGTGTGCTGGCCGAAGCGGGCCAGTGGGGTGGCGACCGACCTGGACGAGACCGTCGTCCGCGACCACGGGCTCCGCCACGGCCGGGTGGACGTCAAGGTGTGCGCGATCGACGAGACCTGGTCGGGTCTGGCCTTCGTCGTCCGCCTCGCCGACCGCTAGGTGGTCAGGACGGGGTCGCGCCAGCGGAGGTGGAGGTGGATGCCCTCCTGGCGCAGCGCGCGGCGACCCATCAGGACGCAGCACAGGACCGCCACCGAGGTGAGCACCGGGGTCATCACCGACCGGGCCAGCATCACCGCGTCGAACCGGTCGGCGACGAGCAGCTGGAGCGCCACCCAGCCGTTGACGACGTTGGCCAGCGCCCACACGCCGCACAGCAGCTGCAGCGCCCGGTGGACCCGCGCGAGCGCGGTGACGTGCGCGGGCAGCCCGACGAAGTCGCGCGCGAAGCGGGCCGTGAGCGGCCGCCCCACGACCGCCGAGCCGAGGAACGCCAGCGCCAGGACGAACGCGTTGATGGTCGGCGTCAGCAGGTAGACGAAGGTGGAGTGGAACGCCAGCGCGATGCCCGTCCGGGTGGTGAACAGCAGGGCCGCGACAAGGAGCACCGCCGGCATGGCCCCGCCCCGCCACCAGCGCCTGGCCATGCACAGGTAGCACCAGCCCAGGCCGGCGAGCAGGGCGAAGACGAGACCGGACAGCTGCAGCACGCCCCAGAAGATCCCGGCAGGGATGAGGGTCGCCTCGACGACCTGCAGGCCGATCCGTCCGAGCATCGAGCGCAGGGGCGGCATCTCGATGCCGTGGCGGGGCGTCACAACTGTCCTTCGACGGCTCGGGAGCGGTGCTGGAGCCACCAGTGTCCCCCGTCAAGGTGAACAGTGGCTGAGAGCCCGCTCAGCACGTGGCCGCTGACGGGACCTTCAGGGACACGAGGTAGTCGTCGACGGGCCGCAGGATGCAGTTGGGAGCCCCGTTCCGGAAGACGGTGTGCCCGTCGCCCTCGTGGGTGAGCAGGACGCCCTTCTCGAGCTGCGCGGCCAGCGCCTGCGCCCACATGTACGGCGTGGCGGGGTCCCTGGTCGTGCCGATCACCACGACGGGCGGGCTGCCGGGACCGCGGACGGCGTGCGGCGTCCCGGTCGGGGCGACCGGCCACGTCGCGCAGCCGAGTCCGGACAGCGCGATGGCCGGGCCGAACCGCGGGTACGCCTTGCCCACCCGCGCCGCCAGCGCGTAGTAGGGCGCCTCGGTCCGCGGCCACGGGCGGTCGACGCAGTTCACGGCGAAGTTGGCCTCGTCGACGTTCTCGTAGCCGTTGTCGTTGCGGTCGAGGTAGTTGTCGCTCAGGGCGAGCAGGAAGCGGCCGTTGCCGTGCTCGGCATCGGCGAGGGCCTGGGCGATCGCGGGCCACCCGTTGCCCCGGCTGTACAGGCCGGCACCCACGCCCAGGGTGAACTCGTCCGGCCCCACCGTCCGCGAGCCGTCGCCGGGCAGGTCGTGCTGCTCCACCTTGGCGGCGAGGGCGTCGAACGCCTGGCCGAGGTCCCCGGAGACCGCCCGCCGGAAGGCGCACCCCGTCTTCTGGCAGTTGGCGAGGAAGGCCTGCAGCGCGACGTCGAACCCCTTGCTCTGACCGGCGAGCAGCTGGTCCCACGTCGACGTCGGGTCGAGCGCGCCGTCGAGCACCATCGCGCGCACGCGGGTGGGGAACTGGTCGAGGTAGGACGCTCCGATGGCGGTGCCGTAGGAGTAGCCGAGGTAGGTCAGCCTCTCGTCGCCGAGCGCGGCCCGGACCCGGTCCATGTCCTGGGCGACGATGCGGGTGCCGACGTAGGGCAGGACGCGCGACGACCGGGTCCGGCAGCCGGCGGTGAGCTTGCTGTTGCCCGCGCTGAGGGCCGCCCGCTCCGCAGGCGTGTCGGGCACCGGGTCGAGGTGGAAGTAGGCGTCCAGCTGCGCCGTCGACAGGCAGCGCACAGGTGCCGTCCGCCCCACCCCGCGAGGGTCGAAGGCCGCCAGGTCGAAGTGCTGGCGGAGCGTGGAGGGGTACGACGAGTAGGTCTGCTGCAGGTACTCGACCGCCGAGGCGCCCGGCCCACCGGGGTTGATGAGCAGCGACCCGATCTTGTGGCCGGTCGCGCGGTGGCGCGTGATCGCGATCCCGACGGTGCCCAGCTGCGGCTTCGCGGGGTCCAGCTGCACCCGCAGGGTCGCGCACTGGAACCCCTTGCCGCACGAGGACCAGGACAGCGCCGGCGCGGCGGGACTCGTCGTCGTGGGCGGCGCCGCCGAGGGGGACGTGCCCGGGACGGCAGTCGTGGCTGTCGGGGTGGGCGAGGGCTGGGCGCTCGTGCTGCCGCTCGAGCAGGCGGCGGCGAGCGCCAGCAGCACCGCGGGAAGGACGGTCCTGCTCACGGGAGGTCTGCGCACCCGCTCAGTCTGTCAGGGCGTCTGCGCGGGTAGCCTCTGCTGTCACCAGACCTTCCTCGACAAGGCGGCGTTCTCAGCGTGTCAGTGCACCCGACGCAGCAGACCCCACAGCACGGCGGCACCCCGGACTTCGGTGCCAACGAGTGGTACATCCAGGAGCTGTACGAGGACTACCTGAAGGATCCGGAGAGCGTGCCGGAGACCTGGCGGTCGTTCCTCGCGGACTACCACCCGGAGGGCGGCAACGGCTCGGCCACCCCGCCGGCGCCCGCCGCAGCGCGGCCCGCCGCACCCGCCGCACCTCCCGCCCCGGCAGCCCCCGCCGCGCCCGCGCCCGCCACCCCGCCGGCAGCACCGCCGGCAGCACAGCCGGCCGCCGCACCCGCTGCGGCCGGTGCGCCGAAGCCAGGGCCGGCCGAGGCCACGACGGCCGCCCTCAAGGGCGCCGCCGCCCGCGTCGTCGCCAACATGGAGTCCTCGCTCGAGGTCCCGACCGCCACCTCGGTGCGCGCCGTGCCCGCGAAGCTGCTCGCCGACAACCGCACCGTCATCAACAACCACCTGCGCCGCTCGCGCGGCGGCAAGGTGTCGTTCACCCACCTGATCGGCTACGCCCTCGTCAAGGCCGTCGGCGACGTGCCGGTCATGAACCTGTCCTTCCAGGAGGTCGACGGCAAGCCGCACGTCGTCACGCCGTCGCACGTCGGGCTCGGCCTCGCGATCGACCTCCAGAACCCGAACGGCACCCGCTCGCTCGTCGTCGCGGCCATCAGGGAGGCCGACACCCTCGACTTCGCGCAGTTCCTGTCGGCGTACGAGGACATCGTCCGCCGGGCCCGCAACGGCAAGCTCACGACCGAGGACTTCCAGGGCGCGACGATCAGCCTGACCAACCCGGGCGGCATCGGCACCGTGCACTCGGTGCCCCGCCTGATGCAGGGGCAGGGCGCGATCATCGGCGTCGGCGCGATGGAGTACCCCGCGGAGTGGCAGGGGGCGTCCGAGGAGACGATCACCCAGGCGGCGATCAGCAAGATCATCACGCTCACCTCGACGTACGACCACCGGATCATCCAGGGCGCCCAGTCCGGCGAGTTCCTGCGCCGGATGCACCAGCTGCTGCTCGGCGAGGACGGCTTCTACGACGAGATCTTCCACGCGCTGCGGATCCCCTACGAGCCGGTCCGCTGGGTTCCGGACGTGTCCGCGAGCCACGAGGGTGACCTCGACAAGGGCACCCGCGTCATGGAGCTCATCCACTCCTACCGGGTGCGCGGGCACCTCATGGCCGACACCGACCCGCTGAACTTCAAGATCCGCACCCACCCCGACCTCGACGTCATCAAGCACGGCCTCACCCTGTGGGACCTCGACCGGGTCTTCCCGGTGGACGGCTTCGCCGGCCAGCGCGTCATGAAGCTGCGCGACATCCTCGGCGTGCTGCGCGACTCCTACTGCCGCAACGTCGGCATCGAGTACATGCACATCCAGGACCCGGCGCAGCGCAAGTGGATCCAGGACCGCGTCGAGAAGAAGGCCGAGGCGCCGGACCGCGACCTGCAGCTGCACGTCCTCAAGCGGCTCAACGCCGCCGAGGCCTTCGAGTCCTTCCTGCAGACGAAGTTCGTCGGGCAGAAGCGGTTCAGCCTCGAGGGGGGCGAGTCGATCATCCCGATGCTCGACGCGTTCCTGCAGGGCGCGGCCAAGGTCGGCCTCGACGAGGTCGTCATCGGCATGGCCCACCGCGGCCGGCTCAACGTGCTCGCCAACATCGTCGGCAAGTCCTACGGGCAGATCTTCCGGGAGTTCGAGGGCACCATCGACCCGCGTACGGTCCAGGGCTCGGGTGACGTGAAGTACCACCTCGGTGCGGAGGGGACGTTCACCGCGACCGACGGCTCCACCACCCGGGTGTCGCTGTGCGCCAACCCGTCGCACCTGGAGGCGGTCGACCCGGTCCTCGAGGGCATCGTGCGGGCCAAGCAGGACGTCATCGACAAGGGCGAGGCCGGCTTCACCGTGCTCCCGCTGCTCGTCCACGGCGACGCCGCCTTCGCCGGTCAGGGCGTCGTGGCCGAGACCCTGCAGATGGGCCAGCTGCGCGGCTACCGCACCGGCGGCACGGCGCACATCGTCATCAACAACCAGGTCGGCTTCACGACGGCACCGGAGTACAGCCGCTCGTCGACGTACTCCACCGACGTGGCCCGGACCGTCCAGGCGCCGATCTTCCACGTCAACGGCGACGACCCGGAGGCCTGCGTCCGCGTGGCGCTGCTGGCCTTCGAGTTCCGGCAGGCGTTCAAGAAGGACGTCGTCATCGACATGGTCTGCTACCGCCGGCGCGGCCACAACGAGGGCGACGACCCGTCGATGACCCAGCCGCTGATGTACGACGTCATCGACCGCAAGCGCTCGGTGCGCAAGACCTACACCGAGCAGCTCGTCGG
>CAMLIA010000239.1 GCA_946479905.1 uncultured Frankiales bacterium | reverse complement strand
TGCAGGCCGCGGGCGGCGACGTCCCCGACCCGGCGCAGGTTCAGCACCCGCAGGCTCTGCTCCACCGCCAGCAACGCTTGGCCATCGGCCAGGGCCTGGCCGGCGGGCAGGTCTGCAGGCCGGCCGGTCGCGAGCGCAGTGACCAGGTCCTGCAGCTGCCGGACCCCGACGCTCGGTGGCGGGAGTCCCGCGAGCCGGTCCGGTTCCCCGAACGGGGCGAACCCCGTCACCCCCGGCACCGTCCACGCCACCGGCTCCTCAGGTTCGGGTGGGCCGCAGCCGCAGTCACAGCTGGGCGGAGCCGGCAGCGGCGCTTCCGCCTGCATCCACTCCGGGATGGTGTCGGGCAGCTCCGCGAACCCCACCTCCGGGGGCGCTACGTCGTACAAGCCGATCCTCTCGCCCTTATCGCTTCTGTATTCTATAGTCTATGCCCGGCAATCTGCCATGGCAACCCGTTCATGGAGAAGAATTCTCCATGAGATCCGGAGGCGGCGTTCCACCTTTTCCGACAGGGGCCTGCGCACAGGATGCGACTGTCTGTCCCTTGTGACTATGGCGCTCCGGCCCCGGAGGGGGGAGCCTGCGGGGGCATGACCGAATCCCTGGAACGTGACCCTGTCGGGACCGCTCTCGGCGCCGCTGCGGTCGGCATCGGCGTGCTTGGCGCGCTCTCCCCGACAACCTTCCGCGGCCTGTACGGCGTGGCCGACGACTCCGCCGAGGCGACCTACCTCACCCGGCTGTTCTCGACGCGCAACCTGGTTCTCGGAGCACTCGCCCTCGCGGCCGGCTCACCCGCTGACCGAAAGCGCATGGCCACTGCCACGGTGGCCCTCAACGCGATGGACGTCGCCATCGGGCTGGCGTCGACGGGTGAGGGCGTGAGCACCAGGACCCGGCTGCTCGGTCCGCTCACCTCGGTCGCCTTCGGCGTCGGCTCAGTGGTCGTCGCGCGCCGCTCCTGACCTGATCCGGACGCAGCAGTAGCCCGCTGCGGGGTCGAGCACGGCGGTGCGCCGACGGTCGCCCAGCCCGGTGAGCACGCCGGACAGGAACTCCACGTTCATCCCGCACACCAGGCCGCGGTGCTCGTCGGCGAGGGCGTGGAAGGGGCAGTTCGCCAGCCGCACCTCGCCGGACTCCTCGCGGGGCTCGTAGCCGTGCCGGGCCAGCGCCCCCACGAGTCCGCCGTCGCGCCGGGCCTTCCTGCCTGCGGCCTGCCCGGCTGCGCGCGCGACGTCGACCACCGCCTCCCCCACCGGCTGGCCGGTGCTGGTGGCACGGGCGACGGCTGACGCCAGCAACGAGCCGGCGAGGTCGTACCTCCTCGGGGGCAGCGACACGTCGACCTCGAGGTCGGAGCGGCCGTAGAGCTTGGCAGGCCGGCCGGCACCTGGGCCGGTCCGGCCCGTGACCCGCTCGAAGCGCGTGATGAGCAGTCCCGCGTCGACGAGCTTGTCGAGGTGGAAGGCGGCGACGGACCGGGCGACCTCGAGCGCCTCCGCCACGCTGTCCTTGCTGACCCACTGCCAGCTGACGGCGAGCTCGTAGGCCTGCCGGCTCAACGGGTTGCTCAGCGCAGCCACTCCTGCCACCTGGGTCTCGAAGGACGGCTGCGCCATGCGCCCCATTCTAAGACCAAGACTTGTTGACGCAAGAGAACGGAAGGGTGTTCTATCGTCGTACTTCATTGTCGTTAGAGGGGACGGTCCATGAGCGTCAGCTACCTGGAGGCGCGACAGGGCATCGACGTCGACGCGGCGGAGCTCGCGGTGGCGGACCTGCTGCGGGCGCTGGGTCAGGACGTCGACAGCGACCACCTGCGCGAGACGCCGGCGCGGGTCGCCCGCTCGTTCCGGGAGCTGCTGACGCCTCGTGAGTTCAACCCGACGACGTTCCCGAACGACGAGGGCTACAACGAGCTCGTGGTGGCGCGGGACATCCCGTTCCACTCGCTGTGCGAGCACCACCTGCTGCCGTTCCGCGGCGTGGCGCACGTCGGGTACCTCCCCGGGGACCGCATCCTGGGGCTGTCGAAGCTGGCCCGGGTCGTCGAGCTGTTCTCGCGGCGGCTGCAGGTGCAGGAGCGGCTCACCCAGCAGGTCGCCGGGTGGCTCGAGGAGCACCTGGGCCCCAAGGGCGTGGGAGTCGTCATGGAGGCCGAGCACATGTGCATGTCACTGCGCGGTGTGCAGGCGACCGGTGCCCTGACGGTGACCTCGGCGCTCACCGGTCTCGTGCGGGAGGATGCCCGCACGCGCACGGAGTTCCTCGAGCTGACGCGGACAAGGAGGCAGGGATGACGCTGCTGGTGATCGGTGCCGGCCTGGCCGGCGCCAAAGCGGTCGAGGGCGCCCGGGAGGCCGGGTACGACGGGACGATCGTGCTCGTCGGCGACGAGGGGGTCGCGCCCTACGAGCGGCCACCGCTGTCCAAGGAGATCCTGCGCGGAGAGAAGGCGCTGCACAGCTCGCAGGTGCACGACGACGCGTTCTACACCGAGCGCCACGTCGAGCTGGTCCTGGACGACGCCGTCACGGCACTGGACGCCTCGGCGAAGAGCGCGACGCTCCGCAGCGGCCGCACCCTGTCCTTCGAGACCGCGATCCTCGCGACCGGTGCCGAGCCGCGCCGGCTGCAGCTCCCCGGCGCCGACCTCCGCGGTGTCCACTACCTGCGGACCGTCGCGGACGCCGAGCGGCTGGCCGGGGCGCTGAAGGCCGGCACCCGGGTCGCGGTGATCGGTGCTGGCTGGATCGGCTCGGAGGTCGCCGCGTCCGCCCGCGGCCTGGGTCGCGACGTCGTGCTCATCGAGCCGGCGGAGCTCCCGCTGCTCAACGTCGTCGGCACCACCGTGGCCGCAGCGTTCCGCGACCTGCACGCCGACCACGGCGTCGTGCTGCGCTTCGGCACGGCCCCCGCCGAGCTGCGGGGCAGCGGCACGGTCGAGGAGGTCGTCCTCGACGACGGCACGACCGAGGCAGCGGACGTGGTCGTCATCGGCGTCGGCGCGGCACCTCGTACCTCCCTCGCCAAGGACGCCGGGCTCACGGTCGAGGACGGCATCGTCGTGGACGACCAGCTGCGTTCCAGCGCGCCGGGCATCCTCGCCGCCGGCGACGTGGCGCAGGCCTGGCACCCGCGGTTCGGCAGGAGCATCCGGGTCGAGCACTGGGCGAACGCCCTCAACCAGGGGCTCGCCGCCGGCGGCAACGCCGTCGGAGGGTCGACCGTCTACGACCGGCTGCCGTACTTCTACTCCGACCAGTACGACCTGGGCCTCGAGTACGTCGGCTGGGCCGAGCGCGGCAGCGACGTCGTCGTCCGCGGCGACCTGGCGAAGCGGGAGTTCGTCGCCTTCTACCACCGTGACGGGATCGTGAACGCGGCCCTGGCCGTGAACACCTGGGACGTCCTCGACGACCTCAGGGCCGTCGTGGCGGCCGGCGCGCCCACCGACCTCGCGCGTCTCGGCGACCCGAGCAAACCGCTGCGCTAGCCGCCCGCCATCGCGCCGACGACGAGCAGCGGCTCACTGCCGTCGCGCACCGGTTCGGGCAGCGCCTCGTCGTACCCCGTGTGGCTGAGGTCCTCCTGGCAGGCGAACAGCCGCACGAACGCACGGCGCTTGCCGGCGCTGTCGCGGATCGTGCCGCGCAGCGCGGGATAGGAGGACTCCAGCGCGTCGAGCACCTCGGCGATGGTCGTCCCCGGCACCTCCACCTCGCCGCTGACCTGGGCGAGGTTGCGCAGGTGGTAGGGCAGCACGACGCGGGTCACGGCAGCGTCTGCACCTCGACCGACAGCACGGCAGGCAGGTCGTGCACGATCGCCTCCCAGGTGTCACCGCCGTCGGGCGAGCAGTAGACCTGGCCGCCCGTGGTGCCGAAGTAGACGCCGCACTCGTCCAGGGAGTCGACGGCCATCGCGTCGCGGAGCACGTTGACGTAGCAGTGCTGCTGCGGCAGCCCCTTCGTCAGCGGCTCCCACTCGTTGCCGCCGCTGCGGCTGCGGTAGACCCGCAGCTGCCCGTCCGGCGGGTAGTGCAGCGAGTCGGAGGTGATGGGTACGACGTAGACGGTGTCGGGCTCGTGCGCGTGCACGTCGATGGGGAACCCGAAGTCGGTCGGCAGGTTGCCGCTCACCTCGGTCCACGACGACCCGCCGTCGTCGCTGCGCATCACGTCCCAGTGCTTCTGCATGAACAGCGTCTGCGGGCGTGACGGGTGCATCGCGAGGTTGTGCACGCAGTGGCCCACGTTCGCCTCGGGGTCGGGGATCTCCCCGGACTGCAGGCCGTTGTTCGCCGGTTCCCAGGAGGCACCGCCATCAGCGCTGCGGAAGACACCCGCGGCGCTGATGGCCACGACGATGCGGCCGGCGTCGCCCGGGTCGAGCAGGATCGTGTGCAGGCACATGCCGCCGGCGCCCGGCTGCCAGTGCGGGCCCGAGCCGTGCTCGCGCAGCCCCTGCAGCTCCTGCCACGTGTCACCGCCGTCGGTGGTCTTGAACAGCGCGGCGTCCTCGACGCCGGCGTAGACGGTGTTCGCGTCGACCGGGCTGGGCTCGAAGTGCCACACCCGCGCGAACTCCCACGGGTGCGGTGTCCCGTCGTACCACTGGTGGGTGCCGGGGACCGAGGCGTACTCGAAGTCCTTGCCCACCGGGTTCCAGGACCTGCCGCCGTCGTCGGAGCGCTGGACCTGCTGCCCGAACCAACCCGTCGACTGGCTCGCCCAGATCCGGTCCGGGTCCACCGGCGACCCCTTCAGGTGGTACATCTCCCAGCCGCCGAAGTGCGGCCCGTCGACCTGCCACTTCCGCCTGCCCTCGTCGCTCGAGAGCACGAACGCACCCTTGCGGGTCCCGACCAGCACGCGCACACCAGGCATCACAGACCTCCCTCTCGCACGGTACGACGACGGGGCTGTGCGGTTCTCATCGGTGCGGCTCAGGAGGCGTATTCGGCCGGCACCCACTGCCGCCAGTGCTCGACGAGCTCGAACCCGATCCCGCGGTAGACGGACTCCCCCATCGCCGACGAGTGCAGGAAGACGCACTCGGCGCCGGACGCGAACGCGGCCGCCGCCGCGCGGGCGGTCACCGCCCCGCCGTACCCCCGACCACGTCGGTTCTCGGGGGTGGCGACGTTGAAGATCCCCGATGCGCCCTCGACGTCGAGCTGGTACGCCGTGGTCACGTCGTCACCGTCCGCGGCGCCCAGCCAGGTGGTGGCGCCGGGCAGCGAGAAGACGCTGATCGGGAAGCCTCGCCGGGTCACCGACGTCGGCATGGCGAACGCCGACTCGAGGAAGTCGAGGTGGGTTGAGGCGTCGTCGAACGTGACGGCCCGGCGGAAGGCGAGGTCGGTCGTCCGCTGCACCAGCCGGTCTGGTGCGAGCACCATGAGCGGGATGTCCTCGGTGTGCACGAGCCCCCGCGCGGCGAGGGCCTCCTCGAGGCCGGCGGGGTGACCCGGGCGCAGCTGGACGTTCCAGGGCAGGTCGCCGGCGGCCAGCTCGTCCACCGCCGCCAAGGCCTCCTCCGCGGACACCTCATCACCGAGGCACCACACGCCGTTGAAGGGTGCGACGGGCAGGCCGGTCGCGGCACGGATCACGCCCGCGGACTCGCTCCAGACGTGCTCGGGGAACGCCCCGACCATCGCCCGCCAGCACTGCTCGAAGCCGGACACGGCAAGGCGACGGTGTTCCACGTCGTGACGCTACCGGGACCCGAGCGCGCTCCGCAGGGCCGCCGCGTCGAAGGTGAC
>CAMLIA010000238.1 GCA_946479905.1 uncultured Frankiales bacterium | reverse complement strand
CCGGCTGTGGATCGAGGTCACGGAGGACCGTCCGCTCGACGCCCACCAGGACGTGGCCGACGTGCAGCGGCTGCGGGACCTCGGCGTCCAGGTGGCCCTCGACGACTTCGGGACGGGCTACGCCGGGCTGACCTACCTCCAGCGGCTGCCGGCCGACACCGTCAAGATCGACATGGTGTTCGTGCAGCGCGTCGAGGACGACGCCGTCAGCCGGGGGATCGTCAGCGCCGTCGTCGGCCTGGCGGACGCGCTCGGGCTGAGGGTCGTCGCGGAGGGGGTGGAGACCGACGGGCAGGTGGGGGCCCTGCGCGAGCTCGGGGTCAGCTGTGCGCAGGGCTACCTGTGGGGCCGGCCGATGCCCATGCCGGGCACGGGGGAGCCGCTCGAGCTGCGCGCCCCGGCGCTGGCCGACGACCTCGCGAGCGAGCTGCGCCGGCTGCACGCCGTGCTGGCGGCCTCGTCCACGGTGCCGCAGGTCGCCACCGCTGCCGTCCAGGCCGCGCGCCGCAGCCTCGGGGCCGACGGGGGCGTGTTCGCGGTGCTGCACCCCGACGGGACGGGGCGGACGGTGCACACCGAGGGCTACAGCGACGCGGTGACGGACCAGATCCGGACCATCCGGCTGGACAGCGAGCTGCCGGTGGCGGTCACGCTGCGCGAGGGTCGCCCCGTCTACCTGCACCGGCCGGACATCGCCGTGCACGCCAACAGCATGCTGCGGGGGGCGAAGGACCGGGTGCTCGCCGTCGGGTCGGTCCCGCTCAAGGGCCACGGGGCCCTCGCGATCAGCTGGAGCGGCCCGGTCGAGATGACCCCGCTGGTCCGGGAGCACCTCGAGGCGATGGCCGACTCGATCAGCGCCCGGCTCGACGCCCTCTGACGTCAGTCGGAGCCCGCGCCACCCGTCTGCTCGGCGACGGCGATGGGAGCGCGCAGCAGGGCGTCCGGGATGCCGAAGCCCTCGACCAGGGTGAGGGCGTGCGGCCGGAGGTCCCGGCACAGCGTGTTGACCTGCTTCTGCAGGTCCTTGGCCGCGTCCGGGGACAGGAAGCCGTGCTCGAGCCACCACGCCCGGTCGCGCTCGATGGCGGACAGGACCGCGAGGTCGCGCACCTGCTCCAGCAGCCCGGACGTCACGTTGGCCTGGAACAGCTCGTGCGCCTGCCGCTCGATGTGCGCCCGGGCCGCGGCGAGGGCGTGGTCCTGGCAGCGGGCGAGGGCGCGCAGCGGGTCCATCTGCTCGCGGCCGGTGAGGGTCCGCAGCCGGCGGGCGAGGGAGTCGACCAGCCGCTCCTCCCGGAACACCAGCGCGTCCAGCTGCCACGACGGGTCGAGCAGGTCGGCCTTGCCGAACCGGTTCGCGAGGTCCGACAGCACCCGGCCGGCCTGTCGCGTCCCCAGGTGCCGCACCATCCCGACCGCGTCGAGGTCCTCGAACTGGGCGACGTAGTCGGACAGCAGGGTCTTCGCGACCAGTTGCAGCAGGACGGTGTTGTCGCCCTCGAAGGTGACGAACACGTCGGAGTCCGCGCGCAGCGACGCGAACCGGTTCTCGGCCAGGTAGCCCTTCCCGCCGCAGCACTCCCGGGACTGCTGCACGGCGTCGACCATGTGCCACGTGGCGACGGCCTTGAGCCCGGCGGCAAGGGCCTCCACCTCGCGCTGCCCCTCACCGCCCTCGAGGACCGACACGTAGCCCGCGGTCAGGTGGTCGTGCGCGGCCTGCAGCACGTAGGACTCGCAGACCGGGGGCAGCAGCCGCCGCTGGTGCGTGAGGTAGTCCATCAGCGGCGTGTCCATCTCGAGGCCGGTGCCGAACTGGCGGCGCCGCTCGCCCCAGCGCACCGCGATGGTGAGCGCGTTGCGGGCCACCGCCAGCCCGGCACCGGCGATGCAGATCCGGCCCTCGACCAGGGCGCCGATCATCGTGAAGAAGCGGGCACCGGGGGTCGAGATCGGCGAGGAGTAGACGCCGTCCTCGGACACGGTCCCGAACCGGTCCAGCAGGTTGTCGCGCGGCACCCGGACCGCCGAGAAGCGCAGCCGGCCGTTGTCGACGCCCTGCAGCCCCATCTTGTCGCCGCAGTCCTCGATCTCGACGCCCTCGAGGACCTCGCCGTTCTCGCCCCGGATCGGCACGAGGAAGCAGTGCACGCCCTGCGCCTCGCCGGCGACGTCGAGCTGCGCGAAGACGGCCGCCATCCGGGCGTGCCGGGCCGCGTTGCCGATCCAGTCCTTGCGAGCGGTCTCGTCGGGGGTGTGGAGGACGAACTCGCCGGCATCGGCGTCGTACCTCGCCTGGGTGCGGATGGACCGGACGTCGCTGCCGTGGCCCGACTCGCTCATGGCGAAGCAGCCCGGCAGGTCGGCGGTGCCGATGTCGCGCAGCAGCGGCAGGTGCTTCTCGGTGCCGAGCCGGTGCACGGCGCCGCCGAAGAGCCCGAACTGCACGCCCATCTTCACCAGCAGCGACAGGTCGCTGTGCCCGGTCGTCTGGAACGTCGCGATCCGCCCGCCGGGGTCGTCCTGGCCACCGACGGCCGCCGGGAACGACCGGGCACCGTCCCCGGAGCGGCCGACCTCGTGCAGCCACTCCAGGACCAGGTCGCGGTAGTCGTCGCGCGACAGCCCGTCGGCGCGCTCCAGCCCGAGGGTGCTCAGCCGCTGGCGCGTGGCCTCGCGCAGTGCTGCGTGCGGTCCGTCGAGCAGGGCTTGCAGGTCGGCAGCTGTGGTCACCCGACGAAAGGTACGGCCAGTCCGGTGAGCGGGCTCGCCGCCACCACGACCGCGAGCAGCGTCAGGCTCACCCGGGCGGGCCAGCCGAGCGGAGCGGGCGGCTCCAGCAGCCGGCGGGCCCGCACGAGCACGTCCTCGCCGGCGAGGCCCAGGGCTCCCGCGGGAGCGCCGCCGCTGCCGATCTTCCAGAGCGCCCGGGCCAGCGTGGCCCTGTCGTGGCGCCGGGCTGCGTGGTCGTCGGCCATCAGCTCGACGAGCAGCGCCACCTCGGCCTGCGCGGTCGCGACGGCCGGCACGGCCGGGAAGGTCGCCGCGAGCGCGACGAAGGGGAGGACGACGAGGTCGTGCCGCTGCGCCAGGTGCGCCTGCTCGTGCGCCACCACGGCCTGCAGCTCCTCAGTGGTGAGCAGGTCGAGGGTGCCGCGGGACAGCACCAGCCGGGGTCGCAGGCCGGGCAGGCAGTAGGCGAGCGGGACGTCGTGGTCCACGACCGAGGCGCCGCGCAGCAGCAGGTGCGGCGCCGCCAATAGGTCGACGAGCACCCTGTTGTCGTGCCGGGCTCGCACCGTCCGGACGATGGAGGCGACCAGCACGCTGAGCAGCCGGAGCAGCACTCCCAGCGCGAGCAGCGCCGCGGCCCAGGACAGCGGCCCCGCGTCGCCGAGGTGCCGCAGGGCGTCGAGGTGGTCGTGGCCCAGCGGCGCCAGCGCCACGGTGACCAGCAGGGTCAGCGCGACCAGGCCGGCAGCCAGTCCGAGCGCCTGCCAGAGCACCAGCCCGAGGGCCGGGGCGCGCTGCGGCCAGTCGGCGCTCGCCAGCCAGCGGGGGAGGACGGTCGCGACGAGCAGCATCCAGCCGGCCAGCAGCGCGGCCGCTGCGATCACCCGTCAGTGCCCGTCGAGCGCCCGGCGGAGGGCCGCGGCCTCCTCGGCCGAGATGGAGCGCGCGAAGTGCTGCAGCGCCGCTGCCCGGGCGGTGCCGTCGGACCCTGCCTGGCCGAGCGCCTGCTGCATGAGCACGGTCACGTGGTCCTCGCGCGAGGCCACGGGGGAGTAGGTGTGGGCGCGCGCGGTGCTGTCACGGCGTACCAGGCCCTTGCGCTCCAACCGCGTCAGCACGGTCAGCACCGTGGTGTAGGCGAGGTCCGGGCGGGCCAGCGCCGCGGCCACGTCCCGCCCGGTGAGCGCCCCGGGCGTTGCCCAGAGGGCCTGCATGACCGCCCGCTCCAGGTCGCCGAGTCGCGTCACACGGGACATACTACGCGTGGTAGAACTTCTACAGCACGTAGAAGGAGGCAGCCGTGCCCGACGTCCTCGGCACTGCCGCTCCGCCCGGCGCGCAGGCCTGGCGGTGGGAGTGGCAGGAGTCCGCGCCCTGCCGCGGCCATGAGGAGCTGTTCTTCCACCCGCCGGGGGAGCGCGAGCCGTCGCGCAGCGAGCGGGACGCGGCCGCGCGGGCGATGTGCCTGCGGTGCCCGGTCCGTCGCGAGTGCGCCGAGCACGCCCTCCTCATGCGGGAGCCGTACGGCGTGTGGGGCGGGCTCACCGAGGACGACCGCTCTGTGCAGCTCTACGGGCCTCGTCCGGTGCGCAAGCGCTAGCTGTCCCGACCGGGCTCGCGCTTCCGGGATTCCGACGCACCTCAAGGGGCCCGACTTCCCGAATACCCGAGCGCGGCGCGAGCTCGCGCGCCCGTAGCCTGGAGCCGTGAGCACTCCACGGTTGCGTCCCGTCCTCGGGACGATGGGCGCGTACAAGCCCGGTCGTCGCCCGGCGGCCGGCCAGGTCATGAGCCGGCTGGCCAGCAACGAGATGCCCTACCCCCTGCTGCCGTCGGTCGCGGAGGCCGTGGCGGCCGCGCTGGCCGACAGCAACCGCTACCCCGATCCCTCGGTCACCGTCCTGACCGAGCGGCTCGCTGCCAAGCACGGCGTCGCGCCCGATCGGGTGGCCGTCGGCTGCGGCAGCGTCCAGCTCGTGCAGGAGCTCGTCGAGATCAGCTGCGACGCGGGCGACGAGGTCGTCTACGGCTGGCGCTCCTTCGAGGCCTACCCGACCCTCGCCGCGATCGCGGGGGCGGTCGGTGTCCCCGTGCCGCTGCGGGACCACCGGCTCGACCTGCCTGCCATGGCCGCGGCGGTGTCCGACCGGACCCGGCTGGTCATCCTCTGCAGCCCGAACAACCCGACCGGGCCGGCGCTGTCGCAGACCGACGTCGTGGACTTCCTGGCGGCGGTGCCGCCGCACGTGCTCGTCGTGGTCGACGAGGCCTACGCGGAGTTCGTCGACGACCCGGCGGCCGTGAACGCCCTCACCCTGCTCGACGACCACCCGAACGTCGTGGTGGTCCGGACCTTCTCCAAGGCCTACGGCCTGGCCGGGCTGCGGGTCGGGTACGCCGTGGGCAGCCCCGCGGTGGCCGGGGCGCTGCGCCAGGTGCACCTGCCGTTCTCCGTGACGATCGCCGCGCAGGCCGCGGCCCTCGCCTCGCTCGACGTCGAGCAGCAGCTGCTCGCCCAGGTCGCGACGGTGGTGGAGCTGCGGGAGCCGCTCCGCAAGGAGCTGGTGGACATGGGATGGGACGTCCCGGCCGCGCAGGGCAACTTCGTGTGGCTCCCGACGGGCTACGCCGATCGGGTGGCGGAGGTGTTCGAGGAGCACGGCGTTCTCGTGCGTGCGTTCAGCGGGGAGGGCGTCCGGATCACGGTAGGCCGCCCGGAGGACAACGCGAAGGTGGTCATTGCGGCCCATGCCGCGCTCGACCGAAGATGACCCGATTCGGCCATGGTGACGCTGCGTGATCGCACCGATGCTGTGTGAAGTCGAACCGGAAAGAAGTGCCATGACCTCGCACCGCGTGCTCACTCGCTGGACCGGCTTCTGCGGGTCCTGCCCCGAGGAGCGGCCGCTCCTCCTGGTCTCGCACGGACCGCACGGCCTCCGTGGCTGGCTGTCCGGTGCGGGACCGGAGGACCGGACGCTCTCCTACGTCTGCGCCGTCTGCGGACGCAGCGAGCACGTTCCGGCCACCGACGAGGAGGACGCCGCCTACGACGCGAGCCTGCTGCGCTGGACCGACGTCGAGGAGATGCTGGCGGCGCCAAGCCTGGAGCCCGTCCTGGAGCCCGTCCTGGAG
>CAMLIA010000237.1 GCA_946479905.1 uncultured Frankiales bacterium | reverse complement strand
GCTCGAGGCGGGCGGTGCAGCGCCGGCACAGCAGGCTGCCGGGGGCGGACCATCGGGGCATCGGCTGGTCGTGGTCGGTGGGGCCGTCGTGGCAGTGCTTGCCGACGCAGCGGCCTTGGGTTGTCACGACCGTCCCCTGTCTGAAGTTGGGGACGGTCGACCGTCCTTCAGGACCGTCCCCCCTATAGGGGACGGGGGACGGTCCCCTCGAAGGGGTGGGGACGGTTGGGGACGGTTGGGGACGGTCATGCTGTTTCCTCGTTCCCGAAGTGCCATTTCGCCCCTCTGGGGCCGTCGTCTGTCCGCACCTTGTGACGCCTCAGCAGGGCGATCCGGGCGCTGTCGATCTGCTCCTTGTTGCCGGTCACGCCGGTCTGAATGGCCTTGATCCCGCACCCGGGGTTGGCGTTGATGAAGTCGAGGACGGCCTGCTCAAGGGCCCGGCTCCGCACCGTCCTGCGGTCACCACCGCCGAACGTCAGTGTCCGTGTGAGGGAGTCATAGGTGAGCAGCTCCTCGTCGAGTTCGACGTCGCGCCCGGTCGCCCGGAAGAACCGCTGCTGCTCGTCGTTCTTCGTCAGCAGCCACCGCACGTCCGCCCAGTCGTCGAGCCGGGTCGCGCCACGTGCCCGCTCCTGGCCGTGTTCCTGCTCGGCGCGGCCGGTGTGGGTCGGCAGCACCGCTTCGCCGATGCCGGCGCGGGCCTTGATGACGTCGAAGGTGTCGAGCCAGACCCCGACGTCGGTGTTGCTGTTCTCGTCGGTGCCGGTGGCGGCGCGGGCGAACGGGTCGACGATCCAGGCGCTGCATTCCTGCTCGAGTAGCCAGCCGACGATCCAGTCTTCTACGATGGGGGCGGTGAGGGGGAGCCGGTAGCCGCGGAGGTTGAGGACGGCGATCCGGTCGGTGTTGCGGATCCCCATCTCGCGCAGCCACAGCCGGTACTGCTCGCGGCTGAGCTCGTAGTTGAAGACGGCGATCCGCCCTGGGCCGGGGGTGACCTGGAACCGGCCGAGGAACAGCTCGTCGTCGGCGTAGGCGCGCAGCAGGTTGCTGATCAGGGTCGTCTTGCCGGCTTTGAACTGGGCGGCGAGCAGCGCGTTCCCGCCTGCGGGGAGCAGCTCGCTGATGGCGTACCGGACGGGCTCGTCCGGGATGAGCAGCTCCTCGGTGAGGGTCCGGGTGTAGGCGGGTGGCCGGAAGGTCTGGGCGGCGATCTCGGCCTGGTGGAGTTGCTTCGCGTCGTGTCGGGCGCGCAGGGTCGCGAGTTCGGCGGCGACCCGGGCGTCGTGCTGCCATTCGCCTTGCTGTTCGACGGTGAGGGGTTCACCGTCGGCGTTGTGGCTCGGCGGGCCGGCGAGGCTGACGGTGACCTCACCGGCGACGAGGCTCGACAGGCCACCCATGCCGTCGTTGGGGGTGATCGGTGGGTCCTTCGGGGCGGTCTTGCCGCTCTCGATGCCGCTGCTGATGGTGGCGCGGCAGGACCGCTCCCCGTCGTCGTCCCACAGCCCGTTGAGTCGGCAGGCGTACAGCAGCTGTTCGGTGACCTCGTCCTCGGTGAGCCACTTCGGGACGTACCTGCCGAGGCTGTAGGCGACGGCGTTCAGGCTGTCGTTGCGGCCTTTGCTGGTTCCTGTCGGTCCGGGTGGGAGCGCGCCGAGCGCAGCGACCTGCTCCTCGATCTTGACGGCGAGCCACTTGCGGGCGCGCTGCTCCTCGGCCCCTCCGACGACGATGAGCCGCGGGGGGGCGGCGAGCGGTTCCGTCTTCCGGTCGGGGGCGAGCCCGAGTTCCCGGGCTTGCTCGGCGAACAGGTCGTTGAGGGTCATGCGCCGACCAGCGTGACGATCTCGGGGCGGGTCAGCCAGGTGTAGCGGGCGCCGGACGGGCCGACGCTGGGCGCGACGACGACGTACCCGCCGTCGCCGCGCAGGTCGATGCCGGGGACGGCGTTGGTGGTGTTGCTGCTGCCGGTTGCGGGCGTGTACAGGTGCCGCCCAGGCTCGTGGTGTGCCTCGCTGGGGTCGCCGGGGGTGAAGGCCATCGGGCCGATGGGTGGGAGGTTGCCGGTGGCGTTGCAGAAGGTGACGGCGGAGCAGTTCTCGGGGCACAGGGCGTGCTTGAGCTTCGCGAGGCTCGCCAGGCCGGTCCGGCCGTCGACGTCGATGACGTCCCACCCGCAGCCGCCTGCTGCTTTCCGGCCGGTGGGGACGCCGATGTTGGCGTTCGGCCACCGCTCCCACCATCCGGCGATGACGGCTGGGTCGGTGGTGGCGTCGTACAGCCCGTGCCCGTACCGGCCGCACTCGCCGCGGCAGGTCTTCTGCAACGCGGCGTCTTCGTGGGCGCGGGGGATCGCGGGGGCCTTCCGCTTGGCGCGGAGCGGGAAGACCGGCCAGCCGATCCGGGTGGCGTAGTAGAGGGCGCTGGCCCCGAGGTCGAGGGGCTTGGCTCGTTCGACGACTTCGGCCGCTTCGATCTGGGCGAGGAAGTCGCTGAGCTGCTGGTCGTCGAGACCAGCCATGTGCTCACGCATCTCGTCGTCGTTCATCACGCGGGAGTCCCCAGTGCTCGTCGTGCTTCGGCTGTGGTCGGGTGCCCGCCTGCGAGGTGCCTTCGCGGCGGGCCGTCCCCTGGGGAAGTGAGCGGGTGGCACCGTGCCCGTGGTGCGGGTCTAGAAGGGCGCGTCCGCGAAGTCGTCGGCGGGTGCGGCCTGCGCCGGGGCGGACGTCTTCGGCTCCTCGAGCCACGCGTCGGCCGGCGGGGTGTACTTCGCGGCGTACAGCTTCGCCGGGTTGAAGCCCTTGACGCTGCTCGGCTCCTCGCCGGTGTAGCGGACCGCGAGCGTCCCACCGACCTCGAGGCCCTTCGCCTTCGCGGTGCGGAGCGCGTCAGCAACAGCCTTCTGGAGGCTGGCGCGCTTGAACCCGCCGCTGACGTAGACGTTCCGGACGCCGTCGTCCTCAGCGTCGTCGCGCTGGTCGGTCTGGAGCTTGACGACGAGCTGCATGACGGGGTCGCCGTTGTCCCAGGTCTTCGGGACGCCGGTCTTGATGTCGGTCTGCTGCCGCAGCTCGGGCGGGGCGCAGATGACGCCGGTGACGGTGTCGCCGACGGCCTCGAACTTGGCGGACTTGCCGCCGCCGCCGAGGAGGAACGCGTTCGGGTCGGTGCTCATGAGGTGGGTTTCCTTTGCTGGTTGTCTGCCGCACGAGACCCCGGTGCGGCGCGGGGAGTCAGGAGGCGAGCGCGGCCTTGCGGGCGCTCGCGCGGGCCGTGTGGATGTCGGTCCACTCGCTGCGGTGCTCCGCCCACAGCCGCCGTAGCGTCAGCTCGTCCGGGGCGGTGTCGACGAGCGACAGCAGCAGGTCGGTGCCGAGGTCGCGGGCGTAGGGGCGGGACAGGTTCTTGCGCTTGCGCCAGTCCCGGACCTGCCGGGCGATCTGCACCGCCTCCCACCCAGCGGCCAGGTCGACCTCGTGGAGCTCGCACCGTCCCTCACCGGCGGGGAGGTGGATGACGACACCCCGGTCGAGGCTGACGCCGGTTTCGGTGCGCCCGCCGGTGTCGGGGTCGTAGGCGAGGCTGTGGGCGTAGACGGCGAGCTGCATCGCGATCTTGCCCATGCCGAACTCGATGCTGCCGGTCTTGATGTCCCAGACGAGGGAGTCGCCGAGCCGGTCGGGGGTGCCGGCGACCTCGAGCCCGTCGTGGACGGTGATCCGTTCGATGTGGCTCCACTGCACCCCCGCGACCGCGTCCTGGTACGCCTGGACGTCCTTGCGGTAGGCGGTGGGGATGTCGACGTTCTCACCACGGTCGAGGCGCTCGCAGATCCGGTGCAGCGCCGTGCCCTTCGTCGCGCCGGAGGACGCGGCGGCGGCTTCCTTCGCCGCCTCGCACAGCTTGTCGAGCTCGGTCTTGTCGTCATGATGGGCGGAGACTGCGAGGAGGAGGTCTTCGCGCTGGGCGAGGCCGAGCGCGACCATCCGCTGCTGCCACTTCCCGAGGTTGTAGGTGTCCTCGAGGCACCCGACGAAGGTGGTGCAGCGGGTGTACGCCTTCCGCTTCCCGTCGGGGGTGAGGATCATCGGCCGGCCCCAGCGGTCGCGGGGGACCTCGGTCGCGCCGAGGAACGTGTCGATCTCGCCTGTGGTCATGTCGGTCCTGTGGTTGCAGTGGTGGAGTGGCTGTGGGAAGCCGCGGTCGAGGTCGCGGTACTCGTCCTTCGCCTTGCGGATCGCGGGGGCACCGCAGCGGGGACAGGTCGGGCGCTTGAGCCGCTTCGCCTGCTGCTGGCGCTGAATGGGCCGGTAGGGGGACATGTCATGGCCCGGCCGCGGGGTGGACTTCGATGACGACGCCGGGTTCTTGCAGGGCGGCGTCGGGGGCGCACCAGCTCTTGGATGCGCGGACCTTCACGACCTGGCTGTCGTCGACCCAGGCGATGCCGGTGAGGGCGTCGCCGATGGCGCGGAGGAGGTGGTCGAGGTCGGGGCGTTTCGCGGGGTGGCTGGGGGCGTTGTCGCGGAGGCCTCTGCTGTTGCTGTGGTGCTTGGGGCGTTGCAGGTAGAAGGACGCGCGGAGCTGGACGGGACCGGTGTAGGGCATGCCGGTCTGTGCTTCGGCGGCGCGGCTCGCGACGAGCGCCCGCCACGGGTGGAGGGTCTTGGCGTTGCTGTGGACGGCGCGGCCTTTGCCGAGGAAGCTGATGCGGCCCTGGCCGATGGGGGTGCCGTAGACGACGAAGGCGAGGGTCATGACGCGAGTCGCCGCTTGATGTTGGCCCAGGCGCGCTGGTGCTCGTAGTAGCAGGCGAGGTCGAGGCAGGCGTCGCAGACAGGGGTGCGGTCGAGCTTGTGGCGGCGGAGGCCACGGAGACTGCCGTGCCGAGTACCGGGGAGCGGGATCACGACGCCACCTCGACCCGGACGGTGCGGCGTCCCCAGCCGCGTGCGAGGGCGCAGTCTCCGGGGGTGGCGAAGTCGAGCTGCGTGCCCCAGCCATACCTGTCCTCGACGGTGAACAGGCCGGGGCCGTAGGGGCTGTCGGAGACGCGTAGGACTGTCCCGAGCGGCCAGGCGTTCGCGGCGACCGCGCCCTTGTGGGTGTGGCGGCCGTTCGCCATCAGCCCGGTCTCGCAGTAGGCGGTGCTGGTGAGGGGCGAGCCGGACCCGGGCGCCGTCAGTCCAGTGAAGGGTCGGGTCCGGCTCGCTGTCGTCCCGGTGGGATCTGCCGTGGGGCGGGACCGGGACGCCTCTTTCCGCGCCTTCCGGGGTGCCGCCTGGGGGAGCGGCGACGGCGCGGAGGCTGTGCCCACCGCCGCTGTCACGCCTTCCCCAGCGTGATCGGCGGCGGTGGGAGCGTGGGGGGTCGCGCAGCCGGCGACGGCCGCGAGGACAAGCAGTGAGCGGGTCATGACTGCGGCCCGTTGTCGAGGTCGTAGTCGGCCTGCGAGTAGTCGCTGACGTAGTCAGCGGGCCAGGCAGAACTGCCGCTCTCAGCAGGCGCGGACGTGTCGGTAACGGAGGCTAAGGGGCCGCTCTGAGCCGTCAGCGCGGCCCATGGGTAGGGCACGAACGGCTGGTCGTTCTTGATGTAGAGCGGGTGCTTCGGCGCGCCCTGTTTGGTCGTGCCGAGGCACTGCCAGTCCACGCCGGGGACGAGGTTCAGGACGCGCCCCACGCGGTCGAGCCGGGCGTTCGCACCCCACGCCGCGAGGACCGGATTGCCCCGCCGACGCTGCTCAGTCAGAAGCAGCCGCAGGTAGGTGTCGTTCTCGGGGCCGACCGCATCGCCGCAGGTCAGAAGGGCCTTCGGGTCCGTCGAGCGGTAGGCGTAGAGGTTCACGACAACGATCCCGGCGTAGCCCTCGCGGCGAGCGAAGCCCATGCAGCGGCGGATTGTTGGGTCGTCCTCGGTCGCGTCGGCTGTGCTCGGGTTGAGCATCACGAACACGAGCGCGTCACCAT
>CAMLIA010000236.1 GCA_946479905.1 uncultured Frankiales bacterium | reverse complement strand
CGATCACACTGCGGCCGCTACGCGGCCACGATCACACTGCGGCCGCTACGCGGCCACGATCACACTGCGGCCGCTACGCGGCCTTCTTGACCTTCTGGGCCCTCTTCAGCACGTCCGTCACGGCCAGGCCCGTCCCCGACTCGGTCCAGCTCTTGTGCTCGCAGCTGTGGCAGGACGCGAAGTCCACCACCGAGCCGTCCGTCAGCGTCATGGTGATGTGCGTGACGCGGGTGCCGCTGCAGGCGGTGCAGGAGGCGAGCTTGCTGGTGGGCGTGGTGACGAGCGACATCGAAAGTCTCCTGGGGGCTGGTCCAGTGGGCTGTTCTGCACACCCGATCGGCCCAATCTCGAGATCCCTTGAGCAGTGGGCGTGTCTGGGGCAAACCGGACAGAACGCCCTCGTTGCGGGTGGCTCAGCCCGGGGTGGGGAGGGCGCGCAGGTGGCCGCGGCGGCCGCTCGCGTCCGGGATCGGCAGCTCCGGGCGGCCGGAGGGACGAGCGGCCTCGCGCACGGCGTCGGCGAGGGCCTCGAGGTCGTCGACGCTGCGCACCCGGGTCTGCGCCGGGTCGGGGTCGTGGCGGACGACCTCCCACCCGCGGGGTGCGGTCAGCCGCGCCCCGTGCGCCTCGCACAGGTCGTAGGTGTGCGGCTCCGCGTGGGTGGCGAGCGGCCCGACCACGGCGGTGCTGTCGGCGTACACGTAGGTGAGGGTGGCGACGGCAGGCAGCCCGCAGCCCGTACGGGAGCAGCGCCGGACCGGACTCACGGGGCAGACGCTAGCTCCCCCGGGCTCGGCCGGTGTGGAAGGCTCGCCGGATGAGCGCGCGCAGGGAGCGGCACGGGCGCGGGCTGCGGGGCAGGCTGCTGTCGCGGCGGGTCACGGTGGGCTCGCTCGAGGTGCTGGTCCCGGCGTCCCGGAGCCGCTCGGAGCTGTTCGACGACCTGGTCCGGGACGCGATCGCCGACCTCGAGGAGCGCTGGCACGAGCAGCTGCTGGGCGTGGAGTTCGCCGTCGAGGACGTGCCGCCGCCGGACTCCGGGTGGGACGAGGGGGTCGTCGCCGACGAGACGGCGGGCGGGCCGGTGCCGCTCGGGCGGCTGCTCCCGGCGGGCCCGGCGAGCCCGCCCCGCGTCGTGGTCTACCGGCGGCCGCTGGAGGCCCGGTCGAGCGGCCGGGGCGACCTCGGGCAGCTCGTCCACGAGGTGGTCGTGGACCAGGTCGCGCAGCTGCTCGGCCTCGATCCGGACGTCATCGACCCGCCCTAGGGGGTGCCCACCTGCGGGTCGCTGAAGACCACGGGACGGCTGACCAGCTGGGCCGGGCCCTCGAGCACGAGCAGGGTCGTGAGGGGACCGTGGGCGCCGTGCTCACGGAGGTACCTGGCGGCGTACACCGGTCCCGACCCGGGTTCCGGGCGCACCTCGACCGCGAGCTGGGCGTTCGCGCCGGGCGGGAAGAACGTGGACAGCCGCAGGGTGGCGGTGCGACCCGCGGGGATCCGGACGGTCTTCGCGCCGGACGGCTTGGTGGCCGAGTGGCCGAGCACCGGGACCGGGATGACCGTGACGGTCGCGGCGGCGTCCGGGGCGGTGAGGATGAGGGTGCTCTCGGTGGGCCGGTCGATGACGACGTCGGTGACGAGAGCCGGCCCGGACAGCGGCAGCGCGCCCGCGGTGTAGGCGAACTCGCGCACCGGGCCCTCCTGGTAGTCCTTCGCGAAGCCACCGGCGACGACGGGTGCGCCGTCGGTGGTGACCGTGGCCGCCAGCGCGGAGTCGAGTGTCACGTCGTCGAGCCGGACCGACACGGTGCGGCCGTGCGGGACGTCGATGGCGTCGTCGCCCTTCGGCACGAACTGCCCGTCCTGGGTCGTGACGGTCACCTTCGCGGTCGCGTCGTCGGTGCCCGGGTTGGTGATGTAGAGGGCGCGCAGCCCCCGGCCGGAGGCGAACCCCGGCACCACGACCTTGGTGGACGGCGGCTGGGTCTGCGGCACCCAGTCGACGCCCTCGGTGGCGCGGAGCGTCTTCAGCGCGTGCCGGAGCCCGGCCGCGATCCGTCCCCGGGTGCTCTGGACGTGCAGGGCCAGCAGGTCCTCGTCGGGAGCGAGGGTGTCGAGCGGGATCTCCTCGCGGGTGTGCGGCTGCACGACGAGGCCCTGTGCCGACGCCGGTTCGAGGTCGTGCCGTGCCGTGAAGATGCTGATGTTCACCGTGGTGGGGGTGTCGTCGACGTTGGCCAGCACCAGGGTCGTCTCGTTGCCGAGCATGGTGGACCCGCCCACGAACCAGACGTCCGGCTTCGGCGCCTCGCAGCGCAGGCCGGCGAGCCCCCGGTTGAGCCCCCGCTCGCCGCGGGTCACCTGCTCGACCTCGAGGCCGGCGGCGAGGTCGCCGGTCGCGGAGACGACCAGGCCGTCCTTGGTGGTGCCGGTCCCGAGGCCGACCGCCACCTGACCCGCGGTCGTGACGGGCACGTCCACCGAGGTGCCCTCCTGCGTGAGCCGCCGGGCGTCGACGGCCCCGCCGCTGGAGGCGCGGCCGGCGGGAAGCAGGCCGGAGCCGACGCTGACGCGGGTCGCCAGCAGGTCCTTGGCCTGACGCAGGTCGGGGCAGACCACGGTGGCGCCGACGACCTCGACCGAGCTGCTGGTGGACTGCCGGACGCCGGGGCGGTGCACGGAGGTGCCGACCGCGGTGCCGATGACGAGCAGGACGACGATCGCGAGCGTCCCGGCGGGCGGTCGCCTCATGCCGTCACCGCCAGCGCCCGGCTGGGACGGGGCTCACCGGTGGGCTCGTCCTCGGTGTCGACGTCGTCCTCCAGGCCTCGGCGGCGGCGGGCACCCGGCGCGGACAGCACGGCGACCAGCAGCACGAGCGCGACCTGCACGGCCAGTCCGGCGTGCCGCCCGGTCTGGTCGTACGACAGGGCCAACCGCCCGCCGGAGGCCGGCAGCACGAAGGCCTGCGCCCAGCCCCAGGCCTTCCGGCGCGGCAGCGGTTCGCCGGAGAGCGTCGCCTTCCAGTGGTCGTCGTAGGCGTCGGCGAGCACGAGCAACCGGCCGTCGGGACCGCGGGGAACCGAGGGGTGCGCCCCCTCCGGACCGGCGGGCAGGCTGGTCGGCGGGTTGCCGAGCAGCAGCTCGGACGTGGGAGCGCGGTCGCCGGCGAGGGCGGCCGCAGCGAGGTCCTTCGGCAGCACCTGGAGCCGGGCGGAGGGGGCCAGCACCTGCCAGAGCTCGACGGAGCTGGCGCGGGTGCGGCGCACCAGCCCCGACTGGGCGTCCAGGACCGACTCGAGCGCGTCGCTGCCGGGGGCCGAGCGCAGCGCGACGTAGCGGACCGCCCGCGTCGACAGCGCCTCGGCGGCGTCGCTGCCCCGCGGCGACGCGAGGTCCGCGACGACGGCGTCGAGCGCGGCGGACTGCCCGGGGCTGGGGCGCAGCCCGGAGACGTCCAGGGTGCTGCCGTCGGCGGTGGTCAGGGCATAGGCGAGCCGGCCGTCCGCCGCAGGCTCCAGCACCAGCACGCGCAGCCCCGGCAGCGCCGCGAGCTCCGCCCGGGCGAACGCGGGCAGGACCGCCTGGTCGGTGCGGTGCACGGGGTCGTCGGCGCCGCGCACCACCCAGATCCCCGCGGCCACGACCGGGGCGAGGCCGGCAGCCACCGCCACCAGGCCGGCGAGCAGCTGCCGCCAGCCGAAGCTGAGCGCGGCCAGCCGGGTGCGGGCCCCGCTCGCGGCCACCAGCGCGGCGGCGAGGACGGCGAGGGCGGCGACCTGCACGGCGAGCCCGGGCCACACCGGCTGGCCCTGCACCGTCGTACGGCTGAGCACGAGGGCCAGGCCCAGCGCGAGCAGCGCCACCCCCCAGCAGGTCTGGGCGAGCCGGCGGAAGTCCTTCCGGACGGTGCCGGCGAGGCCGGCGAGCACGACTCCGAGGAACAGGAAGGCCACGGGCACCCCGGGGCCGCCGGGCGACAGCGCCACGAGGTGCCACGCGGGCAGGTTCGCGTCGGCGACCTGCGCGCCGATCACGAACCGGGACGGGTGCGCGACCGCGCCGAGCGACCAGGGGTAGAGCAGGGCGCCCGGCACGACGGCGACGAGCACGGCCGCCGCGGCGCGCCGGCGGCCACCCCTGACGGCCAGGTTGACCACGGCACCGGTGAGCAGGACGGCCGCGGCGAGCGGCCACAGCTGCGGCGCGAAGGCGCAGGTGACGCCGAGCCCCAGGCCGAGGGACCAGGCCCGCCACCAGCCCTCCACGCGCGGGTCGTCGGTGAGCAGCCGACCGGCGGCGAGCACCAGCAGCGGCAGCGCGACCTGGACGGCCGCGGCGTCGAGCCGGCCGGCGGCGATGGCGCCCGTCGCGGCGGGCAGCAGCGCCCAGGTGGCCGCAGCCCACAGCCGCAGGTGCAGGTGCCGCACCATCCGGCTCGCGGCGAGGTACGCCGAGACGCCGGCGAGCGGCACGCTCGCCAGCAGCAGGGTGTCGACCGCCAGCCCGGGCTTGCCGAGCAGCAGGGTGGCGAGTGCCGCGAAGGCAGCCGTACCGGGCGGAGCGGCCTGGCCGGTGCCCACGGACGTGTCGTGCCAGGCGCCGGCGTAGGCCCGCCACAGGTCGCTCGCTCCGCCCGGGGTCGGCGTCAGCGCACCGCCGCCGAGGGCGCCCGAGCCCAGCAGGCTGCGCTCGGCGAGCAGCGTCACGGCACCCAGGCCTGCGGTGAGCAGCACCCCCGGGCGCAGCAGCAGCCGCTTCAGCGCTCCCGTGCCGCCGAGCGCGAGGTCCTCGAAGTCCTCGGAGTCGGGACCGAGGTCGCCCAGGGCACGGTTCGGGTCACTGACGGGAGCGCCGCCGCCACTGAGCCACTCCGACAGCGCCCCCATCCGGGCCCGCATCCGCACCGTGCGCGAGGCGAACAGCGGCCGGAGCTTGCGTTGGCTCACCCGGCGGGTCCGGGCCCGCTCCCGGCGCGCCCGGTGCACGACACCGGGGCGGCCGAACGTCCTGATCAGCGCCCGCCACTCGTCGCCGGCATCGGCGACCTGCCGGGTGAGGAGCAGCAGCAGCGAGCGCAGCACGGTCCCGAGGACCAGCCGCGGCACCAGCCCGAGCAGCCGCACGGCGCTCGCGTGCGCGAGCAGCACGTAGACCGCGTGCTGCCGGTCGGTGCCGGTCGCCCGGCCGGGGGCGGCGTCGGTCTCCCGGTGCCCCGTCGTCGCCGCCCGGGCGTGCCTCACGAGGGCGGCGGGGACGACCGCCACCCGGTGACCCGCGGCGTTGACCTTCCAGCCGAGGTCCAGGTCGTCGCGGAACACCGGCAGCTGCGGGTCGAGCCCGCCGACGGCGTCCCAGACGTCGCGCCGGACCAGGGCGGCCGCGGTCCCGACGGCGAGCACGTCCTTCACCGCGTCGTGCTGGCCCTGGTCGTACTCGCGGCGCTCCAGCCCGGTCTCGCGGTGCCCGGCAGCGTCGGTGGTGATGCCGATCTCGACGAGGTAGCGGGGGTCGTTCCAGTCCCGGGCCTTCGGGCCGAGGAGCGCCACCGACGGGCTCGCCTCGGCCTCCTCGAGCAGCGCCTGCAGGGTGGTGGGCTCGACGGCGACGTCGTCGTGGAGCAGCCACAGCCAGGTGGCTGCGGGCACGTGCCGCAGGGCCTCAGCCACCGCCGCGCCGTAGCCGGTGTCGCGCGGCAACCGGAGCACGTCGCCGAACGCCTGCTCCAGCAGCTCGGCCGAGCCGTCGGTGCTGCCGGTGTCCACGCACACCACGTGCGCGGGGACGCGGGTGCTGCGGGCGAGGGCCTCGATGGCCTCCGGCAGCCAGGCGGCGCCGTCGTGCGCGACGAGCACCGCCGTGACGTCGACGACCTGCGGCTTCGGGGCTCGCTGCCTGGTCCCGCGACGCGGCTCGGGAGCCTCGTCAGCCGGTCTGGTGCGGGAGGGGGGGCGGGCAGACATAGATGGACCAGGCTAGTCGCGCC
>CAMLIA010000235.1 GCA_946479905.1 uncultured Frankiales bacterium | reverse complement strand
GTCTTGATGCCGTCGAGGATCAGCGTGAGGAGCCGCTCGTTCTGGGCGAGCGAGGCGTTGCGCGCCATGCACATGCCGCTGACGAGCTGCATCAGGTCGTCCTCGTCGAGGTCGGGACGGACGGCCCCGGCCTGCTGGGCCCGGGTCAGCACGAGCCGAACGGCGCCGCCGATCCGCTCGCGCGACCGGACGGCGAGGTCGGGGCACTTCTCGAACGCCTCGTGCAGCTCGGTGAGGAAGGTGCGCTTGGTCTCGGCGTACTTCAGGAAGCCGTGCAACCAGGCGACCAGGGCGTCCCACGGCTCCTCGCGCTCGGAGACGTCGGTGGCGAGCGCGACGATGCCGTCGACGTCCTCGCGGTAGACGGCCTCGACCAGGTCGATGCGGCGGGGGAAGTGGCGGTACAGCGTGCCGACGCCCACATCGGCGCGCTTGGCGATCTCCTCCATCGCCGCCTCGCTGCCGCGCTCGGTGAGGACCTCACGGGCCGCGGTGACGAGCCGCTCGTAGTTGCGCCGCGCGTCGGCCCGCATCGGCCGGGCCGCGGTGTCGCTCGTCACTGCTCTCCCCAGGTGGCTTGCAAAACGGAGGATGCCTCCGTATCGTATGCGGAGGTTGCTTCCGCTTCCACCAAAGTCTACGCCGGGAAGGCGTCCCATGTCTGCACTCGCCCCTGAGCTCCCCGCGCCGCCGGTCCCGCGCCGGCGCCGGGTGAGCCACGAGAACCTCGTGCTCGCGGTCATCCTGACCTCGCAGCTGATGGTCGTCCTCGACGCCACGATCGTGAACGTGGCGCTCCCCACCATCCAGGAGGCCCTGCAGTTCTCGCGGGCCGGGCTGTCCTGGGTCCTGAACGCCTACACGCTCACCTTCGGTGGGCTGCTCCTGCTCGGCGCCCGCGCCGGCGACCTGATGGGCCGCCGCAAGACCTTCGTCACGGGTGTCGTCGTGTTCACCTTCGCCTCCCTGGTCGGGGGGTTCGCGACCTCGAGCGGGTTCCTGCTCGCCGCCCGCGCGCTGCAGGGCATCGGCGGCGCGCTCGCGGCGCCGTCGTCGCTGGCCCTGATGACCACGATGTTCCCCGAGCCCAAGGCGCGGCTGCGCGCCCTCGCGCTCTTCACCGCCGTCTCGGTCTCCGGCGGTGCCCTCGGCCTCATCCTCGGAGGGCTGCTCACCGAGTGGGCCTCCTGGCGCTGGGTGATGTTCGTCAACGTGCCGATCGGGCTGGCCGTCGTGCTGGCCGGTCGGGCCCTGCTGCCCGAGACCGAGCCGCACCCGGGGCGCTTCGACCTCGCCGGCGCGCTGTCCTCGACCCTCGGGATGGGCTTGGTCGTCTACGGGTTCGTGCGGGCCGCCACCGAGGGCTGGGGCGAGCAGTGGACCGTGACGTCGTTCGTCGCCGGACTGGTGCTGCTGGCCGTCTTCGTCAAGGTCGAGCTGAGCGCACCGGAGCCGATCACGCCGCTGCACCTGTTCGCCGACGGCAGCCGGACGAGCGCCAACGTGGCCCGGGGGCTGATGTTCGCCGGCATGTTCGGCCTGTTCTTCTTCCTCACCCAGTACCTGCAGGACGTGCTGCACTACAGCTCGATCCAGACCGGCTTCGCGTTCCTGCCGATGCCGACGACCGTCTTCGCCGTCTCCCAGCTGACCTCGCGGTCGCTGTCGGACCGGGTCCCTGCCCGGGTGCTGATGCTCGGCGGGATCGCGCTCGGCACCACCGGGTTCACGCTCGCGACCGGACTGGAGGAGCACTCGTCGTACCTGCACGTCCTGGGCTGCCTGCTGCTCTTCGCCGTCGGCAACGGGATGGCCTTCGTGCCGCTGACCTCGGCGGCGCTCGCCGGCGTGCCGATGCGGGACGCCGGCGCCGCCTCCGGCCTCGTCAACGTCACCCAGCAGCTCGGTGGTGCGCTCGGCGTCGCGGTCCTCGTGACGGTGTTCGGCACGGCCGCCAAGCACGCCGGGGGCACGCCGGTGCACGCGTTCGTGACAGGCACGACCGCAGCCTTCGCCGGCTCGGCGGTCTTCCTGGCCGCGTCCTTCGTGCTGGTCGCCGCGTTCGTACGACCGGTTGCCTCGCGCAACTGAGCCGTTCGGAGCAGTCGGGATCGTGGGTCGTGTGCCGATCCTCACTTCGTGAGAGGGGTCCGGGGTAGCGCACGTCGACTGTTCGTCGGCTATGTCCTGGTTTCCCTCGTCCCGGTGCTCGTCCTCGGGGTGCTGCTCAGCACGCTGGCGGACCGCCAGTCCCAGGCTCGCGGCCTCGCGCAGGCCCGCACGGAGGCCAAGCTCGTCGCCGGGACGGTCGTCGCCCCGGTCGTCGGCAACCGGCCCGTCGAGCGGATGGGCGCTGCCGACACCCGGAGGTTGCAGACCGCGGTCACCGGCGCCATCGCCAGTCACGAGCTGCTCCGGCTCCGGCTGCGCGACGTCAGCGGCCACGTGGTCTACGCCGACGACGGCCGCGTCAACACCAAGGTCGACGACGAGGCGCTGGAGGCCGCTGCCGGCGAGGTCAAGGCGGCGCTGACGACGCTGAACGGCGACGACCACGACACGAGCGGCCCGCGGGTCGTGGAGGCGTACGTCCCGCTCTACGCGCCGGGCACGTCCACGATCACCGGCGTCGTCGAGCTCTACCTCCCCGACGGCGACATCGTGGCCCAGGAGCAGGCCCAGCGCCGCGGCCAGCTGCTCGTCCTCGTCGTCGGCCTCGGTCTGCTGTGGCTGGCGCTGCTCGCGGCGGCGACCTGGACCAGCCGCGCGCTGCGCCGGTCCGCGGACGCCAACCTGTTCCTCGCGCACCACGACGCCCTGACCGGGCTGCCCAACCGCGCCGACTTCGCGATGCACGCGGCGACGGCCATCGCCGCCGGCCCGGCCGCCATCGCCCTCATCGACCTCGACCGCTTCAAGCAGGTCAACGACACCCTCGGGCACGCCATCGGCGACCGGCTGCTGGTGGAGCTCGCGGACCGGCTGGTGGCGCACGTCCGTGACGGCGACGTGGTCGCGCGGCTCGGCGGCGACGAGTTCGGCCTGGTGCTGTCCAGCGTCCACGACGAGGACGAGGCCGTCCGCGCCCTCACCCGGGTCAGGGCGCTGCTCGCCGAGCCGCTCGTCGTCGACGACGTGCCGCTGGCGATCGAGGCCAGCATCGGGTTCGTCCTCGCCCCCGCGGACGGCTCCGACGTGGACGCCCTGATGACCAAGGCGGACGTCGCGATGTACGCCGCCAAGCGCGGCCACCTCGGCCCCACCAGGCACCAGGCAGGGCACGAGCAGTACGACGCCACCCGGCTCCGTCTCGTCGGCGAGCTCGCCGAGGCGATCGACCGGGACGAGCTGGTGCTGCACTACCAGCCGAAGACGGACCTCGCTCTCAACCGGGTCACCGCCGTCGAGGCGCTCGTCCGCTGGCAGCACCCCACGCTCGGGCTGCTCTACCCCGACGCCTTCCTGCTCGCGGCCGAGCAGACCGAGCTGGTCGAGCCCCTCACCCGCTGGGTGCTCGACAACGCCCTGCGCGCGCTCCCACGGCTCGACCCGAGCGGCGAGCTGTCGATGGCCGTCAACATCTCAGCCCGCTCGCTGGGGGACGCGGACTTCGCCGACGGCGTGCTCGAGGCGCTCATCCGCACCCGCACGCCGTCGAGCCGGCTGCTCATCGAGATCACCGAGACAGCGCTGCTCGTCGACCCCGAGCGGGCTGCCGAGTCGCTCGGCCGGCTCGCCGCCGCGGGCGTGCGCATCTCGATCGACGACTTCGGCGCCGGGCAGACCTCGCTCGGGTACCTCGCCGCGCTGCCCGTGCACGAGCTGAAGATCGACCGGGCCTTCGTCATGGCCATGGACTCCGACCCGCGCAACGCCGCCATCGTCCGGTCCGTCATCGAGCTCGGCCACAACCTCGGCTTCTCCGTCACGGCCGAGGGGGTCGAGACCGCGTCGGTCCTGGCAGACCTGCACTCCGCGCACTGCGACAGCGTCCAGGGCTACTACCTCGCGCGGCCGGCCGACGAGAGCACGACCCGGCTGCGGCTGGACAGCGCCCGCCTCTAGCCCGGCCTACTCCGGGGCGTTGCGGCGGGTGCCGCCGATCCGGAAGGGCTCGGTCACGCCGTCGTACATCAGGTGCGCCACGAGTCCCTGCGCGGCGTGCGGCAGGTTGTGGCAGTGGTCCATCCAGATGCCGGGGTTGTCGGCCACGAACGCGATCTCGTAGGTCGTGCCGCTCGGCACGTCGAGCGAGTCGACCCACCAGGGGCTGCCGGTGGCCTTCGTGCCGTTGCGCGACAGCACCACGGCGTGGTGGCCGTGCAGGTGCATGGGGTGGGTCGCCCCGCTGTGGTTGCGGATCCTCATGACCGCGACGTCGCCCTTCCGGACGACGAACATCGGTACGTCGGGGTACAGGTGCCCGTTGATCGACCACCAGATGCCCGGCTTGCCGTCCAGGAAGCCGGGGCGGCGACCGATCGAGTAGGTGAAGTGCCGGGTGGCCCTGTCCGGGTCGAACCCGATCGGCGCGGGAGTGCCGTAGCTCAGCAGGTCGAGGGCGTGCTCCGGCCGGGGCGGCTTGGCCGGCTCGCCCTGACCGAGGACGAGGGACGCACCACCACCGAGCTCGACCCGAACCGGGGAGCCGTCGGCCGGCGTCGTCAGCTCCACGTCGACCCGCCCCCCTGCGGTGACGAGGACGGAGTCGCTGGTGGGTGCAGCCCCGTGCGTGTCGCGGCCGTCGACCGACACCACTCGGTAGGGCACGGACGCCCAGACGTACCGGGCCCCGTTGTCGGTGTTCACGACACGGACCCGGACCTTCGCGTTCGGTCGGGCAGGGACCACGTCCCTCGCCACGTGCCCGTTCACTGTCGCCCTGCCCCGGTACTGGTGGACCAGGGCGAGCTGGTCCTGGACGGCGAGCGGCGTCCGCGGCAGCACCACCAGGGCGCCGAGCAGGCCCCGCTGCACCTGGGTGTGGGAGACCTGGTGGGAGTGGTACCAGAACGTGCCGGCGTGGTCGGCCACGAACCGGTAGGTGTAGTCGCTCCCGACCGGGACGGCGTCCTGCGTGACGCCGGCGACACCGTCCTCGGCGTTGGGGACGTCGACGCCGTGCCAGTGCAGCGTGATGCCGCCGGGCACCGAGGCGTTGTGCAGCTGCACCTCGATCAGCTGACCCTCGGTGGCCCGGATGACCGGGCCGGGGGAGGTGCCGTTCAGGGTGTAGCCGTCGATCGCCTCGCCGCTCGCGAGCCGGAAGGCCTGCTTGCGGGCCACGAGGTCGACGCGAACGTCCGCGCGGCGTCCCGCGTCGGCCCTGAGGTCGGCGACGCTCGTGCCGTGGTCCATGGCCATCGTCATGGCCGCCGGGCCGCCGCCGTCGTCGACGTAGCCCATGTCAGCGGCCGAGTAGGAGTCGGGAAGCAGGCTCCGCTGCCACAGGTAGCCGAGCGGGGCGAGGACGGCGACCGTCGCGCCGACGGCGAGGATCAGCCGACGGCGTTCGGCCAGCACGTGTCAGGCGGTGACGGGGTCGGCGGCTGGTGCGGTGCTCACCGGCGCCGTGCGTCCGGCCGCCACGCCTGTCATCGCGGCCAGCGCGAACAGCGCGAACCCGTTGATGGGGTGCAGCGCCGCCAGGATCGGCGCGCTGTGGCCGGCGAGGCCGAGGACGATCTGGACGGCCACGAGCACGAAGATGATGCCCGCACGCTTCGGAGCGCCGGGGATCTTCGAGAAGAAGGACAAGATGACGAAGACGATGGTGATCAACGGGATGAGCATCATCCCGTTCATCCCGTGGAGCATGAAGCCGCCGATGCCGGGGAAGTCCGGGTTGTCCTCGTCGAGCAGCTGCTTGGTCAGCTCGCCCTTGCCGTCCTCCACCCATTGGAAGGCCGCGGCGACGGCATAGACCATGACGGCCGCCTGGACGACCACCTCGGCGGCGATCAGGAACGCGAAGATCTGGTACGCCTTGCGCATGGTGC
>CAMLIA010000234.1 GCA_946479905.1 uncultured Frankiales bacterium | reverse complement strand
AGAAGGGCGTGCGCTACTTCGGGCCCTACTCCCACGCCTGGGCGATCCGCGAGACCCTCGACCTGCTGCTGCGCGTCTTCCCGGCCCGCACCTGCTCCGCCGGCGTCTTCAAGCGCGCCGGGCAGGTCGGCCGGCCCTGCCTGCTGGGGTACATCGGCAAGTGCTCCGCGCCCTGCGTCGGGCGGGTCTCCGCCGAGGAGCACCGGGCCATCGTCGACGACTTCTGCGACTTCATGGCGGGCTCGTCCACGAAGTTCGTCAAGCGGCTCGAGCGGCAGATGAAGGAAGCCGCCGACGCCCTCGACTACGAGCGAGCCGCGCGGCTGCGCGACGACATCGGTGCCATGCGCCGGGCGCTGGAGAAGCAGACCGTCGTGCTCGGCGACGGCACCGACGCCGACGTCATCGGGGTCACCGAGGACGCGCTCGAGGCCGCGCTGCAGGTCTTCCACGTCCGAGGTGGCCGGGTCCGCGGGCAGCACGGCTACGTCGTGGACAAGGTCGAGGACGTCACCACCGGCGAGCTGGTGGGTCAGTTCCTCGCCCAGGTCTACGGCGAGGACGAGGACGAGTACGACCTGCAGGTGGACGTCCCGAGAGAGGTGCTCGTCCCGGCGCTTCCCCCTGACACGCAAGCGATCGAGCGCTGGCTCAAGCAGCTGCGCGGCACCAACGTCAGCGTCCGCGTCCCGCAGCGCGGCGACAAGCGGGCGCTGATGGAGACCGTCGAGCGCAACGCCAAGCAGGCGTTCGCGCTGCACAAGACCAAGCGCGCCAGCGACCTGACGGCCCGGTCGATGGCGCTGGCGGAGATCCAGGAGGCTCTCGAGCTCGACGAGGCACCACTGCGCATCGAGTGCTTCGACATCTCCAACCTGCAGGGCACGTCGGTGGTCGCGTCCATGGTGGTCTTCGAGGACGGCCTGGCGCGCAAGTCGGAGTACCGCCGGTTCGCGGTGCGCTGGGTCGAGGGCCAGGACGACGTCGCCTCGATGCACGAGGTCATCAGCCGGCGCTTCGCCAGGTACCTCGACGAGACCGCCCCCGAGGTGGACGAGCAGACCGGACGCCCCAAGAAGTTCGCCTACCCGCCGAACCTCGTCGTCGTCGACGGCGGTCCGCCGCAGGTCGCGGCGGCCCAGCGGGCGATGGCCGAGCTCGGCATCGTCGACGTCGCGCTCTGCGGCCTGGCCAAGCGGCTCGAGGAGGTGTGGCTGCCCGGGCAGGACGAGCCGGTGATCATGCCGAGGACGAGCGAGGGCCTCTACCTGCTGCAGCGGGTGCGGGACGAGGCGCACCGGTTCGCCATCTCGTACCACCGCCAGAAGCGGTCCAAGGCCATGACCACGAGCGCGCTCGACGGCGTCCCCGGGCTGGGGGAGGCGCGCCGCAAGGCACTGCTGCGACACTTCGGCTCGCTGAAGCGGATGCGTGCCGCCACGGTCGAGGAGGTCATGGAGGTGCCCGGAGTGGGTCGTACGACGGCCGAGGCCGTCGTCGCTGCGCTCGCCTCCGAGGCGCCCGCTCCGGCGTTCGACCCCGCCACCGGCGAGGTGATCTCGACGTGACGCTCGAGCTGGTGGTCGTCACGGGGCTGTCCGGGGCGGGGCGGTCCACGGCCGCCCACCACCTCGAGGACCTCGGCTGGTTCGTCGTCGACAACCTGCCGCCGTCGCTGCTCGGGACGATGGTGGACCTGGCCCTCGGGTCCGAGGGCGCCGTCCAGAAGATCGTGGTCGTCACCGACACCCGGTCGCGGCCGTTCGCCGGCGACCTCGACACCGCACTGGAGCAGCTCGCCCAGCGGGGCACCCACGCCCGGGTGCTCTTCCTCGAGGCCAACGACGAGGCGCTGGTCCGGCGCTTCGACTCGGTGCGCCGGCCGCACCCGCTGCAGGGGGACGGCGGGCTGGTCGACGGCATCGCTCGCGAGCGCGTGCTGCTCCGCGGGGCGCGGGAGAAGGCTGACCTCGTCCTCGACACCAGCGTGCTCAACGTCTACGAGCTCCGGCAGCGGGTGGGCGCGGCCTTCGACGAGCAGGCCTCAGCCGCCCCGCTGCAGCTCACCCTGATGTCCTTCGGCTACAAGTACGGGCTGCCCGTGGACGCCGACCTCGTCGTCGACTGCCGCTTCCTGCCCAACCCGCACTGGGTCCCCGAGCTGCGGCCGCAGACCGGCCAGGACGACGCCGTGCGCGACTACGTGCTGTCGCGCGAGGGCGCCGCCGAGTTCCTCGAGCGCTACGAGGGCCTCGTCCAGCTGCTCGCGCAGGGATACCTGCGGGAGGGCAAGCGCTACGCGCTGCTCGCGGTGGGTTGCACCGGCGGCAAGCACCGCAGCGTCGCGATGGCCGAGGAGCTGGCCAAGCGGCTGGAGGCCGACGGCCTCGAGGTGGTCGTGTCGCACCGGGACCTGGGGCGGGAGTGACGGCCCCGTGACGAAGGTGGTGGCCCTCGGCGGAGGGCACGGGCTCGCGGCCTCCCTGCAGGCGCTGCGGCAGGTGACCGACGACCTCACCGCGATCGTCACCGTCGCGGACGACGGCGGCTCGAGCGGCCGGCTGCGCGACGAGCTCGGCATGCTCCCGCCCGGCGACCTGCGGATGGCCCTGGCCGCCCTGGCCGGCGACGACGACTGGTCCCAGACCTGGGGACGGCTGCTGCAGCACCGGTTCACCGGTGACGGCCCGCTGGCCGGCCACGCCGTCGGCAACCTGCTGCTCGCCGGCCTGGCCCAGACCACCAGTGGGATGGTCGAGGCGCTCGACGTCGTGGGACGCCTCGTCGGGGCGAAGGGCAGGGTGCTGCCCGCCTCGGTCACCCCGCTGGAGATCGTCGCCGAGGTCGTCGGTCTCGACCCGGCCGACCGCAGCGCCATCACCCGGGTCGTCGGACAGGTCGCGGTCGCCACCACGACCGGCGACGTGTGCGCCCTGCACCTGCTGCCTGAGGACCCGCCGGCGTGCCCCGAAGCGGTGCAGGCGGTGCTCGACGCCGACGTCGTGGTGCTCGGTCCGGGGTCCTGGCTGACCAGCGTGATCACCCACCTGCTCATCCCGGAGCTGCGGGAGGCGCTGGTGAAGACCGCCGCGACCCGGGTGGTCTCGCTGAACCTCGCGCCGCAGCCGGGGGAGACCGACGGGTACTCGCCGGAGACGCACCTGGAGGTGCTCTGCGCCCACGCGCCGGAGCTCACCGTGGACGTCGTGGTGGCCGACGAGGCGCGGGTGCTGGACAGGCATGGTCTGATGGTGGCCGTGGAGTCGGCGGGGGGCCGGTTGGTCCTGGCCCCCGTTTCCCTCGGCGACGGCACCCCACGGCACGACCCGCGGCTGCTTGCCGCGGTCTACCAGGAGATTCTGAGAGGTAACGCGTAGATGGCGATGACGGCTGCCGTGAAGGACGAGCTCTCCCGCCTGTCGGTCACCAAGCCCTGCTGCCGCAAGGCCGAGATGGCTGCGCTGCTCCGGTTCGCGGGCGGCCTGCACATCGTCGCAGGCAAGATCGTCATCGAGGCCGACCTCGACGCCGGCAGCACGGCGCGGCGGCTCCGCAAGGAGATCGCCGAGGTCTACGGCCACGCGAGCGACGTCCACGTCGTCGCGCCCGGCGGGCTGCGCAAGGGCAACCGCTGGATCGTCCGGGTCTCCAAGGACGGCGACGGGCTCGCCCGGCAGGTGGGTCTCGTCGACACCCACGGTCGCCCGGTCCGGGGCCTGCCTCCCGCCGTGGTGAGCGGGGGCCTCTGCGACGCCGCGGCGGCCTGGCGCGGTGCCTTCCTCGCGCACGGCTCGCTGACCGAGCCGGGCCGGTCCAGCTCGCTGGAGATCAGCTGCCCCGGTCCCGAGGCCGCGCTCGCACTGGTGGGTGCCGCCCGGCGGCTCGGGGTCCAGGCGAAGGCGCGCGAGGTCCGCGGGGTCGACCGCGTCGTGGTCAGGGACGGCGACGCGATCGCGGTCCTGCTGACCCGGCTCGGGGCGCACGAGGCCCTCATCGCCTGGGAGGACCGGCGGATGCGGCGCGAGGTCCGGGCCACGGCCAACCGGCTGGCGAACTTCGACGACGCCAACCTGCGCCGCTCCGCCCGGGCCGCGGTCGCGGCCGGTGCCCGGGTCGCGCGCGCCCTCGAGATCCTCGGCCCCGACGCACCGGAGCACCTGCTGGCAGCCGGCCGGCTCCGCCTCGAGCACTCCAACGCCTCCCTCGAGGAGCTCGGCGCCCTCGCCGACCCGCCCATGACCAAGGACGCCGTCGCCGGCCGCATCCGTCGGCTGCTGGCCATGGCCGACAAGCACGCCGGTGAGCTCGGCATCCCGGACACCGAGGCCGCGGTGACGGCCGAGATGCTTGCCCCCTGAGCCGCCGCGGATCGCCCTCGTCGGTGATGCGCTGGACGGCCAGGTCCTGCGCGCCGCCGGCTGGCGGGTCAGCGGTGCCCTCCAGGTGCTGCCCTACGACGATCCGGGCGATGTCCCGTCGTACGCCTCCCTGGACGAGCTGCTCCAGGACGGGCTCGACGCCGTCGTGCTCGACGGTGCCGACGCCCTGCTGGCGGGGCACCTGCCTGACCTGATCGCCGCCGGGCTGGCCGTGCTGCTGCCCGAGCCCGCCCCGCTCGAGCCCGACCTCCTGCGGCTGGCGCGGGACACCGCTCCGGACGCCGTCGTCGCGGTCGGGCTGCTGCAGCGCTGGGAACCGTGGGCGGCGGCCACCGCGGCAGCTCTGGCGCACGTGACCGGTCCGCCGCTGCAGTGCACGGTGCGGGGCTGGCCGCGCGGTCGCACCGCCGCGGCGGAGCTGGTCGACCTGACCCGCCGGTGGTGCGGTGACGTGGTCGGGGTGACCGCCCGCCCGGCACGGCTTCCCGCGGAGGAGCTCGCGCCGGGCGTACCGGTCGCCTGGTCGCTGCTGCACGAGGGCGGCACGACCACCCTGGTCAGCCACGAGTCCGCGCCGCCCGTCGTCCGCCTGTCGTTCGACCAGGCCCGCTGGGAGGCCGGTCCGCTGGGCGCCCGCTGGCTCGGGGGACCGGAGGCCGCGCTCTCGCAGCCACGGGTCCCTGGCAACGCCCCGCCTGGCACGTCGGCGGGGCTGCTGGCCTGCGCGGCCTGGCTGCGGGCGGCCGTCGAGACCGAGCCGGGCGAGCCGTCGCCTGCGGGGCTCGGTGACCTGCAGGCCGCCGGGCGGGTGCTCGCGGCGCTGCGCACGTCGGCCCGCGACGAGGCCCCGGTCGAGCTCTGACCAGCTTGCGTTGTCGGGAATCCGAGCCCCCTGAGGGCGGTAGCTTCCCGAATGGGCAAGCCTCGTCCGCACCGGACCCTGGCGGTGGCGGAGCACCCGCCGCTGGGTAGCCTTCCGAACGACTGTGCCGTACCCGTACCCGAGGAGTGTTCCGTGACCGTCCGCGTAGGCATCAACGGCTTCGGCCGCATCGGCCGCAACTTCTTCCGGGCCGTGCTGGCCAGCGGTTCCGATGTCGAGATCGTCGGCGCCAACGACCTGACGGACAACAAGACGCTCGCGCACCTCCTCAAGTACGACTCGATCCTCGGCCGTCTCGGCGACGTCTCCTACACCGGCGACTCGATCACGGTCGGCGGCAAGACCTTCCGCGCCTTCGAGGAGCGCGACCCCGCGAACCTGCCCTGGGGCGAGGTGGGCGCCGACGTGGTCATCGAGTCCACCGGGTTCTTCACCGACGCCACCAAGGCGAAGGCCCACCTCGACGGCGGCGCCAAGAAGGTCATCATCAGCGCGCCCGCCTCCAACGAGGACATCACCATCGTGATGGGCGTCAACGACGACAAGTACGACGCGGCGACCCACCACGTCATCAGCAACGCCTCCTGCACCACCAACTGCCTGGCGCCGATGGCCAAGGCGATCGACGACGAGTTCGGCATCGTCAAGGGCCTGATGACGACGGTCCACGCCTACACCCAGGACCAGAACCTGCAGGACGGACCGCACAAGGACCTGCGCCGCGCCCGGGCGGCCGCGCTCAACGTCGTACCCACCT
>CAMLIA010000233.1 GCA_946479905.1 uncultured Frankiales bacterium | reverse complement strand
GTAGCGTCCGCCAGCTGCCCAGCAAGAACGGCCGTGGCCGTTGGCAGGCATTCTATGGCGACCCGACCGGCGCCCTGCGCATTTCACGCACCGGCAAGCCGACCCCTGTCCGGCACACCGCGCCGCACACCTTCGACACCCGCTCCGACGCCGAAGCGTGGCTGGTCGACGAACGTCGCCTGATCTCCGCCGGCACCTGGACACCCCCCGCGGTGCGGCACGCCGCCCGCGCAGCTGAGCGCTCCGCAGCCATGCCGACGTTCGCCGAGTACGCGACGACCTGGATCACCGAGCGGCGCGTCAAGGGCCGGCCACTCGCGGCCCGGACCCGCGACCACTACGCCGACCTGCTGGCCCGCTACCTCGACCCCACCTTCGGGGCCCTCCCGCTGGACCAGGTCACCGCCGAGCTGGTGAGCGGCTGGTACGACAGCTTCAAGCCCACGGGCCGGCGGCGGGGCAACCGGACCAGGGGCAGCGACGCCGGCGCGACCACGAAGGCCCACACCTACGCGTTCGGTCGTGCCGTCATGAACACCGCCGTCAGCGCACACGGTCCGCTGGTCGGCTGCGGCAACCCGTTCGCCGTTCGCGGCGGTGGATCTTCGCCCTCGCGCAAGCGGGAGGAGCTGGCGACCTCGGCCGAGGTCGACGTCATGCTGGCCACGATCCGATCCGAGTGGCGTGCACTGCTGGCGGTCGGTCTGTGGACCGGTCTCCGGTACGGCGAGATCGTCGGCCTGCGCCGCAGTGACGTCGACCTGACCCGACGGGTCCTCCGCGTCCGACACTCGATCGCGCGCACCAGGAGCGAGGGCGTGATCCGGAAGGGCACCAAGTCCGACGCCGGCCTGCGTGACCAGCGCATCCCAGCCAACCTCGTGCCCGTGCTCCGCGAGCACCTGCGGCAGCACGTCGCCCGGGGCCGCGGCGCGCTGCTGTTCCCCTCGGCCACCGGCCGCGAGCTCGCCCCGTCCACGTTCTACGGCAGGCCACTGAAGAAGGGCGGTGACGGCTGGTACGCGGCCCGCGAGGCCGCCGGCCACCCGTCGCTCCACTTCCACGACCTCCGCGCCACAGGCGCCACCCTGCTCGCCCAGCAGGGAGCCACCGAGGCCGAGATCATGGCGTGGCTTGGCGACTCCACACCGCAGGCCGCGCAACGCTACGTCCGCGCCGCCCGGTCACGGATGGACATGCTCACCGACAGACTCTCCGACCTGGCCGCCGCCGGCGGCTGGTAGCAGCTCTAGCGGATCGTCCTGAGCCCCGCTTCTCGGCCCAGGTCGAACGCACGACGCTCACGCTCCTCCATCCGGACGATGGTTCGGTGCATGGATACGAGATGCCCGAGCGCAATCAGGGCGATCCCGGCGAAGCCCGCGTCGTCCGGCAGGAACGCGAACGTGTCGCCAGCCGCCAGGATTGCGCCGATGATCCAGCAGGACCAGGCGGTGAGGCAGTCGAGCGTGATGGAGCGGTTGAACATCATCTGGCAGGTCACTCTCCCCGTGATACTGACGACCCGTCCCCCACTTTCACCCCCCTCTGCTGGAGGGTGCTGGATAAACCATGATCGGCTGACCCCGCATCGGACTTGACCTGTCCGTTCGTGCTACGTCGAAGGTCCAATAGACAGGCCCGCCGCTCCCTGATAGTGGACAAGGGACGGCCGGGCCGCTTGTTCGAGTCTCTGTCGACGAGGTTATGCAGACCCCTTTCGCTCGCGGTCAGGGTCGACCTCCCACGCTTCGAGGATCATCCGGCGCGTGGTCTCGCTGAGTCCGGCGCTCTTGACCTCCGCCAGGGCCTCTTCCAGCTCGAGGCCGGCCGGGAGCTCGACGGGGTCGCCGTTGAACACGGCCACGCGCCTCGCGCTGCCTTCCTTCCAGCGCAGTGCCTTGTCGAGCTTCTCGTAGGTGTCGCCGCGGGGGAGCTTCGGGTCGGCCTTGCGGATCTTGGACATGGTCGTGGTGGAGGGTCCGCCTGTCCTGGCGATCTTGTCGCTGGTCAGGCCGAGCTTCTTCACGCGAGCCATGACGATCTCCCGGAAGCGCTCGGCGTCGTACTGGTCGGCAGACATGGGACCAGACTGCCCGAAAGTTTCGGCAAACATTAGACCAGTTTGGCAAACAACAGCGCTGGAGTTTGCGCAGGTCGCGAACGACATGCCTGAGATTCAGCAGGTCAGAAAGTTTGCCGCGTGTTGGGGGTTGTCTTTCGGCATGTTTGCCGTAAGGTTGCCGCATGCCCAATCCGAGGTACCCAGAGCCGAAGGAACGCCCCCGGGTCACGCCGCCGCACATGGCCCTGCGGGATGTCCGGACGGCGGTCGGGATCACTCTCGAGGGACTCGCCCAGCGCATCAAGGAAGTCAGCGGCATGGAGGTCTCCCGCGGCACGCTGTCGGCGATCGAGAACGGTCACCGGGGCGCGTCCCAGGAGTTGCTCGCGGCAATCGCCCTCGCCTTCGGCTGTGGCAGCGGAGCCGTCACCACGAGCTACGAGCCCCGGACGCGTGCGGCATGACTGAGCGCATCAGCATCCAGGACGCCGCCAAGATCCTCGGCGTGTCTGTCGACACGGTGCGCCGGCGCATCTCGGACGGCACGCTGCCGGCCGCGCGGATCGAGAACTCCCGGCTCTTGCGGGTACGCCGGGCTGACGTCGAGGCGATGCTGCGGCCCGTCACCACCGTGGAGGTGTCATGAGCCCCCACGGCACCACCTCCCGCTACGTCCAGGGCTGCCGCTGCGCTGAGTGCAAGAGCGCGAACAGCGCCTATCTGCGGAACTACCGGGCGAACCGCAAGAAGCTCGCCAGTGGCGTCCGCGTGGGCAAGGCGTCACGTGCTCCCGAGGCGAAGGTACTCGACGTCGCGGTCGCGAAGGTCGGGCAGGACTTCCCGGCGCTCGGTGCGCTCGTCCGCGCCGGATGGACGGGTGCGGCATGAGCCGCCACGTCGGCCTGGTCGCAGCCCGTCTCCACGCGTCCCTCGTTCACCGTCCCGGCTCGGACGTGTTCCACGTCTACGCCGGCCCCCTGACCCCGTCCGGGTGGTTTGTCCCCCGTGCCGCCCGGACGGTCTGTTCCGCACGCACCCGTCGGCTGTCGGTGCTCGAGCGCGACGTCAGCGTGCTCGAGCTCGGTGGCCGGCACCTGTGCGGCCGCTGCGAGGCCCGTCTGTCTGCCGTTGCGCGTCGGGCCTCGCAGCCGGTCTCCCGTGACGACTTCCTCCGCGCGTACGGCGGCCTGAACGGTGTGACCCTCGGGGACCTGGTCGTCGCGCTGGCCATGTGCCGGACGGTCGAGGAGAACCGTCGGGTCGCGTTCGTCGCGTCGGTGGTCCACGGGTTCATCGACGTCCACTCGATGCGCCGCCCGGCAGAGGCCGGGAAGCGGCAGGCCCGGTACGACTTCGAGGTCGAGCTCCTCCGCCAACGGCGGGTCATGGTCGCGGCGGAGCGGACCCCGGAGGAGATCGAGGCCGCCGCGATCAAGCGGGAGGTCGACGCCCAGCGCGACGCGCAGATCCTCGCCGCCCGTGCGAAGGGCGCCGCGATCGACCGGGCGATCGACCGGCGCCTCAACAACCAGTACCTGATGCCCCACGAGCGGGAGCTGCTCGACAGCGCCTAGCCCCCCAGCACGGAAGTCCCAACGAAAGCCGGAGGCCCGGCTGCTCTCACTGCGACGCGAAGCAACCAGGCCTCCTGAACGAGAGGAATCGTCTCATGACGAAGCCGATGACCACCAGTAACACCCCGATGGTGCTGCCGCCCCACGAGCGCACCAGCGGCGAGCTCGTCGAGCGGATCACCTACGTGCGTGACGGCCGAGTCCCGACGCCGCTGTACGACTGGGGTCACGGCTACTCCGAGCGCCACGAGCCGCGGGTCGCCGGGCACTCCCCCTACGTCGACGACCGCTGCCCCGACGGACGGCACCTCTTCGACATCATCGAGTCGACCATCGAGCGCGCGGTCGGGGAGCCGCACACCGACGGGTTCGTCGGCTACGAGTACGACTTCCGCTCCGTCCTGACCTGTGTCCGCTGCGGCCGGGTCATGGAGTGGGAGGGCACCCGCACCGAGAAGGACGTCCGCCGGGTCAACCCTGTGCCGCTCGCGGCCGGGGACCTGGTCGCCCAGCAGATCAGCGTCGTGGAGTCGTTCGGCCGCGACATGTCGGACTGGCTGGTCTACCGCGACGGTGTCGAGGTCGGCGTGATCGGCTGGGCGCGCGGCCAGCGCGGCCGCGCGTTCCACAAGGCCCGGCTCCACTCCTGGCCCGATGGCCAGACGGTCGAGGGAGCCGACGCGACCGCGGCACTCCGCAAGCTCGCCCAGGCTGGTAGCCGGACGGCGGTGCCGGCATGAGCACCGGAAGCGCCACCAGCGCCCTGCCGTACAGCCCGCTCACCGAGGCGGGTCTGGCGATCCAGATCAACCAGCGGGCCTCGTTCCTGACGTACGCCGTCGGTGCCGGCCGTGCTCTCGACCCGGAGGTCTGTGCCGAAGCGCGCCGGGTGTACGACATGTGCCGCGCCCACACCGACCGGATCCTCGACATCCTCCGAGCCGGGGGGGTGGCGGCATGACCGAGTACCTCGACCGTGTCCTGGAGGCCGTGTACGCGGTCCGCTGGGTGCTGGTGTTCCTCGGGTTCCTCGTCGCCGGCGCCTTGGTCGCGGACGCGAACACCCGCGCCGACGTGTGGCGGGAGTGGGCGGAGGACCTCGAGGACGAGAACGACCAGCTCCGGGCGCGGCTGCGGCCGCGGATCATCGCCCTCCCGCCCCGCGACGACGACACCGAGGAGGTGCGTCGTGGCTGAGCCGAACGCCGAGGAAGCGGTTTCCGGACAGACCACCGGAACGCCGCGTCCCGATTCCGCACTCCCGGACCCCGCTGAGCTGATCGCTCGCCTGTTCCCGAAGCGCCGCGTCCGGCTCGTCGTTGAGGCCGACCTCGACCCGATCCCCGGCTGGGGACACCAGCCCGAGGACTGGCAGCGCCTCGTGCAGCGCCAGCTCGACGAGGCCGTCCCGCACTACCACCCGGCCGTGACCATCGAGGAGGCCGACCATGCCGAATGACCACAAGCCAGCGACCGAGAAGGCGCAGCCGTTCCCGACCTCTTGGGTGATCGACGTGTGTCGCACCTGCGGGCGCGTGGCGACGTGGCCGTTCTGCGAGCACCGCGACAACCCGCCTGCTGACGGTTCACCGTGGTGCGCCCCGATCGCCGTCAAGGGGTCCATGTCGCCTGCGTCGCGGCGTCCAACCCTGCGCACACCGCCCGCTGAGGGTGGTGGTCGGTCGTGACTGCCCTGAACCCGATCACGGCGCACACCGCCCCTGGTGTGGTGGTCCTGGTCCTGGACGTCGACACGGCGGTCGCGGTCGCTGACTCGGTGGAGCTCGGCGTCGTCTCCGGCGGGGTGTCGACGGTGGGTCGGCCGCTCGGCCTGCACGACGTCGAGCACATCCGCACCGCGGCCGCGCAGGCAGCTGCTGACGCGGACCCGGACACCCCGGTCCTGCTCGGCAGCAGCACCGCGCCGCGCGCGCTCCGCCTGGTCGAGGCGGGTGACCGGCCGTGCTGAACATCCACCGGGCCCTCGCGGCCCTGTTCCCCTCGGTGCCGCGCGGCCTGCGCACCGAGGTCACCCTGACCCCCGGTCCTGTCCGTAGTGGGGAAGCTGCGGCAGGACCGGGCCAGACACCGGAGGGCGGCGGCGGATGTTCTCCCTCGACCGGCCCGTCGCCGTTCTCCGGCCCCCCGGCCTGCGAGACCGCCCTCTACTGGCGGCCGCACCCGTCCCGCACCACCGAGTTCACCGACACGTGGCTCGGTCATCTCGTCGACCGCTGGAAGGAAGCGCTGTGAGCAGAGCAGTCATCGAAGCCCCCGTGTCAGACGAGGTCCGTGCCGCCGTCGCCGCCGGGTGGGACGCCTACAACGCCGCCACCCGTGAGGCCGGCCCGACCGACAACCTCGACAAGCGCGTCGGTGACGCGATCGACAAGCAGGTCATCGACG
>CAMLIA010000232.1 GCA_946479905.1 uncultured Frankiales bacterium | reverse complement strand
AGACGTTCTAGGGTGACGCCGTGACCACCGACTCGCTCTGCTTCCGCGGCACGGTCCTGCCCAGCGGTGAGACCCGCACGGTGTACGTCGTCGACGGCCGGGTCACGTACGAGCCGGTGAAGGACGCGACCCTCGTCGCCGACGACGTCTGGCTGCTGCCCGGGTTGGTGGACGCGCACTGCCACGTGGGGCTCGGCAAGCAGGGTGCGGTCGACGAGGAGGAGCAGGAGCGGCAGGCGACGACCGACCGCGACGCGGGGGCGCTGACGCTGCGCGACTGCGGCGTACCGGCCGACACCCGCTGGATCGACGGCCGCAGCGACCTCCCCCAGATCCTGCGGCACGGCCGGCACATCGCGAGCCCGAAGCGGCACACCCGCGACATCGGGGTGGAGGTCGAGCCGTCCGGGCTCGTCGCCGCCGTGGAGGCGGAGATCGCCCGCGGCGACGGGTGGGTCAAGCTCGTCGGCGACTGGATCCACCGCGAGAAGGGTGATCTGGCCCCGCTGTGGCCGCTGCCCGAGCTGACCGCCGCGATCACCCGGGCCCACGAGCTCGGCGCGCGCGTCACGGCGCACTGCTTCGGCGAGGAGGCGCTCCCGGACCTGCTGGCGGCCGGCATCGACTGCATCGAGCACGGCACCGGGATGCTCGAGGACAGCATCGCGCTGATGGCGGAGCGCCAGGTCGCCGTCGTGCCGACGCTCATCAACATCGCCCGGTTCCCGCAGATCGCCGAGATGGGCGCGAAGTACCCGACGTACGCCGACCACATGCGCGCGCTGCACCGGACCGTCGGCGAGCGCGTCCGTGCGGCGTACGAGGCCGGCGTTCCGCTCTATGCCGGCACCGACGCCGGCAGCGAGGTGGTGCACGGGCGCATCGCTGACGAGGCGATCGCCCTGCACGGGATCGGCATGTCGGCGCACGACGCGCTCAAGGCCACGTCCTGGGGAGCCCGCGAGTGGCTCGGCGTCGACCCCGGCCTCGACGAGGGCAGCGTCGCGAGCTTCGTCGTCTACCCCGCAGACCCGCACGAGCTCGCGGTCCTCAAGCACCCGAGCCACGTCGTGCTGCGCGGCCACCTCTTCCCGGCGTGACCGCGGTTCGGGTCAGAGGTCGCAGGCCCGGTCGAACCAGCTGAGGAAGCGCGGCATGATCGGCTGGCGACCGAAGGCCTCGGCGATGAGCTCCAGGGTGCCCATGTTGTCGTAGGCCGAGGAGAGCATCACGACGCCGACCTGGGAGTCGTCGTCGACGCCGAGGCCGGTCTGGTAGAAGAGCGTCACGCCGCCGTGCTCCGTGGCGCGCGGACGCCCCTCGAGCTGCCGCCAGGCGAGCGCCTGCGTCACCTCGCGCGTGTTGTCGAGCAGTCGCGGGGCGGTGATCACCGGAGTGCGGGCGAGCCGCATCGCGGCGCCGAGCGGAGAGTCGTCGGTGCCGGCGCCCGCGGCGAGGTTGGCCTCGGCGAAGGCGAGCAGGTCGTTCATCGACGACCGCAGACCGCCCTGCGGCATGAGGACGTCGTGGTACCAGTTCGGAGCCGGCAGGCCGAACGGGAAGTAGGCGCGCACCACCCGCTCCTGCTGCTCCGGCGTGAGCGCGTAGCGCGTGTCGAGCATCCCCAACGGCTTGCAGACGTGCTCGACGAGCAGCTCCTCGTAGGTCTGGCCGGTCACGAGCTCGAGGAGGTGGCCGACAGTCCCCATGCTGATGACGGAGTAGTTCCAGTGCGAGCCGACGGGAGTGTCGACCGTGAGGTTCTCCCAGTCGCTGTACAGGTGCTCCTTGCGGTAGCGCAGGTAGTGCGTGGTGATGCCGAACGGCGGCACCGGGAAGCCCCGCGTCTCCTCGTCGATGTAGGTCTGGTGGATCGGGCCCACCGAGCGCACGCCGGCGGTGTGCGTGACCAGGTCGACGACCCTCAGGCCGGCGATCTCCGCAGGCAGCCGATCACCGTTCGGCAGCAGCGCACCCAGCGTGTCCTCAAGAGAGAGCCTGCCCTCGTTGACCAGCGCGGCGAGGACCGTCCCGATGAACACCTTCGAGACCGATCCGATCTCGAAGATCGAGTCCGCAGTCGGCGCCTCCACGAGCTCTGCCCCCTCGGAGCGGTAGCTCCTGATGTGCCGCTCGCCGCGCACGGTGATGCCGACCATGACGGTCGCCTCAGGGAGGGTGGAGAGGTGGTCGGCGACCTCCTCGTCGATGACGGCGAAGAGGTCGTCGATCTGCGCAGCGCTCATGCGTGTGATGCTAGGAACGAGCTCCGGCCGGATCCATGTCGAAAACCCGCACAGGCTGTTCGGGATCAGCGACACCGGATCTGTTGCCCACGCGGGTGAGCAGGCCCTTGGATCTGGCCATGGCTGAGTGGTCCTACGAGCTCGTTCCCCTGACCGATGGCCGCGTCTGCGAGGTGCTCGTCACCGGCGACCAGACCCGGGCGCTCGTCTGGTTCAGCGGTACGCCGGGCGGGGCGGTTCCCGATGACGCGTTCGCTCAGCAGTGCGCCGACAAGGGCCTGCGGTTGGTGATGCCGCTCCGTCCCGGCTACGGCCAGAGCTCACCACGGCCGGGCCGGCGCATCATCGACTTCGCCGAGGACGTCGACCAGGCCCTGCAGCACCTCGGGATCGCCGACGTCATCTGCATGGGCGCCTCCGGTGGCGGGCCGAACGCGCTGGCGATGGCCCGCGCGCTGCCGCAGTGCCGTGCGGCGGGCGTGCTGGTGAGCCCGGCGCCACGGGACGCCGAAGGACTCGACTTCTACGACGGCATGGCGCTGGCCAACCAGCGGCTGTGGCGGCTCGCCGATCAGGGCGAGGACGTCATCCGACCGGCGCTGGAGGTCGAGCGCACGAAGCTGTTCCAGGCCCAGTCGGTCGAGACGTTCATCGAGGCCCTCGACGACTGCGTCGCCGACGTCGACCGCGAGGCGATGCTCGCGCCGGACGGTCCGCCGATGGCGGCGAGCAGCCGCAAGGCCCTGGAGAACGGTGTCGAGGGCTGGCTCCAGGACGACCTCGCGATGACCTCACCGTGGGGGTTCGAGCTGGAGGCCATCACGACTCCCGTGTCGTTCTGGACCGGGCGGGTCGACCAGTTCGTGTCCTGGCGGCACACGGTCTGGATGGCCGAGCGGGTTCCCGGCGCCCACCTGCACGTCCACGGCGACGAGGGGCACGTCAGCCTCAAGAAGAACCACTTCCCGGAGATCCTCGACGACGTCATGCGCCTGGCGGGCTGGTGAGCACGGTCCTGCGCGGCGGCTGGGTGCTCGGCGAGGACGGCACAGCTCAGGCGGGGCTGGACGTCCATGTCGACGGCACGACGATCCTCGCGGTCGGCCCGTCGCTCACCGTGTCCGGAGCGGAGGTCGTCGACTGCGCAGGGATGACGGTGATGCCCGGGCTCATCGATGCGCACGTCCACCTGGCCATGGCTGGCGCGACCACGCCGGATGCGACCGTCGAGCAGACCCGCAGCCGGGTGGCGGGCAACGCGCGCCAGCTCCTCGAGGCCGGCGTCACGACCGCGCGGGACGCGAGCGGCCCTGCTGAGGTGCTGCTCGACCAGCGCGCCCGATGCGCAGAGGACGTGACGGCCGGACCGCAGCTGCTGCTCTGCTGCGAGGGGATCGCCCGCACGGGCGGGCACGGGACCGAGTTCAGCGGCTCGGCGCGCATCGTGACCGAGGTCGATGGACCGGAGTCCGCCCGCGCCGCGGTCCGGCGGCTCGGTGACATCGGCGCCGACTGGGTCAAGGTGATGCTCAACGGAGCAGACGACCAGCTCGAGCTCGACGAGGCTGAGCTGCGCGCCGTCGTCGACGAGGCCCGGCGGATCGGCCTGCCCGTCGCCGCGCACGCGTCGAACCCACGCGCCGTGGCAGTGGCTGTGAGGTGCCGGGTCGACTCGATCGAGCACGGCAACGACGTCGACGACGCGCTCGCCGCTGACATGGCCGCCCACGGGACGGCACTGGTGACGACGACGTACCTCTACCGCGCCGGTGCAGGGTGCTCGCACTTCCGTGACGGCCTCGACCCGATCGACGCGTTCGCGCCGGAGGTGCGCGAGCAGGTGCGCAGCATCATGGCCGCGCGGGTGGCCGCCCATGAGAGGGCCCTCCCCGCCGCTCGGGCAGCGGGTGCCCCGATCGTGCTCGGCACCGACTCCGTCATCGGTCCGGTGGACCTCGTCGTCGAGGAGCTCGTCGCGCTCACCGAGCTGGGCCTGACCCCGGCCGAGGCGCTGCACAGCGCGACCGTCGCGGGCGCACGCCTGCTGCGCCTGACCGACCGAGGACGCGTCGCCGCCGGGATGCGCGCCGACCTGCTCGTCGTCCGCGGCCGCCCGGACCTGGACGTCAGCGCCGTACGCAGCCCCCTGCTCGTCCTGCGGGGCGGGACCGTCGTGGTCGACCGGCGCCAGGCCTGGGAGCGGACCGCCTCGCCAAGCTCGGCGTGATGCAGATCGGCACGTTCCTCTTGCGTCCTCGGAGCCGCTCCCGGCTCTGAGCGCAGGAAGTAGGACGTTGCGGTCAGAAGACGGTGGAGGGGGCGTGCTCGCCGTAGACGCCGCGGAGCACGTCGCAGATCTCCCCGACGGTGGCGCGCGCCTTGACGGCCTGCTCGACGGCCGGCATGAGGTTGGTCTGCAGGTGCGGTGCGACCCGCTCGATCTCCTTGAGCGCGTCGGTGACGGCACCCTGGTGGCGCTCGCGCTTGACCTTGCTCAGGCGGGCGACCTGTCGCTCGTGGACGCCCGGGATCGGCCGGTGCAGCTCGATGCCGCCGAGGGACATGTCGTCGTCGACGAAGTCGTTGACACCGACGATGGTGCGCTGCTTGCTCTCCAGCGCGACCTGCTGCTCCCACGACGCGTCGGCGATGATCTGGTTCGCCCAGCCGGACTCGATGGCCTCGACCATGCCGCCCATCGCGTCGATCCGCCCGATGATGTCGAGCGCCTCGGCCTCGAGCTGGCTGGTGAGGCTCTCGACGTAGTACGAGCCCGCGAGCGGGTCGACGACGTCGGCGGCGCCGGTCTCGTGCAGCAGGATCTGCTGCGTGCGGACGGCGACCTTGATGGCCTCCTCCGACGGGATCGAGAAGGCCTCGTCGAAGGAGTCGGTGTGCAGCGACTGCGTGCCGCCGAGCACCGCAGCCATCGCGTGGATCGCCGTGCGCGCGATGTTGTTGAGCGGCTGTTGCGCCGTCATCGCGGCACCCGAGTTCTGGCTGTGCGAGCGCAGCACCCAGGATCGCGGGTCGGTGCAGCCCAGGCGCTCCTTCGTGAGACGCGCCCACATCCGGCGCGCGGCGCGGAACTTGGCGATCTCCTCGAAGAAGTCGTTCTGCACGTTCCAGAAGAACGACACCCGCGGCGCGAGCCGGTCCGGGTCGATGCCGCGGACCTTGGCGCGCTCGAGGTAGCAGAGCGCCCCGGCCAGGGTCAGTGCGATCTCCTGCTGCGCGTTGCAGCCGGCGTCGCGCGGGTGGTAGCCGCTCATGCTGACCGGGTTGAACCGGGGCATGACGTCGGCGCAGTACTCCATCGTGTCGACGACCAGCTCGACGGAGGGCTCCGGCGGGAAGATGAACTCGTTCTGCGCCGTGTACTCCTTGAGGATGTCGTTCTGCGCGGTGCCGGTCAGCAGGTGCGGGGCGATGCCGCGCTCCTCGGCGACGACCTTGTACATCGCGATGAGCACGACGGCCGGCGCGTTGATGGTCAGCGACGTCGACACCGACTCGAGCGGGATGCCGTCGAACAGGGCGTGCATGTCGACGACCGTGTCGATCGCGACGCCGATCTTGCCGACCTCGCGGCCGTAGACGGGGTGGTCGGTGTCGAAGCCGAGCAGGGTCGGCAGGTCGAAGTCGGTGGACAGGCCGTCCTCGCCGTGGGCGAGCAGGTACTTGTAGCGGCCGTTGGTGTCCTCGGCCTGGCCGAAGCCCGCGACCTGGCGGATCGTCCACGGTCGGCCGCGGTGCATCGACGCGTGCGGGCCACGCGTGTACGGGAACTCGCCCGGCAG
>CAMLIA010000231.1 GCA_946479905.1 uncultured Frankiales bacterium | reverse complement strand
CCAGCGCGGCACCCTGTCGGTCCGGCGCGGCCTGCACCGGGTCACCGGCGTGGGGCTGGTCTTCGAAGAACCCAAGACCACCCGTTCTCGCCGCGTGCTGGTGCTCCCGACGCAGTTGGTCGAAGAACTGCTAGACCACCGGGCTGCGCAGGAGCGGGAGCGGATCGAGGCCGAGGAGTACTGGGAGGACCACGGTCTGGTCTTCACCAATCAGCTTGGCGGACCGATCGACGACCGGAACGACTACCGCGACTGGCAGCAGCTCCTCCGGGCGGCCAAGGTCAGGCGCGTCCGGCTGCATGACGGCCGTCACACCGCGGCGACCCTGCTGCTCGCCGAGGGCGTCCACCCGCGGGTGGTGATGGAACTTCTCGGCCACTCCCAGATGCGCACCACCACCGACACCTACAGCCATGTCATGCCGGCACTGGCCCGCGAGGCCGCGGACAAGATGGGCGCAGCCCTGTTCAGCAAGGCGAAGCCTGCTGATGCGGTCCGCAAGGCCAAGAAGAAGGACAAGAAGGGGCGCTCGAAAAAAACTGCAACCAAAACTGCAACCAAGAACGACGAAGGCTTCCACTCGGAGAGTGAAAGCCCAGGTCAGAAGGGTGGAGCTGAGGGGACTCGAACCCCTGACCCCCACACTGCCAGTGTGGTGCGCTACCAGCTGCGCCACAGCCCCGTGGTGCTCGGAGCAGCCTACTAGACCTCGGCGCCGGCCGTGCCGGGCAGGCCGACCTGGGCCTCCGCGACCACTGACAGGACGAGGTCGTTGACCCACGCGGGCTTGCGCAGGTGCTCGGCGTGCACGCCCCCGGCAGGAGCGACCAGACGCCCACCCAGAGCCGCGACGAGCCGCTCGTGGGACTGCCGCACGGCGTGACCGGGCTTGCGGTCGGCGGTCATCACGACGACCGGCACCTCCAGCCGACCAAGCCGCGGTCCCAACAAGGCCACGTCCTCCCCCAGCGTCTCGACAGCCTTCTTGGTCGTCGCCATCGAGGCCGACGCGATCATGACCTCCAACCCGGAACGGGCCTCAGGAGCGACGTGCGCGCGACGGCTCATGGCGGACCAGACGAACCGGTCCAGGCGGCCACCGACCACGGGCAGCCGCCCGGGCAGCGCCAGCAGCCCGAAGAGACGGACCAGCGTCGCGGGCAGCTTCGGGATGTCGACAGGGGTGGGGTCGATGAGCACGAGGCCTGCGACGAGCGACGGGTGGTCCATGGCGAACTGCACCGCGACCGCCCCGCCGAGGCTCTGCCCGACGACGACGGCCGGACCGGCACCCAGCGACGTGAGCACCTCAGCGGCAGCAGCCGAGCCGGTGCGCAGCGACGCGACGCCCTTGCCGGCGGCGAGGCCCGTGCCGGGACGGTCGAGGCTCACGACCTGGTGGCCGGCCAGCGCCTCGACGAGGCCCGGGAAGAAGCCGCGGCTGCTGGCGGCGCCACCGGGGAGCAGCAGCACGGGCGAGCCCGCACCGCCGGAGACCTCAACCTCGTACGACGTCATGAAAGGGCTCCTCAGATCCGGTAGGTCGAGCCGCGGTAGGTGAAGCACTGGCAGCGGGTGTCCCAGCCGATGTCGCGGCCGGCGCCGGGCATCGCGTAGTTGGTGGCGCTCAGGCCGCTGGCGAAGCCGCCGCCGGTGGGGAAGGACGGGCCGAGGGCGACGATGCCCTGCCGGATGAGCGCAGGGTCGAGGCCGCCGCCGGCCTTGGCACCGAGCACGCCGAGGTGCAGGCCGTCGCAGAAGGCCATGCCGACCGCCTGGGCGAACCGCTTGCCGGCGAACTTCTGACCGCCGGCGGCGAGCGCGGCGAGGCAGTCCTTCGACCCGGGGCCGGGACCGGGGTCCTGGGCCTGCTCGGTGTCGAGCGTCGGGTACCAGCCGATGCCGAGGGCACCGTTGAGCTGCGCGGGGTCGCCGTTGCTCGCGAGGAGCGCCTGCAGGCCGTTGTACGACGTGACGCCGTACCGAGGCAGGTAGTGCTGCGAGCGTGCGGCGGTCATGAAGAAGAACTGGAAGGTGTCCAGGCCGATGACGTGCGTGACGCCGTTGCCCGCGAACTTGAGCTCTGCCGCGCTGGCGTCGCCGGTGGAGGTGTACTGGAAGCTGTCGGTCGCGTAGCCGGCCCGCTTCAGCGCGGCGACGAGCGCCGGCCCCTGCCGGGTCCCGGCGCCGTCGTTGCCGTAGAGCACTCCGACCTTGGGCTTGGCGGTCGCGCTCGCGGCGCCGGTCGCGGCGCTCCAGCCGCTGAAGTACCCCTGCGCCTGCAGCCGCTTGACCAGCAGCGGGACGAGACGGGTCCAGCTGACCGACAGCGCGTTGTAGAAGTACGGCGAGAGGCCGCCGGCGACCTGGTCGTCGAAGGCCGAGGTGGTCACGGTGACCAGCGGGATGCGCGCCTTCTTGAAGCATGCCCGGAAGCTGTCGAGGTCGAGGGCGGCGTCGGCGTTGACGACGTTGATGACGGGGTGGTCCTGCGCGAAGTAGGCGCAGTCGGCCTGACCCACGGACGACGGGTCGGCGAGCACGTCCGCGCTCTTGTCGTCCTTGACGACGAGGACGACCTTGCGGCCGAACAGGCCGCCCTTGCGGTTGATGTCGTCGACCACCGCGTGCGCGTCCGCGATCTCGTCGCCCGGGTTCAGCGAGACCCCGAGCGCCTGCAGCGCACCGGCGGCGTCGCTCGTCGTGATGATCCCGACGTAGACGTTCTTCGCGTCCCAGCCCTGGCCCTTCTCGGGGATCCGCGCGGTCGAGCGGGGCGCCAGGGTGGCGACCTGGCCGGGCGCGGCGATGGCACCGCGTGCAGGTGCAGCACCAGGCGAGCCGAGCGAGGGCCCGTCGACAGTCCCCGGGACACCGGTCGACCCAGGCACCGCGGAGCCCGGCACCGACACACCCGGCTGCTCCAGCCCCGTCCCTGCCTGCTGGGCCTCCGTCATCGGGACGGTGGTCCCGCACGCGGCCGTGCCGAGCAGCAGTGCCCCCAGCAGAGCTCGTCTCACGGCAGCAGCCGGACGAGGTCGCGGTCGAGCTGGTCGGTGCTCGTGACGCCGAGCAGCTGCAGGGTGCGCGCGTAGTCGTTGCGCAGCAGCCCGAGCAGGTGGTCCACACCTGCCTCGCCGTCGGCCATCAGGGCGAACAGGTACGGCCGGGCGACGAACGCGGCCCGCGCTCCGAGCCCGACGGCGGCGGCGACGTCAGCGCCGCACCGGACGCCACCGTCGAGGTAGACCTCGGTCGCGTCACCGACGGCGTCGACGACGTCGGGCAGCAGCCGCAGCGGCGTGGCCGCCCGGTCGAGCTGCCGGCCGCCGTGGTTGGACACGCAGATCGCGTCGGCGCCGGCGGACACGAGGTCCTTGGCGTCCTCGACGCGCTGCACGCCCTTGACGACGATCGGGCCGTCCCAGCGCGCCCGCAGCCAGTCGATGTCGGCCAGCGTCGCGGACGGGTCGAAGACGGTGTTGATCGACTGCTCGAGGGTGTCGGCCGCCCCGATGCTCGCGAACGCCAGCGGCTCGGTCGTGAGGACGTCGTACGTCCAGCGGGGGTGCCGGGCCATGTCCAGCAGCGTGCGCGAGCTGAGCCGCGGCGGGATGGTGAGCCCGTTGTAGGCGTCGCGCAGCCGCGCCCCGGCGACGGGCACGTCCACCGTGAGCACGAGCGTCCGGAAGCCGGTGGCGCGTGCCCGGTCGAGCAGCTCCTGGCTGCGCTCGCGGTCACGCCAGAGGTAGAGCTGGAACCAGCGGGTGGTGTCCGGCGCCTGCGCCGCGAGGTCCTCCAGCGACGTCGTACCCATCGTGGACAGCGTGTAGGGGATGCCCGCGCGACCGGCGGGCCGCGCCACGGCGGGCTCGCCCTCGGTGCGCATCATCCGGGTGAAGCCGGTCGGGCCGAGCACCACCGGGAAGGCGACCGGCTCGCCCAGCACGGTCGTGGACGTGTCGACGGTCGCGACGTCGCGCAGCACCCGCGGCAGGAACTCGACCGACTGGAACGCCTCGGCCGCGCGGCGCGCGGCGGTCTCGCGCTCGGCGGAGCCCTGCACGTAGTCGAAGACCGCCTTGGGGGTACGACGGGCCGCGCGCCGCTCGAAGTCGGCGCTGGTGCGGACGCGGGCCAGCGGGCCGGCGGGATCGCGCCGGAAGGCGGGGGCGACGAACTGCGACACCTCGGACCAGCGCGGTACGCGACGCTGGACGCGGACGGGGTTCACGGAGCGCTGCATGCCCCACAGGTTGGCACCCGGGCCCAGGGCGCTGCGCTGGCAACGGGTGACGAAACCCTCCCGTGCCGTTGTGCAGAGGGACAGCGCCCGAGCGTGCGACAGTGGCCTCGTGCGCACCGTCCAGCAGCTGGTGGAGGACCTCGGCCCGGCCCTCGTCGTCGGCTCCTGCGGGGAGCTCACAGCGGGCGTCGCGGCGGTCTCGGTGAGCGACCCGGAGCACCCCGTCCAGATGGCTGCCGACGTGCTCGTCGTCGCCGTCGGGCACCCGCTGTCGTCCTGCGGGCAGCTGCAGGACGACGCCCGGGCCGCGGGGGCGCCCGCGGTGCTCGTGAAGGGCTCCGCCGTGCCCGACGTGCGTCCGGACGGGCCGGCGGTCCTCGTCATCGACCCCGCGGCCGACTGGGGCCACGTGATCGCGCTGGCGCGGCTGTCGGTGTCCGCGTCGCCGGTCATGGGAGCCCAGGTGGGCGACTCGCTGTTCGCCCTGGCCGACGCCCTCGCCAGCCTGTGCGGCGGCTCGGTCGTCGTGCACGACCCGGCCTGGCAGCTCATGGCGTACTCCGGCGGGGAGGCACCCGACGAGGTCCGCACCCAGACGCTGCTCGGGCGGCGGGCGCCGAAGGCCGTCCTCGACCGGCTGCGGGAGCAGGGGTACGTCGACCGGCTCCTCAAGGGCGAGCTGATCCACATCCCCGACCAGGCGGTCGAGGGGCTCGGCGAGCGGTACGCCGGCGGCGTCCTCGTCGGGGGCCAGCTGTTCGGCACGATCTGGGTCACCCCCAGCCACGACCTCGACGAGGCGCAGGCCCTCGACGGCCTGCGACGGGCGGTCGACGTCGCCGCGCTCGCGCTGCTGCGGCACGCCTCCATCGGCTCGGCGACCTCGCCCGAGCACGACCTGCCGCTGGCCGCCCTGCTCGGCGGCATGCACACCGAGCGGCTGGTCGCGGACCGGCTGAAGGTCGGCGTCGACAGCGGCTTCGTCCTCGCGGGGCTGCGGCCGCTGGCCACCGACCCGACCGAGCGGGCCGGGACCGCGCGTCGGCTCATCACGCTGGCGCGCAGCTACTGCGAGGCCTACCGCGTCGCCGCCCTCGCGGCACCGGTGCACGACACGGCCTTCCTGCTCTTCCCCTGCGCCGGACCGGACGAGCGGCCCGCAGCCGTACGCGTCCTCACCGACCTGCACGCACGGCTGCAGCGGTCGGCGCCGCACCGGGCGATGATCAGCAGCTCGTTCTCGCACCTGACCGAGGCGAGCGCGGTCCGTTCGCTGGTGGAGGAGCTGCTCGACCTGTCGGAGCGGCGCGGCTGGTCGGGCCTCACCGACTCCGAGAACGTGCAGGCGTCCTGGCGGCTGGCGCAGTTCCGCGAGGTCGCCCTCGCGCACCCGGCGCTGCTCGAGGGCCCGGGGATGCGGCTCGTCGAGCACGACCGGGCGCACGGCGGTTCGCTGCTCGAGACGCTGCGGGCCTACTTCGCGGCGGTCGGCGACGTGAAGGCGGCGGCGGCGATGCTCGGGCTGCACTACAACACCGTGCGCTACCGGCTGCGCAAGGCGCAGGAGGTCGCCGGGCTCGACCTGGAGGACCCCGACCAGCGGCTGCTCGCCGAGCTGCAGGTCCGGCTGCTGGCCGACTAGAGGGCGCCTTCGCGGCGGGCGCCGGTGGGCGGTCCGGTCAGCGGTCCGAGGCCGGCGTTGTGCCGCTCCAGCCGCCAGCCGAACGCCGACTCCACCAGCGACGACCAGCAGGTGTTGCCGAGCGGCGCGAGCCGGCGCCACTGCTCGACGGGCAGCTCGGT
>CAMLIA010000230.1 GCA_946479905.1 uncultured Frankiales bacterium | reverse complement strand
CCGCCTTCTTCGCGGGCGCAGCGGCCTTCTTCGCCGGGGCCGCCTTCTTCGCGGGGGCCGCCTTCTTCGCAGGCGCAGCGGCCTTCTTCGCCGGTGCCGCCTTCTTCGCCGGTGCGGCGGCCTTCTTGGCCGGCGCGGCCTGCTTGGCCGGGGCCGTCGCGGCCGCAGCCGCCTTCTTGGTCACGGGGGCTGCCTTCTGCGTGGACTTCTGCGTGGACTTCTGCGTGGCGGGCTTGCTGGCGGGCTTGGCGATCGGGGTGGCGCGCGGCACCGGCTTCGGGGCGGGCCGGGCGGCCTTGGCGGGGGCCTTGACGGGTGGCTTCACAGCGGGCTTGGCAGGCGGCTTGGCAGGGGGCTTGGCAGGGGGCTTGGCAGCCGCTGGAGCGGGCGGGGCAGGAGTCGGAGCGGGCCGCGCAGGTGCAGGTGCAGGTGCGGCGACCCCGGCCGCCTTCTCCTTGCGCGAGAAGACGTTCCGCAAGCGCTTGCCGGTGGCCATGACGACTCCCTGCTCGGGCCGGTACGTGCTCGGACGCGCCGGGATGGTACGTGTCACCCGAAGCGCCCACAAAGAGCCACGCCGCAGCAGCCCGCCCGCGAACTGGACAGAACACCCTCAACCGTCCATCGCGCGCTGCGGCCGCCGGAACTTCGTGGCCGCCGAGCCCCTGCGCCCACTACGCTGCCGGTGTCGCGGTGACGGGGACGAGTAGGTCCGGACGCAGCCAGGAGCGACCTGGGGACGGTGCGAGCCCAGGGGTGTGCACGGGGTGAAGATCACCCCCTGAGCGGCACGGCACGGCAAGAGGGGTTGGCCAGCGGGTTCCGCCTGGCCGACAAGGAGGGTGGTACCGCGGGGCGCACGCCTCGTCCCTCCGTCGAGACCCACCGACGGAGGACACCACGTGAAGAAGCTGCCACCTCAGGTCGACCTGCCGGCCCTCGAGCACGAGGTGCTGGCGCGCTGGGAGCGGGAGCAGGTCTTCGAGCGCTCCCTGGAGCTCACCAAGGACGGCGAGCCGTGGGTCTTCTACGAGGGCCCACCGACGGCGAACGGCAAGCCCGGCACCCATCACGTCGAGGCGCGGGTCTTCAAGGACCTGTTCCCGCGGTTCAAGACCATGCAGGGCCGGCACGTGCCGCGCAAGGCCGGCTGGGACTGCCACGGGCTGCCCGTCGAGCTGGCCGTCGAGAAGGAGCTCGGGTTCTCCGGCAAGCAGGACATCGAGGCCTACGGCATCGCCGAGTTCAACGCGAGGTGCCGGGAGAGCGTCCAGCGGCACGTCGACGAGTTCGAGAAGCTCACGACCCGGATGGCGTACTGGTGCGACCTGGGCGACGCCTACTGGACGATGCAGCCGAGCTACATCGAGTCGGTGTGGTGGAGCCTCAAGCAGATCTACGACAAGGGCCTGCTGGTGCAGGACCACCGGGTGGCGCCGTACTGCCCGCGCTGCGGCACCGGGCTGTCCGACCACGAGGTGGCCCAGGGGTACCAGACCGTCGTCGACCCGTCCGTCTACGTCCGCTTCCCGATCACGAGCGGTCCGCTCGAGGGCGCTGCGCTGCTCGTCTGGACCACCACGCCCTGGACCCTCGTCTCCAACACGGCCGTCGCGGTGCACCCGACCGTCACCTACGTCCTGGCGCAGACGCCCACGGAGCGGCTCGTCGTCGCGGAGCCGCTGCTGTCGGTCCTCGGTGACGACGTCGAGGTGCTGCAGCGGTTCCCCGGCTCGGAGCTCGAGCACACGACGTACGCACGTCCCTTCGACTGGGTGGACATCCCGGGCGCGCACTTCGTCGGCCTGGCCGACTACGTGACCGTGGACTCCGGCACGGGCCTCGTGCACCAGGCACCCGCGTTCGGTGCGGAGGACCTGCTGGTCAGCAAGAAGTACGGCCTGCCGGTGGTCAACCCGGTCCGGCCCGACGGCACGTTCGAGGACGACATCCCGCTCGTCGGCGGCCTGTTCTTCAAGAAGGCCGACCCGGCGCTCACCCAGGACCTGCAGGCGCGTGGGCTGCTGTTCAAGCACGTCCCGTACGAGCACCCGTACCCGCACTGCTGGCGCTGCGACACGGCCCTGCTCTACTACGCGCTGCCGTCCTGGTACATCCGCACCACCGCGGTCAAGGACCGGCTGCTGGAGGTCAACGCCGGCACCGACTGGCACCCCGAGACGATCAAGAACGGCCGGTACGGCGACTGGCTCGAGAACAACATCGACTGGGCGCTGTCGAGGAACCGCTACTGGGGGACTCCCCTGCCGGTCTGGCGGTGCGACGAGGACCACCTGACCGTCGTGGGGTCGCTGAAGGAGCTGTCGGAGCTGTCCGGGCAGGACGTCTCCGGCCTCGACCCGCACCGGCCGTTCGTCGACGACGTGACGCTGCCCTGCTCGGAGTGCGGCACGACGGCCACGCGCGTCCCGGAGGTCATCGACTGCTGGTACGACGCGGGCTCGATGCCGTTCGCGCAGGTCGGGTACCCCCACACCGGCGTCGAGCCGGCGTACCCCGCGCACTACATCTGCGAGGCGATCGACCAGACCCGCGGGTGGTTCTACACGCTGATGGCGATCGGGACACTGGTCTTCGACCAGGGGTCGTACGAGACCGTGCTCTGCCTCGGGCACATCCTCGACGCCGAGGGCCGCAAGATGAGCAAGCACCTGGGCAACGTCCTCGACCCGCACGAGCTGATGGACAAGCACGGCGCCGACGCGCTGCGCTGGTACATGCTCTGCGGCGGCAACCCGTGGGCGTCCCGCCGCATCGGGGACGCGCAGCTCGAGGAGGTCACCCGCAAGGTCCTGCTGACCTGGTGGAACACCGCGAGCTTCCTCACCCTCTACGCCGACGCGAACGACTGGCAGCCGGGGACGACCGGCGAGCTGACGCTGCTGGACCGCTGGGCGCTGTCCGAGCTGCACGCCACCGTCACCGAGGTGACCGACGCCCTGGAGTCCTTCGACTCGCTGCGCGCCGGCCGCCGGCTCGAGCGGCTCATCGACGACCTGTCGAACTGGTACGTGCGGGTCTCCCGGCGGCGCTTCTGGGACGGCGACCCCGCTGCCCTCACGACGCTGCACGAGTGCCTGACGGTCCTGGGCACCCTGATGGCGCCGTTCACGCCGTTCCTGGCGGAGGTGCTGCACGAGGCGCTCGTCGGCGGCGACAGCGTGCACCTGCAGGCGTGGCCGGCTGCCGACGCCTCCCGCGTGGACGCTGAGCTCGGCGAGCAGATGGCCTTGGTGCGTCGCCTGGTCGACCTGGGTCGGGCGGCCCGCGCGGCGTCGAAGACGAAGACCCGCCAGCCGCTGTCGCGTGCGCTGGTGAGCGCCCAGCGCTGGGAGACGCTTCCCGACGAGCTGCGCGACCTCGTCGCGCTCGAGCTCAACGTCGTGGCCCTGGAGCGGCTGTCCGGCGACCTGGTCGAGACGACGGCGAAGGCGAACTTCCGCGAGCTCGGCAAGCGCTTCGGCAAGGGCGTCCAGGAGGTCGCGAAGGCGATCGCGGCTGCCGACGCGGCGGTCCTGGCCGCCGGCCTGAGGGACGGCACCGCGAGGGTCGTCGTCGACGGCTCCGAGGTCACCCTCGGCCCCGACGACGTCTTCGTCACCGAGACCCCTCGGGAGGGGTGGGCGGTGGAGCAGTTCGGCGGGGAGACCGTCGCCCTGGACCTCGAGATCACGCCGGAGCTGCGGCGGCAGGGTCTGGTGCGCGACGCCGTCCGCCTGGTCCAGGACGCGCGCAAGAGCACCGGGCTCGACGTCAGCGACCGCATCGAGCTCTGGTGGGCCGCCTCGGGCGAGCTGGCCGAGGCACTGCGGGAGGGGTCGCTGAGGCTCGCCGAGGAGGTGCTGGCGGTCAGCGTCACCGAGGGCCGCCCGACGGCTGACATCGCCCACCACGACGATCCCGACCTCGGGTTGCGCTTCTGGCTGCGCCTGGCAGGGGGCTAGCCCGGGAAGAACCACCCGAACGGCGCAGTCAGGAAGGGCTGCCTGGGTGCCGATGCTCCTGGTGAACACCCAGCACTGCTCCATCTGGAGCACATCAGGCAGCAGGAGGCCCCCGGTGACTGTGCACACCGTTGAGCTGGAGCAGGCGAAGCCGGTCCACAAGTCGTTCCGGCTCACGAAGCCGGGCTCCGCCGTCGCCCTGCAGTCGCAGGTGCGGCCGGCCCTGGTCCTCCCGGAGCGCGAGGGACGCGCGCTGCTCGCGGCCGCGCAGGCCCAGGACGTCTCCACGGGCGGGCTCTACAGCGCCGGCCCGGCCGGCGTGCAGATCTGGAGCGCCCCCTGGGACGGCGCGAACGGCAGCCGCGGCGACTCGCTGCACTACGGGTCGATCGACTGGAGCTACGACACCCCGGTGCGGCACTACATCACGATCTACCGGGTGTTCCTGACGGCGGAGGGCGTGAAGGCCGGCGAGACGACGCACTCGCTGCTGTCCCGCGTCCTCGGGCTGTGCGGGCTGGACGCCAACGGTGAGCTGCTGTCGCTGCCTGTCCCCCCGCCGCGCGACCCCTTCCGGAGCTCCGCGCTCCGCAGCCGCCTCTAGCGGCCCCCGTACCCGCGAGCAGGGCTGGCTCGCGGCGCGGCGGGTGCCCGGGGCCTCCCCCCTGTGCTCCGGGCACCCACTGACCCCCAAGGCGACGAAGGCCGCTCCCCGTTCGGGAGCGGCCTTCGTCGTGTTGCCAGTCTGAGGAGCGCGGTGAGGAGCGCGGTCAGGAGCGCTTGGCCGGGGCCTTCTTCGCGGGGGCCTTCTTGGCAGCCGCCTTCGCGGGTGCGGCGGCCTTCTTCGCCGGGGCGGCCTTCTTGGCGGCGGCCTTGGCAGGTGCGGCGGCCTTCTTCGCCGGGGCGGCCTTCGTCGCCGCGGCCTTCTTGACCGGAGCGGCCTTCTTCGCGGCCGGGGCCTTCTTGGCGGCGGCCTTCGCCGGTGCCGCGGCCTTCTTGACGGCCGGGGCCTTCTTGGCAGCGGCCCGCTTGGCCGGCGCCTTCGTGGCCCTGGCAGTGACCGGGGCGGTGACCGGAGCCTCGTCCACGGCGTCGGTGAACGGGACCTCAGCGACCGGGGCCTCGTCCGCGACCAGGGCGGCTGTCGCCGGGGCGGCCGTCAGGGCCTCGTCGGGCTTGCAGACGCCGCACGGCGTGAAGCCGTCGGCACGGGCGTCGGCCACGTCGACCGAGTCGGGCGTCTTGCCCGTCAGGTAGCGGCAGCCGTCGACGTGGTAGCGCGGCCGGCCGGCGACGACGAGCACCTGCCCGGCGGGGGCAGCGGCACCGGTGCTGGGCGCCGGAGGCGGCGTGAAGTCGCTGGACACGGTGACGGTCGTGTCCTCGTCGTCGGCAGCCGTGTGACCGACCAGCCGGTCGCCGGCCCGCACGACGGCGCCGACGCCCGCGGCGACCGCTCCGGACCCCGCGTGGGCGGGCGCGGCAGCTCCCGGCACCTCCTTGCGGCGCTGCAGGATGCCGATCACGAGGAACACGAAGGACAGCAGGCTCACCGCGATGGACGCGTAGACCCAGCCCAGGCTCGCGATGACGAGCCCGATGACGAGCAGGACGAGGGCGACGACGACGAGCGCACCGCTGATGACGATCACGTGGAGAGTCCTCCGGAAGGGGCAACGAGCCTGGGCATCCTACTGATGCCCGGTTTCGGGCTCGTCTCGGGCAAGGGGATCAGGGCTTCGCCGGCGGTTCGGGACCGTCGTCGACCTGCTCCACCGTCACCGGCGGAGGCACCACAGTGAAGGGACCCACGGGTTCGGGGTCGGTGCTGAGCGGGGGCACGGCGCGCAGCGCCGGAGGCGGCGCCTCGCGCGGCGGGCCGGCCGGAGCGGCGGGCCTGGTGGCCTCGGGGCCCTCGTGCAGCTCGGACCACTCCTGGGGCAGCTCCACCTGCGGCAGCTCCAGCGCCGGCGCGGGCGAGGCCACCGGCGGCCCGGCGGAGGGCGGCGGCGGCGGCGTGGGCGGTGACGGGGACGGCTGTGGGGCGGGCGCCGGCGGAGGCGGGGCGGACGCCGGCGGCCGCGG
>CAMLIA010000229.1 GCA_946479905.1 uncultured Frankiales bacterium | reverse complement strand
ATCGCGCGCCTCCTGGATCTCAGCGAGACCAGCGAGCACGGCCGTCCGTGCCGCCGCGCCCCAGATGTCGGCGTAGTCGTTGAGCCGGCGCGGGTCGCCGAAGGCGTCGGCCGGCAGGTTGCTCTTGATCGCCCGCGCCGCGGCGACGCCGAGGCTCAGCAGCTCGGGTTGCGTGAGTGCGGCTTGCGGACGCGGCGTTCCAGAAGCCGCTTCCTCGGCCCCTTGCTGATTTCGGACGCTCACGACGTCCTCCCGGGGGCCCGGCCGTCACGGAGCTTGTCCGCGGCGAGGTTCAGGGCGCCGCGGCGCTTCTTCGAGCTCGGGCTGCCGTCGGTGTGCAGGGCCGCTTGGGTGCGCAGGAACTCGATGTCCTGCTGACGGGCGCGCTCGGCGCCGAGCTCGAGGCCGCGGACGAACGCGCGGCGGATGGGGTTGAGGGTCATCACGCCACCGCCGATCCGGCAGCCTCGCCGGTGCACATGCGCTCGTGCTCGGCCCACCACAGGACGTCAGCCGCTCGCTCGCCCACCTCCGCGACAAGGCCGCACGAGGCGCAGGTACGGACGTCCTTGGCCAGCGCCTGGGTCGACGGCTTGAACGGCTGTCCCTCAGGCTTCAAGCCCATGCCCGGTGCCGGGTAGCGCCACATCTTGAGCGGTGCGACGGAGAGCCGGACCTTGCAGCCTCCGTTATGCACCGTCTTCATGTGCTCGACGTAGGCCTCGCGGTCATCGGTCTCGAAGGAGCAGGCGACAGCGACGACCTCGCAGCGCAGCTTGTGGTCCCAGCGCGAGGTCGCGGTATCCGGCTGCGCCTCGGTGGGCAGGGCGAGCACGTCGGCCAGCGGCACCCACTCGCTCTTGCGGCACACGGCTCGGAACTCACCCGGCCGGGGCTTCTCGATCAGGCTCTTCACGCGCTCTTCCTCTCGGTGGTGGTCGCACGGGAGCCGCCGAGCAGCTCCGCGACGATGCGGGGGTCCTGGACCAGGTCGGCCAGCTGGCCGGCGCGCTCACGCAGCACGGCCCGGACGCGGGTGTCGATGGTGTTGCGGGCGACGACGTCGATCACCTCGATCGAGTCGTGGATCTCCGACCCGATCCGGTGGCACCGGTCCTCGGCCTGGATCGACTCGACGAGGGACCACGGGCGCTGCAGGAACACGACGGTGCGCGCCGCGGTGAGGGTGAGGCCGACGCCACCGGCGCCCGTGGTGACGCACACCAGGTCGAGCTGCCCGGCCTGGAACGCCTCGACGGTGCGGGTCCGGTCACCAGCCGACTGGCCGCCGACGATGTAGCCGACGCGCAGGCCGGCCGCCGCGGCCGCCGCGCCGGCGAGCTTCACCAGCTGGCTGCTGGGCGCGAACGCCACGACCTGCTGGTCGGGCCGCTCGTCGAGCACCTCGAGCAGGGCGTCGACCTTCCAGCTGGGTGCCTTCAGGTCGAGGTGCACGTGGCGCTTCGGCTGGCCGGTCATCTCGTCGACGTCGGGGCCGAAGGTGACCTCGACGTCGGCGGCCGAGGACGCCAGGCGCGACAGGTGGGTGAACATCGACATGGCGTCCATGACGCTGAGCTCCTGCGTCTGACCGTCCGGGCCGGCGGGCAACTCGGCGAGCATCGTGGACTCGAAGTCGTCGTAGACCTTCCGCCAGCCCCCGTTCGGTGAGGTCGGCAGGTCGACGGTCCGCACGCTGTAGGTCTTCGGTGGCAGCTGGGTGAGCACGTCGGCCTTCGCGACGCGGCGGTGCTGGCCGAGCAGGGTGAGCCGGAACTCGGCCTCGGTGGCGCGGTTCAGGCCGATGACCTCGTCGTCGTACTCGCCGGGCACGACCTCGCAGTAGCGGTTGATCCAGCGCTCCGACGACGGCCAGGCGTCGTGGTCCATGGCGTCGAGCGCCGGCCACAGGTCGCCGGGGTGGTGGGTGATCGGGGTGCCGGACAGCGCGACGACGCACGCGGCCGACTTGCTCAGCCGGCGCACCGCGAGCGAGCGCTGGGAGTTCTTGTTCTTGATCAGGTGGCATTCGTCGATGACCAGCGCGGCCGGGGCGAGGTCGAGTAGTGGGCGCGTCCGTCCTGCTCCGGCCGCGGGTGCGTCGATGCGCGCGGTCTCGTAGCTGGTGACGTAGACGTCGGCCGTCCCCGCCAGCGCCTTGCGCTTCGGACCGCGCCACGCGACCACGCGGTAGCCGGGCGCCCACGCCTCCCACGCGGTGACCCACGAGTCGATCACGGACGCCGGGCAGATCACCACGACCGGGGTGTCGCGCAGCTCGTCGACCGACGGCGCGCCGTACTGGTACCACTCGACGATGCCGAGGATCGCGGTGATCGTCTTGCCGGTGCCGGGCTCGTCGGTGATCAGCGCCTTGCCCGTGGCCGCGATCATCTGCGCGCCCGAGATCTGCCACGAGTACGGCGTGAGCCCGGCCGGCACCTCGTACGCGAGGCCCGTCCAGGCAGTGCGGCGCTCGACCTCGCGGGCGATCCACGCCTGGAGCGCCGGCCCGACGTGCAGGTCGTCGCCGAACGTGGCGCGCAGCTGCACGACGGCCGGCCACGTCGCCGGCACCATGAGCGCGCCGGGCGGGTCGGACTTGGAGAACAGCGGCGTGAGCACCTTCAGGCGCTTCGCTGCCAGGGCCACGTCTTCGGGGTCGCCGAGGCCGCCGGCCAGGAGCGCGATGTGCCCCTGACCGGCGGTGATCTCCGCGATGATGGAGACCATCAGGCGGCGGGCTGACCCGTGATCCGGGCGAGCAGAGCCGCCTGCTCGGCGTTGAAGTCAGCCGGCACCTGCAGGCCACCGTTCTGGACGGGCTGCTGCGGCGCGACCGGCTGACCCTGGGGCTGGACCGGCTGCGTCGGAACCTGCTGCTGGTGCACGACCGGCTGGCCGGTGGCCGTCGAGATGACCGGGGCCTGCTCGACCTGCGGCTGCTGAACCGGAGCGGGAGCCGGGGAAGGTGCCCCCGCGCCGCCCTGCCCGACCTGCTGGCCGTTGGCCGACTGGTACCGGATCTGCACGACGTTCGACGGGTTCATGCCCTGGCCCGACGGCTTGCGCTGGACCAGCGACACGACGATCACGTCGCCCGCCTTCGGCGCCCCCTGAGCACCGGCCTCGGCCATCGCCCGGGCGAGCTCGTCACGAGCCTGCCCGCGCACGTAGTAGGTGCCCTCGCCGCCGTTCTCGGCGAACTCGGGCGCCTGGAACGGCTGACCGTTCTGGATGACCGCGATGTCCTTGAGCGGGACCTTCAGGACGAACTTCGGGCGACCGTCGCGGTAGAACTCGGGCTGCTTGGACTGGAAGTTGACCTGCTGCTGCACGTCGCCGTTGGTGACGTCGCGCGCCACGACGCCCATGTAGGTGGTGCCGATCGGCTTGTCCTTCCAGCTGATCGACGGGCCTCCGCCCGTGGTCGGCTGGTTGTAGAAGTCGTCGAGCGTGCCCTGGGCGAGCGGCTGGGCCGGAGCCTGGGGAGCCTGCTGCGGGAACGGCTGCTGGTACTGCTGCGGCGGGTACGGCGACTGGGGCGCGGCCGGGTACTGCGGCTGGGGCTGCTGGGGGTACCCCTGCGGGTAGCCCGGAGCCTGCGGGTAAAAGGGCTGCTGGGTCATCTGGTGTCTCGATTCCGTGAACTGGTGGTGTAGAGCCGCACGCCGGGTTAGCGAGCGGCGACCGTCCCCGGGCATCCGGGGCCGGAGTCCTTGGCGGCCTGGGGCCTGTAGAAAATGCAGAAGAAGCACTCGTTGTCGTCCGGCGTGGCCGGCACGTCCTCGAAGCGCAGCTGCCCGGCCGTGATCTGCTCGGCCAGGCCCTTGCGCGCCTCGGTGGCCTCGAACACCTCGAGCAGCAGCGCGGCCACGTCGGGCATGAGGTTGTAGTGCTCGTCGGAGAACTGGTGCTCCCAGACGTAGAGGCCGTCGAGGCTGGCCGCGGTGGCCGGGTAGGCGAGGATCGCCACCCGCTTCACCGGCAGGCCCATGAGCCGGTAGCCGAGGCCGTAGAGCAGCAGCTGCACTCGGTACTTGCGCGGTGGGTCCTTGCGGACCTTGGCCATGCTCGACTCGCCGAGGAACTTGTGGTCGACGACCGCCTGCTCCAGGGCGTCGTACAGGTCCGCGGTGCCGGGGTGCTCAAGCATCGGGGTGACGCGCTGCTCGACGACCCACCGCAGCAGGCCGCGGCGCAGGTTGTCGGCGCTGAACACGCCCTCGGCGTGGCTGTGCAGCGCCTTGCCCCGGATCGACGGCCACGGGTCCACGACGTGGTTGGTCGCCGGCAGCCCGGCGAGCTTCCCCGCCACCTGGCGGTCGCACTCCACGCCGAGCTCGGACGGGCCGAGGTGCGTCTGCACGGTGCGAGCGTCCTCGGCGGCGTACTCCAGCCAGGCGCGCCGGACGTCCGCGGCGTACCGGGTCGCCCACGGGGTGTTGCCCGCGACGCTCTTGGGCGCGGCGCTGAGGAACTCGGCGGGGCTGATCGTCACGCGGCCCACCGCTTCAGGACGGCGAGAGCGTGCGGCCAGTGCGCGACCAGGTGCACCTCGGGCAGCCGGTGGAAGACGTTCTCCGGCTCGCCGACGACGATGACAGGCATGCTCCGCGCGATCGCGTAGCCGGTCTCGACGTGACGCCCGCCTCCGCCCTCGACGCCGACGTACGACGACGTGAAGAGCACCAGGACGTCGGACAGGTTGATGTCGATCAGGTCGGTCTCCGCGTGGGCAGCGACGACCTCGTCGGCCAGCGCGATCGCGGCGCCCTGAGTACCGGCGTTGATCTCGTGCGTCTCCTCGAGCCAGGAGCTCATGCACTCGATCTCGGCGTCCTTCAGCTCGCTCGCGTAGCGGCGCAGCTTGTCGCGGGAGCCGTACGGGCCGGCCAGGTAGACCTTCACCCCAGACCTCCCTCGACGCCGCGCAGGTGGGCGTTCAGCAGGTCGAGGTACGCCCGCCAGCGGTCACGGGCCTCGGCGTAGGTCTCGCCGGTGTAGATCGACGCGCGGCCGTCCATGCGCTCCGCCGCGCGGTCGCCGTGGGAGTCCCACTCCTCGGCCAGCCGGGCCCACTTCTCGACCCAGGCGTTCGCGACGTCGACGTAGCGCTGCGGGTCCTTGCCCGTCTCGATGCCGCGCACCGCCCGCTGGAGCATCTGCTGCGGGGTCCGGGGCACCTGCGTCCCGCACACCGTGCAGACCGTGCACTGGCCGTCCTGGTGCGGCACGTGCCCACCCGAAGCCCGGCAGCCGGCCGGCGTCAGCCAGTAGCCCACCCGGGGCGCCACAGCGGTGCTCACTCGGGGTCACCGCCCGTCAGCGTCCGCAGGGTCCAGCTGCCGCTCTTCGCAGCGAACCGGACGTAGGTCTCGGGCTCCTCGCGCTTGAGCTTGCGGCTGTCGATCCGCCAGGACTCGGAATAGGTCAGGCCCAGCGCGGGTCCGGCCGGTCCGGTCAGCGTGATCCGGGTGCGGTCCTCCGGGGCGAGGTTCGCCAGCTCGGCCTTGATGCCGGCCTTGATCGCCTCGAACCGCGAGCTGGCCTCGTCGTACGCCGCCCGGGCGTCGTCGTACGCCGCGTGCAGCTGGGCCAGTCGGTCGGTGGCGTCGGCCTGCACTGCGAACGGCGGGGCCTCGGGGGCTGCCTGCGTCTGCTGCTCGGTCATGCTGCTGTGCTCCTCGTGGTGGTCTGGCTGCTGCGGCGGGCGTCGTACTCGGCGACGTGCTGGTCGAAGATCGGTTGGGCGTGCGTGGTCAGTGGGATCAGGGCGATGTAGTCGAAGGCCCAGAAGCCCCACGGCACGACGGCGTCGGGCGCGCGGTCCTGGTCGTTGATCTGGGCCATGCAGTCGCAGCGCACGACCAGGCAGTCCTGACCCGGGAAGCCCTCCGTCTTGGCGCGCTCGACGGCGTTGAGGCTCGACCTCTTCCTGATCGACAGCCGCATCCGGTGCGGCAGGGGGGCGCTCACGACGCCTCCTTCGAGGTCGCGTAGCGCTCAGGCTTCAGGCCGAGCTGGCGCTCCATCTGGGCGACGGTCATCCCGCGCGCGACCGCGCGGCGG
>CAMLIA010000228.1 GCA_946479905.1 uncultured Frankiales bacterium | reverse complement strand
TCCGCCAGCGCGCCCTGGACTGCGGCGCGGTCGAGGCCGTCGTCGCCGACGTCCGGGACGAGTACGCCGACGACTTCTGCCTCCCGGCGCTGCAGGCGAACGCCCTCTACATGGGCCGCTACCCCCTGGTCTCCGCGCTCTCGCGACCCCTCATCGTCAAGCACCTGGTGCAGGCCGCGAAGTACCACGGCGCCGACACGGTCGCGCACGGATGCACCGGCAAGGGCAACGACCAGGTCCGCTTCGAGGTCGGGATCGGTGCCCTCGCCCCGGACCTCAAGTGCATCGCTCCCGTGCGGGACTCCGGCATGACCCGCGACAAGGCCATCGCCTTCGCGGAGGAGCGCGGCCTCAAGCTCGACGTCACCAAGAAGTCGCCCTACTCCATCGACCAGAACGTCTGGGGTCGCGCTGTCGAGACCGGCTTCCTCGAGGACCCGTGGAACGGTCCCATCGAGGACGTGTACAGCTACACGCAGGCCCCGGGGACGAGCAGCGGACCGGACGAGCTGGTCCTCACCTTCACCGACGGCGTACCCACCGCCATCGACGGCCGGCAGGTCACGGTGCTGCAGGCGATCGAGGAGCTCAACACCCGTGCCGGCGCCCAGGGCTTCGGGCGGCTCGACATGGTCGAGGACCGGCTCGTCGGCATCAAGAGCCGCGAGGTGTACGAGGCGCCCGGGGCGCTCGCCCTCATCGCCGCGCACACCGAGCTCGAGGACCTCACCATGGAGCGCGACCTGCGCCGCTTCAAGCGGTCCGTCGAGCAGCGCTGGTCCGAGCTCGTCTACGACGGCCTGTGGTTCTCGCCGCTGAAGCGGGCGCTGGACGAGTTCGTGCGCAGCAGCCAGCAGCACGTCTCCGGCGAGATCCGGCTGACCCTGCACCACGGCACCTGCACCGTGACCGGTCGGCGCAGCGACGCGTCCCTCTACGACTACGACCTCGCGACCTACGACGCGGGCGACACCTTCGACCAGTCGCTGGCCAAGGGCTTCGTCGAGCTCTGGGGCCTCCCGTCGAAGATCGCTGCCAAGCGCGACCAGCGGCTGCAGAAGTGACCACGCCCCCGGAGCGCACCAGCCTCTGGGGCGGACGGTTCGAGGGCGGCCCTGCCGAGGCGCTCGCCCGGCTGTCGGTCAGCGTCCAGTTCGACTGGCGGCTGGCTCCGTACGACCTGCTGGGGTCGCGGGCGCACGCCCGGGTGCTGCACCGTGCCGGGCTGCTGACCGACGACGAGCTGGCGCAGATGCTGGGCGCCCTCGACGCGCTCACCGCCGAGGTCGCGGACGGCACGTTCACGCCGGAGCTGTCGGACGAGGACGTGCACACCGCCCTGGAACGCGGGCTGCTCGAGAAGCTCGGCACCCTCGGTGGCAAGCTCCGAGCCGGCAGGTCGCGCAACGACCAGGTCGCGACCGACCTGCGTCTCTACCTGCGCGACCACGCGCGGGCGATCGTGCGCGAGCTCGCCGGCCTCGAGGCCGCCCTGGTCGACCAGGCCGCGCGGCACATGGACACGCCGGCCCCCGGCATGACGCACCTGCAGCACGCGCAGCCGGTGCTGTTCGCCCACCAGCTGCTCGCCCACGTGCAGGCGTTCGCGCGCGACGTGCACCGGGTCCGGGACTGGGACCTGCGCGCGTCGGTCTCCCCGCTCGGGTCCGGCGCCCTCGCCGGGTCCTCCCTGCCGGTGGACCCCATCAGCACCGCTGCGGAGCTCGGCTTCGGCTCGGCGGCGCCGAACTCGATGGATGCCGTGTCCGACCGCGACTTCGTCGCCGAGTTCCTCTTCTGCGCAGCGCTCCTCGGCGTCCACCTGTCGCGGCTGGGGGAGGAGGTCGTGCTCTGGAACACCACGGAGTTCGGCTGGGTCACCCTGGACGACGCGTTCTCCACCGGCAGCTCGATCATGCCGCAGAAGAAGAACCCCGACATCGCCGAGCTGGCCCGCGGCAAGGCCGGTCGGCTCATCGGGCACGTCACCGGCCAGCTGGCCATGCTCAAGGGCCTGCCGCTGACCTACGACCGGGACATGCAGGAGGCGCAGGAGCCGTGCTTCGACGCCGTGGAGACGCTGCTCGTGGTGCTCCCGGCGATGACCGGCATGATCGCCACGATGACCGTGCACGCCGACGTCCTCGAGCGCTCGGCCCCGCTCGGGTTCGCCCTCGCCACCGACGTCGCTGAGCTCCTCGTCAAGAACGGCGTCCCGTTCCGCGAGGCCCACGAGGCGGTGGGCCAGCTCGTCAGCCACTGCACCGCGACCGGCCTCGACCTGCACGAGGTCGACGACGAGGCGCTGTCGAAGATCTCCGCGCACCTCACGCCCGAGATCCGCTCGGTGCTCGACGTCAGGGGAGCGATCGCCGCCCGGCAGGGCCACGGGGGCACCGCGCCGGTGCGCGTCGCCGAGCAGCTTGAGGCCGTGCGCCTCGAGGTCGCCGCCCACCAGCAGTGGGCGGCCGCACCCCCCGCATGAGGCTCGAGCGCTCCGCCGAGAAGGTCGCCCCGGACCTGCTGGGCTGCGAGCTGCAAGCGCACGGCGTCAGGGTGCGGCTGACCGAGGTCGAGGCCTACAGCGGCGCCGGCATGGACCCTGCCTCGCACGCGCACCGGGGGCCGACGCCCCGCAACGCCCTCATGTTCGGCCCACCGGGCTTCCTCTACGTCTACTTCACCTACGGCATGCACTGGTGCGCCAACGTCGTCACCGGTCCGGAGGGCCGGGCCTCGGCCGTGCTGCTGCGGGCCGGCGAGGTGGTGGAGGGGCTCGACGTCGCCCGCGCCCGCCGCCCCGGCGCGTCCGACCGCGACCTGTGCCGCGGTCCGGCCCGGCTGGCGAAGGCGCTCGCCCTCGACGGCGCGGTGCTCGGTGTCGACCTTCTGGACGAGGCCGCACCCGTGCGGCTGCTGCCCCGCCGAGGACGGCGCCCGGTCGTGGCCAGCGGCCCGAGGGTCGGCATCACCGTCGGCACCGAGACCCCCTGGCGGTTCTGGATCGACGGCGACCGCACCGTGTCGTCGTTCAAGGCAGGGGTCCGTAGGGTGCGACCGTGAGGCTTCGCGGTCAGGTGGGCGTCGTGACAGGCGCCGGTCGTGGCCTCGGCAAGGAGATCGCCACGGCCTTGGCGGCCGACGGCATGTCGCTGCTCCTGCTGTCGCGCACCGGTGCCGAGGTGAACGCGCTCGCCGAGGACCTGGCGGCGACGTTCGGCGTCAAGGCGCTCCCCGCGGCGATCGACGTGACGGACGCTGCGGCCGTGGACCGGGTGGTGATGCACGCCGAGCAGCACCTCGGGACGGTCGACCTGCTCGTGAACAACGCGGCGACCATCGAGGCCAGGCAGGTGCCGTTCTGGGAGTCCGACCGCGACGACGTGTGGCGCGTCGTGGAGACCAACCTGCACGGGCCGCTGCTGATGACCCGCGCGCTGCTGCCTCCCATGGTGCAGCGCGGGCACGGCCGGGTGGTCAACCTCGCCTCCCGGGCCCGGGCGGCGACCCGGACCGGCACCTACACCGGCTACGCCGTGTCCAAGCGGGCGCTGTCGCTGCTGACCGAGTCCCTCACCGAACCGCTCCGCGGCTCAGGGGTCGTCGTCGTGGACGTGCTCCCCGGGCTGGTGCGCACCGACCTGACCCTGTCCATGCCGGCCTGGTCCGACGTCACCGAGTGGGACAGCGCGGAGGCCACCGCCGCGGTCGTCACGGACGTCGCCGCCGGCAGGTACGACGACCGGCACGGCGAGGTCCTCGACGCGCCCGCTCTCGCGACGGGAGGCTGAGGGAACGCGGTTGCCGGGTACGGCACGATGGCGCACGTGAACCTTCCGACCGTCGCCCCGGTGCCCGACGTCCTCGCGGACCTCGAGTGGCGCGGGCTGCTCGCCCAGACGACCGACCGTGAGGCGCTCGCCCGCGCCCTGTCCGACGGGGTCGTCACGGTCTACTGCGGGTTCGACCCGACGGCCGACTCGCTGCACGTCGGCAGCCTGGTGCCCCTGCTGGCCCTGCGGCGCTTCCAGCTCGCGGGTCACCGGCCGATCGCGCTGGCCGGCGGGGCGACCGGGTTCATCGGCGACCCGACGGGACGCACGACCGACCGCGTGATGATGTCAGCCCAGGAGATCTCGGCGCGGGTGGTGCTCATCAAGGCCCAGCTCGAGCGGTTCCTGTCCTTCGACGACGGCCCCACCGGCGCGATCCTCGCCGACAACCTCGACTGGACGGCCCCGCTGAGCGCCCTGGACTTCCTGCGCGACGTGGGCCGGCACTTCCCGGTGAGCCAGATGCTCGCCAGGGAGTCGGTGTCCGCGCGGCTCGAGAGCGGGGGACTGTCGTTCACCGAGATGAGCTACCAGCTGCTGCAGTCGCTCGACTTCGTGGAGCTCTACCGCCGGCACGGCTGCACCGCCCAGATCGGCGGCAACGACCAGTGGGGCAACATCACCGCCGGCCTGGACCTGCTGCGGCGCGTGGAGCGGGCAGGCGGCCACGCCCTGACCTTCCCGCTCGTCACCGACGCGGCCGGCCAGAAGATCGGCAAGAGCACCGGCGGAGGCAACGTCTGGCTCGACCCGACGATGACCTCGCCGTACGCCCTGTGGCAGTTCTGCCTCAACGTCGACGACCGCGACGCCGGCACCTACCTCCGGCTGCTGACCTTCGTGGGACGTGAGGAGATCGAGGCCCTGGACGTCGCGACGGCCGAGCGACCGTCGGCGCGCGCGGCCCAGCGCCGGCTCGCTGACGAGCTGGTCGCGCTCGTGCACGGTCCGGACGAGGTGACCCGCGTCCAGGCGGCCGCGGCGGCGCTGTTCGGGGGAGGCGCCCTGGACGAGCTCGACGAGCCGACCCTGCGGGCCGCGCTCGCCGAGGCGCCCTCGCTGCGTGTCGAGGGCGCCTGCCCCGCGGTCGTGGACCTGCTCGCCGACGGGCTGGGCCTGTCGCGCTCGGAGGCGCGCCGCGCCGTCAAGGAGGGCGGCGCCTACCTCAACAACGGCAAGGTCACCGACGAGGCAGCCGTGCCCGGCGACCCCGACTGGCTGCACGGCCGCTTCCTCGTGCTGCGCAAGGGCAAGCGCCACGTCCTGGTCGTCGAGCGCGCCTGATCCCAGGCCGATCCCGGGCCGCTGCCCGGGTTCGTCCGGGGACGGCACGGTTCGTGATCGTCCCGTGATGCGGCTGGTTTGACGCGGGGCCCCTCGGCGACCTAAGTTCATCGACGCCCCCGGAGCACCGGACGAAGGCGAGACCGTAGAACTGGTCGAGCCGGAGCACGGTCCGCGGGCCACCCCCGAAGGTTCGTGCGGCTTCGTCGTGCGCCGGCGGGAGTGCCCGCTCGAGGACGTCGAACCCCCGCGGTTTGACCCCCGAGAACGGGACCTGATAGATTAGGCGAGTTGCCCCGAGAACGGTCGAGAGACCGCGACGGTGAGCAGTCGATCCTTGAGAACTCAACAGCGTGCCGAAAGTCAGTGCCAAGTTTTACCCCGATCCAACGGGTCGCAGGCGCTTCCTCAGTGGAGCGACTGTCCGGCGGAGAAGGTTCCTTTGGTAACAGATGAAATCGGACAAAGCCTTGTTCATTCAAGGTGAAGTCAGGTTCGCACTGTCACCAGAATCAACAGCTGTCCGCCTCGCCAGGCGGCAGCGACTCTCAAGATCCTTAACGGAGAGTTTGATCCTGGCTCAGGACGAACGCTGGCGGCGTGCTTAACACATGCAAGTCGAGCGGAAAGGCCCTTCGGGGTACTCGAGCGGCGAACGGGTGAGTAACACGTGGGCAACCTGCCCCTCGCTCTGGGATAACTCCGGGAAACCGGGGCTAATACCGGATATGACCTCGGAAGACATCTTCTGAGGTGGAAAGAATTTCCGGCTGAGGATGGGCCCGCGGCCTATCAGCTTGTTGGTGGGGTAACGGCCCACCAAGGCGACGACGGGTAGCCGGCCTGAGAGGGCGACCGGCCACACTGGGACTGAGACACGGCCCAGACTCCTACGGGAGGCAGCAGTGGGGAATATTGCGCAATGGGCGAAAGCCTGACGCAGCGACGCCGCGTGAGGGATGAAGGCCTTCGGGTTGTAAACCTCTTTCAGCAGGGACGAAGCGCAAGTGACGGTACCT
>CAMLIA010000227.1 GCA_946479905.1 uncultured Frankiales bacterium | reverse complement strand
AGCCTCCGAAGAACTCGCGGAAGTCCTCGTGCAGCATCGTGTGCTTGCGGATCTTCAGCTTGAAGCCGGCGAGCTCGTCCTCGGTCGGCAGCTCGCCGTAGATCAGCAGCCAGGCCACCTCGAGGAACGACGCGTGCTCGGCGAGCTGCTCGATCGGGTAGCCGCGGTAGCGGAGGATGCCCGCGTCACCGTCGATGTAGGTGATGGCGCTCTTGCAGCTCGCGGTGTTGACGAAGCCGACGTCCAGCGTCACCTGCCCCGTCGCGGTGAGCAGCTTGCTGATGTCGAGACCGGACGGCGCCTCGGTCCCCTCCACGGTCGGCAGCTCGATCACGCCGTTCGGGGTCTCCAGCTTGACGTCGGTCACGTCGTTCCTCCTGGTGGTGCATCGCGGTCGGGACATTCTCGCTGATGGGAGGGGGTGCTTCCACAGGGAGGGGGTGGTCACGCTCACCACACCGTCGGCACGGAGGAGAACCGGCGGCGGCGGCGAACACGTCCTCCATGACCCGCCCCCACAGCACCGCCCGCCGGGCCACCGGCGTGCTCGCCGCGACCCTCCTCGTCGTCGGAGGGGCGGTCGCCGCGCTGCCCGCGCAGGCCGCGACGGGAGCGACGTTCAGCGCCCCGATGATCCTCGCGGGCGGCGGCGCGGAGCCCAGCATCCGGGTGCCCGGGGACGGGCAGTCGGCGGCCTACGTGTCGGCTCCCTCAGGCGTCGGCAGCAACTTCTGGCGCATCACCGACAAGTACGACGCCAGGACGAAGACCCACAGCTTCGTGCAGAGCCCCGTGCAGCAGCCGGACCTCGGCACCGGCGGCGGCGACTCCGAGATCAGCGTCAGCAACAAGCCCTCGGGAGAGAGCCGCTGCGACACGATCGCCTACTCCGGGCTGCACAACATCGACCTGCTCGACAACTTCACGGTGGCGACGTCCACCGACTGCGGGAAGACCTTCACCCTCGCGAACCCCTACGCGACGCAGAACACCCTGACCGACCGGCAGTGGCAGGCCTTCGACGGGGACAAGACCAACTTCCTCGTCTACCACAAGGTCGACACCAGCCAGATCGTCGTCTCGGAGTCGGTCGACGGCGGCCAGACCTACGTGTCGCTCTCGCCCGACGGGACGCACGGCATCATCGACGCAGCGACGCTCCCGGCCGCGGCGAACTCCAACCAGGTCGGCAACATCGTCACCGACTACTCGCACCTGACGGGGACGAACAACCTGCTGTCCGGCGAGCCGACGCACCGGATGTACGCCGTGTTCGGCGCCCCACGCGACGCCGCCGACAACGCGCAGGCGCAGGTGGACACCAACAAGCAGGGCGCCGGCGCCTACAACCACGTCGACACCATCTACCTGGCGCGCTCCGACGACGGTGGCCTCACGTGGACGGACACGAAGGTCTACGGGGTCGACCCCGCCAGCCACCGGGAGCTCAACATGCTCTTCCCGGTCGTCGACGTCGACAAGGCCGGGAACGTGTACGTCGTCTGGTCCGACGGCTTCAAGGTCGAGTACGCCGCCAGCACCGACGGCGGCAAGACGTTCTCCGCGCCGTTCCAGGTCAACCGCGACAACCAGGGCCTGGTGCCTGTCACCGGAGCGGAGCGGCCGGACCCCGGCAAGAGCGACCTGTTCCCGTGGCTGGCCGCCGGTGCGGACGGCTACCTCGACGTGGTCTGGTACCACGGTCAGGGCGGAGCGGCCACGTCCAACCTCGCCTACCGCGACCCGGGTGACCGCAACACCTCCTGGACCGTCGCGTTCAGCCAGCTCGGGTCGGCCCACAAGGCGGTGGGCGGCAAGACAGCGCCGACGGTGCTGAACTACAGCGAGGCGGTCACTCCCGCGGTGCACAACGGCGACATCTGCCAGAACGGCACCTTCTGCTCGCTGATCCCGGTGCCCGGCGCACCACTCAGCACCGGCGACCGCTCGCTGCTGGACTTCTTCGAGGTCGCGATCGACAAGCAGGGCCGGGCCAACATCGCCCTCGCCGACAACGCCGAGGCGGCCGGCGCCCTGCAGAGCGCCTACATCCGGCAGACGAGCGGCGTGAACCTGCTGACCGGCCAGCCCCTGACACCGGAGAAGGTCGTCGCGCCGCAGCTGCTCTGCACCGCCGACGCGGCGTTCACGGACCCATCCGGGGACGCCAACATGGTCGCGGTCAGCAGCACGCCGCTGCCGAACGCCCCCGGCCTCGACGTCGTCAAGGGCTACCTGACCTTCGACGCCGCGCGGAAGGTGCTCACCACCCACACCCGGGTCCTCGACCTCTCACAGCTGCCCGCGGTGGGTTCGACAGGTGAGGACTTCGAGTTCACGTTCACCTACAACAAGGTGGGTTACGACGCCGAGGTCATCCGCGACACCGGCCTCCCCGACGACTTCACGGTGACCGGCGGCGGCAAGACCCTCGCAGGGGTGAAGGGCCGGTTCGACCTCAAGAGCAACGAGGTGCAGTTCGACATCCCCGCCTCCGCCTTCGCCACCGCGAAGCTCGGACCGGTCGTGACGAAGGGCTCCTCCTTCGTCGGGATGGCCGCCCAGACGCGCCGGGTGGTCGGGTACGGACTGGCTCCGGTCACCGACGTCTCAGGGTCGCTCGGCTGCCCGTTCGTGGTCGGGGCGAAGTCGGCCGCCGTCGGGGGCCCGCAGGGTCCCGTCGGCAGCGGGACGGTTCCCTCGCCGGTGGACCGCCGGCCGGTGCCGGGGCTCGCTGCGACCGGCCTGCCCACCGGCCTGCCGGTGCTCGCACTCGGGCTGGTGCTGGCCGCCGGCGTCGTGCTCCGCCGCAGGACCTCCTGACCTGATGCGGCTCGGTGACCTGGTCGTCCAGCCCGTCCTGGACGGCGCGCTCGACGTACCGGCCGACGTCATCCTCAACCGGGTGCCGCACGAGCGCTGGCTCACACCCGAGGGGCTGCTGTCGGTGCAGATGGGCGGCTACCTGGTGCGGACCGGTGACCGGCGGATCCTCGTCGACACCGGCTTCGGGCAGGGCGCGCTGCTCGAGTCGCTGGCCGCGCTCGGACTGCAGCCGACCGACATCACCGACGTGGTCCTCACCCACCTGCACTTCGACCACATCGGCTGGACCTCCGACGGCGTCAGTCCGGTGTTCCCGCGGGCGACGTACCGGTGCGACGCCCGGGACTGGCAGCACTTCGTCGTGGAGGGCCACGACGAGTACATGCGAGACACGGTCGGCGCGATGACACCTGCCGAGCGGCTCGGGCCGATCACGGCGCAGCTCGAGCTCTTCGAGGCCGACACCCCGCTCGCGCCCGGCGTCGACCTGCGGTCAGCGCCCGGGCACACGCCGGGCAGCACCGTCGTCGTGCTGTCCTCCGGGGACGACCGGGCGATGCTGCTGGGTGACGTCGTGCACTGCCCGGCCGAGATGCTCTCCGAGGACTGGGAGATGCTCGCCGACGTCGACCCGAGAGCAGCGGCGCGGACCCGCGAGGCCCTGGCCCGTGAGCTCGAGGGGACCGCGACCCTGATCGGGGCGGCGCACTTCCCCGGCCTGCGGATGGGCCGCCTGCTGACCGGTCGGGACTGGACCTACCAGTCCTGAGCTGACCAGCCCTCGGCGGTCCAGGGCGTGCGGCTGTGCTCGAGGTGCAGCCGCCCGGGCGCGGAGTCGATCAGCTGGCCGAAGACCGTCGCGAACACCCTGTCGCCGTCCTGGTGGCGCACCACCAGCGACGTCGGGTCGTCCTGCGGCTGCTGGGCCAGCAGCACGTCCCGCCAGTCGTCGCCCTCGAACTGCGCGAGGAAGCGGTCGGCCTTGCCGTCCTCCGCTCCGCCGGAGGTGATCATGTGCGTCCCGGCACCCAGGTCGCTGCTGCTCAGCTCCCGCCCGTCGAAGACCCAGAGCCGCAGCACCTCCGGCGCGGCGAGCACGAGGGCGAAGCTCGCCATCCCCTGCACCGTCAGCCGGTCCGGCCAGCCCAGCCCGTGCTGCAGGGCGAGCAGCGGCAGGACCCCTCGGCTGGGCGCGCCCTCGTCGGCCTGGCGCTTCTGGGGACGGTTGAGGACCAGCGCGGTCGTGCCCGAGGCGACATGGCTCGCGCACCAGGTGCCACCCGCGGTGCGATCGCGGCCACCGACGACGCCCGGCTGGGCGGGCCAGTGCTCCGCCGGCTCGTCGAACGCGCGTGACGTCAGCTCGTCGCGGAGGGCCAGCATCCGCACCGGCCGCGCGGGCGACCACCGGACCACGACTGTGCACACCCGCCCATGCTGTCACCTGCCTGCAGCGGGACCGACTCCGCGCTGAGCTGCTACGGGCGCTTGATCTCCGCGCTGGCGAACCACGGCACGTGCAGGTCGAGGAACTGCACGTCCTGCACCAGCGCGGCCTCCTCGTCGACGAGCTCCTGCACGGCCGCGGGCATCTCCTGCTTCTCGCCCTCGCGGGCGTCCGCCTCGGACGTGAAGAAGACCGCCTCCGTGAAGAACCCGTCCTGGTCGATCGCGACGGTCGCGCCGAGCACGTCGTGGCGGTACTCCGAGATGACCTGACCGGCGCGGTCCATCAGCGTGTGGACGCGGTCGCGGTCGACGACGCGGCCCTGGATCAGCTGCACGAAGCCCGCCTCGTCGGAGCCGCCGCCGACGAGCAGCTGGACGTCGGCGCAGTCGTGGAAGGAGACCGGGCCCTCGAAGTGCTGCTCCATCTCCGCCCACCAGGCGACCTGCTCGGGACGGCTGCTGTTGAGCTGCGCCGCCCGCTCGGAGTCGAACCGCACGATGGCGCACAGCACCCCGTCGTCGGTGAAGCCGAAGGTGCCGCCGAGCCAGCCGACCGCACCCGGCTGGAGGTCGGTCAGCCACCGGTCCATCGTGGCGCGCGCCGCAGCGGTGTCGCGAACCCGGCCCTGGATCACCTGCACGAACATGGCGTCCCCCTTCGCACGGTGAGGCGACGCTATTCCTGGCGCCCCGCCCTGCCCATCACCCGTGCGGGCCATCCAGGAGGACTTGGACCGGCCACGCCGAACTAGTGGGCATGCGCCTCGTCCGGACTCTGTGCGCCGCTGCGGTGGCCGTGGCCCTGGCCTCTCCGGCGCTGCCGAGCCGGGCCGCCACGTCCGGCTACGCCCCGCTCGACCGCCCCGGACCGGCGCTGTCCGTGCCCACGGCGACCCTGGCGGCCGCGCTGCACTGCGAGGGCGACCTCCGGCACAGCCGCCTCGCCCCCGTGCTGCTCAGCCCGGGGACCAGCGCGACGCCCGAGCAGAACTTCTCCTGGAACTACGAGCGCGCCTTCACCGCCCAGCACCGGCCCTGGTGCGACCTCACGATGCCGCACCACACCCTGGGCGACATCCAGGTCGCGGGCGAGTACCTCGTCTACGGCATCCGCACCATGCACCGCCTGGCCGGCCGCCGGATCGCGGTCCTCGGCCACAGCCAGGGCGGCATGTCGATGCGCTGGGCGCTGCGCTTCTGGCCGGACACGCGCGCGATGGTCGACGACGTCATCGGCATGGCGCCCACGAACCACGGCACGTCCGCCGGCGGGATGTGCCAGCAGGGGACCACGAGCTGCGTGCCGGCGGTCTGGCAGCAGGACGCGACCTCCCGCTTCATCGCGGCCCTGAACAGCCGGACGGAGACGTTCCGCGGCATCTCGTACACGAACGTCTTCACGCACACCGACGAGGAGGTCAAGCCCAGCGACAACGCGGCCGTGGCCTCCTCGTCGCTGCACACCGGCCAGGGCCGCATCACCAACGTCGCGACGCAGGACCTCTGCCCGACCGACACCTACGAGCACAACTTCATGGGCACGGTGGACCCGGTCACCTACGCACTGGTGATGGACGCCCTGTCGCACCCGGGGCCGGCGGTCCCGTCGCGCGTGCCTCCGTCGGTCTGCTCGGCCGTCTACCAGCCCGGCATCGACCCCGCGAACCCGCAGAACTACCTGCAGCCGGCGCAGCTGGGGCCGGCGATCGTCAGCATCCTCGTCCCGGGCGTGAACCTCGTCGGAGCTCCCGAGACTTCCTCGGAGCCGCCGCTGCGCTGCTACGTCTTCGCGCGCGGCTGCTGACCCGACCGCAGGGGTCGGGCCGGAGCCCTCGGCCAGGCCCTCCGAGGGCGCTACCCCGACCCCTG
>CAMLIA010000226.1 GCA_946479905.1 uncultured Frankiales bacterium | reverse complement strand
ATCTGCGGGACGGCGGTGAGCGGCTGGCCGTGCACCTGGGCTTGAAGGTCGCCCGGCTGATCCGACGTTGACATGCTCCGCTGATCAGGCGCGCGGACGACTGCCTCGTCGACGGGGGGAGGAAGTCGCGGCTCGACAGGGTTCCGCACTCGTCCGTGCGATGCGCAACAACACTCCTCGGAGGACGGGCAGCGCACCCCTATGTCGTACCTCTTCCTTTGAGACCGCAGCGCGAAGGTCCTAGAACGTCGAGTCGACCACGACGTCGAGGTTGATGAACTCGGGGGGACCGTCGAAGACCAGACCCATCTTCTCCCGAACTGCCTGCAGAGCCGCCTCACGTCGTGGGTCCTGCTCGCGAGCCCGAGCCTTCTCCTCGCTGTCGAACACGACGAGCGTGTAGACCGTGCTCGGGTCCTGCTGGTCGCGCATCGTCGTCGAGCGAAGCAGTCCGGAGTCGGGCTGTTCGGCGGACTTCAGCATGTCCATCACGACGGCGATCTCGTCGTCCTGGCCCGGCTTCACGCGCATCTTGATGATCTGTGCCCACATGGTGACCTCAAGGTTCTCAACGCCGTCGACGCCGGCGTGCGCAGTGAAGCACCTCGTCATCGGGCCAGCAATGCCGGTCGGCGGCGGCGAGGCACCCCGACGTCACGCTGGGACCGTCTCGACTGCTGACGGCCTGACGGCCGTATCGCGGGCCAGCAGGACGAGTCCCACCAGCAGCGGCAGGGTGAAGGCTGCACCTGTGGGGCCCTCGGGTGCGCCGAAGCCGACGAGTGTGCCGCCGCCGACCAGCAGTGCGTGCCACCACGCTGCTCCTGCTCGCCACACCGCGACGGCCAGCAGCAGCATCCCGAGCAGCGCGAGCAGGTAGAGCACGAAGAGCTGGCCCTGGCCGCTCGATGCGACCCGCACGTCCGCGGCCGAGCTCCGAGGTACTGACGGTGCGGTGAGCTGGTAGCCCAACAGGTCCGAGGCGACGTTGACCGCTGCGCCGGCCGGAGCGCCCAGGGTCACCAGCACCCAGCCGGTGACGGCGAGCCGGGACCATCTCGCTCGGGCACCCAGGGCGAAGGCGGCAGGCACCAGGGCTGCGAGGCCCAGCGTGACCAGCAGCGCTGCAGCCAGCAGCTGTCCGCGCGCGCCGTCCAGCGCGTCCAGCTGCGCGAGCGCCTTCGCCCGGTCGCCGGAGATCCGGTCGCCGACCGCGCTAGGTGTCACGGCGGTTCCTGCCATCAGCAGCAGCGGCGCGAGCACCATCGCGGCGGTCAGGGGTCGAGGGTTGTCAGCCATGCCGTGCACTGTGTGACGTCCCAAGGGCGTTGCGGATCAGGGCGGACCGCAGACCTCGGTCCGTACTGGCACGGAGGACGCACGGGGCCGCTCTTTGCGATGATCCGGCGCATGGATGACCGGACGCGTCGGCGCGCCGCGACGGTCCTCACCGCGTTCGCCGTGGCAGCGACCGCGACCGGCATGGTCCTGGTCGCGCAGGATCGGCATGACGCTGACAGCGAGCAGTACGGGACGGCGTACGGCGACATGGTCCTCGCACCCGCACTGCTGGCCTTCGCAGTCGTGGGCTGGCTCGTCCTCCGCCGTCAGAGCGACAACGCCGTCGGGTGGTGCCTGCTCGTCGCAGGGCTCAGTGTGGTGACGGGCGGGATGCTCGACGAGTTCTCCCCTGGGTCGGGAGACCGGGCCTTCGCCGTCTTCGCCACCTGCGTGCTCGTGCTGCTCCCGTTGCTCTTCCCGACCGGCCGGCCCTCGTCGCCGCGCTGGCGGCGCGTCATGCAGGTGGGCCTCGTCGTCGGTGCCGTCGCGGTCGTGATGGGCGCACCCGGCCTGCCGGCGATCTGCGCGCCTGTGGCCCTCGTCGGGCTGGCACTCAGGTACCGACGCGCCTCGACGGTGGAACGACTCCAGCTGCGGTGGCTGCTCGCCGCCACCGCACTGCTGGTCCTGACGGTCGTCGCAGGGGGTGTCATCGGTGCGTCGCTCGACAAGCCCACCCCTTTGCTCTTCCGGGTGTCGATGGACGCCAGCAACCTGCTGATCGCGCTGGTGCCAGTCTCGGTGGGCATCGCCGTGCGCCGGTACGAGCTCTGGGCGATCGATGCGCTGCTCGACAAGGCTCTGGTCCTCACAGGGCTCACGGTCTTCACCGGTGCCGTCTACGTCGTCGTCGTCGCCGGCATCGGGCGGTTGTTCGGCGGGCACGGCGACCTGCCGCTCATGATCGCGGCAACGGTCCTGGTGGCAGTGACCCTGCAAGCGGTACGCCGTTGGCTCGACGGTGTGGCGAGCAGGCTGGTGTACGGGCAGCGGTCCAGTCCGTACGCCGTGCTGACCGCCTTCGCGCGCCGCGTCGCCGCGTACACGGCTGACGACGGCGTCGTCGAGACCGCGCGCTCCGCCGTGCTCGCCACGCGCGCGCTGCGTGGCGAGACCTGGCTGGAGGAGGACGGCCGGCTCGAGCGACGAGCCCACTGGCCGGCCGGCGCGCTGGACGCCTCCGGTGTCACGACAACCGTCGACGTCGTGCACGCCGGCGTCCGGGTCGGCGCCATCGCGGTGGTGCACCCCGCCGGCGACCCGATGCTCCCCGAGGAGCGCCGGCTCCTCGACGACCTGGCGCTCCAGGCGGGGCCGCTGCTGGTCAGCGTGACGCTGACCGCCGAGCTGCAGCGACGGCTCGCCGAGCTGTCCTCGCAGACCCAGGAGCTCGAGCGGTCGCGCACGCGCATCGTGACGGCGCAGGACGCAGCGAGGAGACGGATCGAGCGAGACCTCCACGACGGCGCCCAGCAGCGGCTCGTCGCCCTCGGCACGACACTGCAGCTCCTGCACGGTCACGTCGACGAGGAGGAGCAGCACCTGGTCGACGCTGCGGCGCAGGAGCTCCGCGGCGCTCTCTCCGAGCTGCGCGACCTCGCCCGCGGCATCCATCCCGCGCTGCTCACGGAGATCGGCCTGCTCGAGGCCGTTCGATCGCTCGTCTCGCGAGCGCCGGTCGCAGCGCGCCTCGAGTCCGGTCTCGTCGGTCGGTACGACCCGGCGGTGGAGACCACGACCTACTTCGTCGTGTCCGAGGCGCTGGCGAACGTCGCGAAGCACGTGCCGCACGCGACCGTGACCGTTACCCTGGGCGAGGAGCACCGCCATCTGGTGGTCAGCGTCTCCGACGACGGCTGCGGAGGTGCCGACCTCGCGGCCGGCACCGGCCTGCGGGGCCTGGTCGACCGCGTCGCCGCGACGGGCGGGCGGCTCGACGTCGACTCGGTGCCGGGCAAGGGGACGACCGTCCGAGCGGAGCTGCCGTGCGCCTGCTCCTCGTAGACGACTCGCTGCTGTTCCGCGAAGGCATGGCGCGGCTGCTCGAAGACCGCGGCCACGAGGTGGTCGCCCAGCTCGGCGACGCGGCGGAGCTGCTCAGCGCGGTGGACGAGCACTGCCCCGAGCTTGTGGTCCTGGACATCCGCATGCCTCCCACCTTCAGCACCGAGGGCATCGAGGCGGCTGTCGAGGTGCGTACGCGGTTCCCCGGCGTCGCCGTCCTGCTGCTCTCGCAGTACGTCGAGGTCGCCCATGCCATCACTCTGCTGACGGGCGGCCACGGCCGGGTCGGCTATCTGCTCAAGGACCGGGTCTCGGAGCTCAACGAGCTGAACGACGCCCTGGAGCGCATCGCGAGTGGGGGCAGCGTGATCGACCCGGAGGTCGTGTCGGTCCTGCTGACCCACCAGCAGCGCTCCGGCGTTCTCGACGCTCTGACGGAGCGCGAGCGCGACGTCCTGGAGCTGATGGCGCAGGGCCGCTCGAACAGCGCCATCGCCCGCCAGCTCCACCTCAGCGAGCGGACCGTGGAGACCCACGTCGGTCGGATCTTCAGCAAGCTGGGCATTGCCGAGGGCCCCGACGACCACCGGCGGGTGCTCGCGGTGCTGGCTCACCTGCGCACGGGTTAGAGGGAGCCGGGCGAGCCCTCTTGACCGATCGTGTCGTATTGTCAACAATCTGGGTCGCACTCTCCCGACGGTCAGGACCCGCATGACGATCTCGCCCCGCCCTGCCCTGTCGTTCAACGGAACCACCCCGATCAGGGGGCTGGCGGAACGCGTCTTCCGGCACTCCCTCGAGACGAGCTGGTACGCGCGGCTGCAGCGAGGACTGCCGGTCGAGTCGATTCGTGTGGAGGGTGCCGAGGCCTGGCGGGAGGACGCCGCCTTCGCGCGCGGGGTCCTCGACGAGCTGCACCAGGCCGGCACGGACCTGAACGAGGACGACCGGCTCACGGTCGGCTTCCTCGAGCACACGCTCGATGCCCTGGTGGAGAAGGGAAGCGGCTCGCTGCTCGGCTTCGAGGTCACGCCCTACGCGAGCTACCTCCATGGTCTCGCGCTGCGATCGGTGTTCTCCGGCTTCTCAGGCTCCGGGACGACCTACCTGTCGCTCGTCGGGGACCAGCGTGATCAGGTGCACGCCTTCCGCAGCCGGCTGCTCGCGCAGCGCGAGGCGGGGATCCTCCTCCCCGCTCCGGCGCTGCCGGGGACCCGCGAGTCCCTGAGTCGGTTGCGCACCGCGGCCTCGTCGCTCCTCCCAGCGTCGGCGCCTCCGGACGTGAGCCAGCGCGTGGCCGCGCTCGTCGAGGACGAGCTGCTCCCGGCGTACGACGCTCTGCTCGCCGTGCTCGACGCGAGCTACCAGCAGGACGCGCCGACGTCGCTCGGACTGGGGCAGTACGACGGGGGCGAGCAGCACTACCGCGCGCTGGTGCGCCGCGAGACCGCGAGCAGCCGCACGCCGGAGGAGCTGCACCAGCTCGGGCTCGATCAGGTCGCCGACCTCACCGACCGGATGGCCAAGGCGCGCGCCGACATGGGTGCGCCGACGTCCGAGCAGGAGTTCCACGGCCAGCTCGCCGTCGACCCGCGCGTGCACGCCTCCGCGCCCGAGGAGGTCGAGGCGCTCTTCCGCCGGCACATGGCAGCCCTCGAGCCACTGCTCGGCGACTTCTTCTCGGTCCTGCCGCAGGCGCCGTACGACGTGGAGCGCGTTGCTGCTGAGGCAGAGGCGGGAATGACCTACGGCTACTACCAGCAGCCGACCGCGTCGCGACCGCGAGGCACGTACTACTGGAACGGTGCGAATGTTGAGAGCAAGTCGCTGCTGACCTATGCGGCGCTCATCTTTCATGAGCTCGCACCGGGACACCACTTCCACCTCGCCCGGCAGGCCGAGAACGAGGCACTGCCGGACGTCCGGCGCTACGGGTTCATCGGCGCCTTCAACGAGGGCTGGGCGGAGTACGCCTCCGGCCTCGGCTGGGAGATGGGCCTGTACTCCGACCCCCTCGACGCCTACGGCCGGCTGGTGAAGGAGCGCTTCACCGCGGCGCGGCTCGTCGTCGACACCGGCCTGAACCTCTGCGGCTGGTCACGTGACGAGGCTGCCGTCTACCTGAAGGCGAACACCACTGACACCGACGCGCAGATCGCCAGCGAGCTCCTCCGCTACGGCACCGACCTGCCAGCGCAGTCGCTGGCCTACCGGGCGGGGTTCGTCGAGCTCACCCGTCTTCGGAAGCAGGCGGAGCAGTCGCTGGGTGACCGCTTCGACGTGCGAGCCTTCCACGAAGAGGTCCTCGGCCCGGGGGCGCTGCCCTTCCCTGTGCTCGAGGGGCACCTCGACCGCTGGGTCGCGACGGTCTGAGCAGGAGGTGTCAGAAGCCCTCGACCTGCGCGTTGACGAAGCTCGTGCGGGCACCCTCCATCGCCCCGGTGGAGGGGTCGACCGCGATGCCTCCCCAGTAGCCGCGCAGGAACGCGGCCTCCGCCTCGCCGTGCACGGTCACCCGGGTGCCGGCGGCCGCCACTGCCTCGGCGTCGACGGGGCCGGTGACCGACTGGGCGAAGCGCTGCTGGACGAGCGCGAAGGCGTCACGCGGGTCGTCGGCCTGCGCCAGCGCCTCCCGGTTGATGCGCTCGATGAGGACCGTCAGGTCGGTGCTGCGGCCCTCCTCCTCGACGTCGTTGTTGATGGAGTCGGACACCGGCGTGCCGTAGTCGACGCCGTGGACCAGCGTGCCGCGCACCACCTCGGAGACCGGCACGCCATGAGCCAGGTGGCGGTGGACGCAGCTCAGCGTCGTCTCGTTCAGCCCCGCGCCGATGGAGGAG
>CAMLIA010000225.1 GCA_946479905.1 uncultured Frankiales bacterium | reverse complement strand
GGCCGCGAAGAGTGAGCCCCACGAAAGGGAACGTTCGATGAACAGGAAGTTCAACCCCATCATCGCCGTCGGAGCCGTGCTCCTGCTCGTCGGTGTCGTCGTGCTCGCCGTCCTCGCCGGCCGGGGCGGCTCGTCGGGCTCGAACAAGGTGAAGGCCCTCGTCGCGCAGACCGACGTGCCCCAGGGGACCCCGGCTGCGTCGGCGAACCTCCGGGTCGAGGAGGTCTCGTCCAAGGACGTCCCGGCCGGCTCGCCCACCGAGCTGAGCTCGCTGACGGGCAAGTTCGCGACGACCCGGATCCTGAAGGGCCAGGTCATCACCGGCTCCAGCTTCGGCCAGGTGTCCGCCGCGACGACGGCGGGCGTACCGCTTCCCAAGGGCAAGCAGGCGCTCGGCGTGGAGCTCGGCTTCGCACCCGGTGGGCTGCGCTACGTGGTCCCCGGCAACAAGATCAACATCTACGCGGTCCCGAAGCAGAAGGTCGAGGGTGGCGGCCTGCGCATCACGCCGGGACAGGTGATCCTGCGCGACGTCCTCGTCCTGCGCACGACACCCGGCGCGGGCGACGGGTCGGGCACCGCTCCCACGCCCGGGGTCGGCAACCTCGACTTCCTGCTGGCGGTCGACGAGACCCAGGCGCGCGTGCTCGTCGGTGCCTCGGTGACCTCTGACGTCAACGTCCTCTACTTCACGCTCTCCAGCACAGGCTGACCATGGAGGCAGACATGCACCCCTCTCCCGCGTTCGTGGTCGTCCTCGACCGCTCGGACGCTCTGGTCCACAGCCTGGCCAAGGCCGTGGACGGGCTCGACGACACCGTCGACGTCCACCTGTTCACCAAGGCGGCCGAGGTCGACGCCCTCTTCGCCTCCGGACCGGTCGACGTGCTGCTGGTCGGCCCCAGCGAGATGACCGTCACGGGCCTCAAGCGGGTCGCCCGCTGGCACGCGGCGCATCCGGCGACCGTGGTGATGGTGGCGTGCGCGGCGGACGCCCTGCCCGACCCGCAGCTGCTCATGAAGGCGGGGGCCGAGCAGCTGCTGAAGCTGCCGGCCGGCGCCGCGGCGGTACGCCGTGCGCTGCTCACCGCCCTGGGCGTGAGCGACCAGCTCAAGGACCAGCTCACGACGGTCGTCCAGGTGCCGACGCCGCGGGTCGAGGAGGACTCGCTCGAGGAGCTCATCGAGATCGAGCCGGAGATCGAGCCGGAGCCGGAGCCGGAGCCCGAACCGGAGCCGGTCGTGGAGCGGCAGCCCGCCATCACGATCACCGTGGCCAGCGCCACCGGAGGCTGCGGGAAGACGTTCCTCGCGACCAACCTCGCCTACCTGCTCGCGCAGGGCACCGGCAAGCGGGTCGCGATGATCGACCTCGACCTGCAGTTCGGGGAGGTCGTCGCCACCCTGCAGCTGAAGCCGCAGCGCACCATCGCCGACGTCGAGATCGACGACGAGGGCCACGTCGAGGTCTCCGCCCTCATGACCCCGCACACCGGCGGCTTCGACGTCCTCGCCGCGCCGCCGGACCCCGTCGCCGCGGAGAGCATGAGCGCGGCCACCATCTCGGCCGTCATCGAGCAGGTGCGGATGGAGTACGACTTCGTGCTCATCGACACCCCGCCCTCGCTCAACGAGGTGGTGCTGGGCGCCTTCGACATCTCCGACCACCTCATCGTGCTCGCGACCCTCGACGTACCCAGCGTCCGGAACATGCGGGTCTTCCTCACGACGCTGGACCGGCTGCAGATCCCGACCGACGGCCTGCACCTCGTGCTCAACAAGGCCGAGCGCGGGGTGGAGCTCACCGCGGACGACATCCAGCGGGTGCTGGGCCGGACCTGGGACCTCGAGCTGCCCTACGACCGTGAGGTGTCCCGCTCCGTCAACCTCGGTCTGCCGGTCAGCGAGGCCGCACCGAAGGCGGAGGTCAGCCGCCGGCTCGTCGCCGGTGTCTCCACCCTGCTGCCGGAGGCAGGGATCACGAGCAGTGCGCCGCCCTCGGAGCACTCGCTCCTGGAGCGCATCCTCTCGGCACTGCGCCCACGCAAGGAAGCCGCGCCGCGCCCGACGGTGCTCGCTGAGGAGAAGACATCGTGAAGCTCGCCGACCGACTCAACCAGCTCGAGGCCGAGAAGGAGGCCGCGAAGAAGGCGGCCCCGAGGCCCACGAAGGCCGCGACGACGGTCCGTCGCTCGGCCCGCCGGGAGGCGAAGCCGAGCACCAACGCCTGGGACGGCCTGAAGCGCCAGGTGAAGGACCTGGTCGTAGAGGACCTCGGCTCCCGGCTCGCCGGCATCGAGGACCTGTCCGACGAGGTCACGAAGGCGCTGGACAAGGCGATCGCGAAGAGCGGTGCCCGCGTCACGAGCGAGGAGCGCGCCCGCCTCGTCACCGAGGTCAGCAGCGACATCCTGGGCTACGGCCCGCTCGACCCGCTGCTGAAGGACGGCACCGTCGACGAGATCATGTGCAACGCCTACAACGACATCTACGTCGAGCGGTCGGGGCGCATCGAGCACACGGCTGCGTCGTTCGTCGACGAGGCGCACTTCCGCCAGGTGATCGAGCGGATCGTGTCGGGCGTCGGCCGGCGCGTGGACGAGGGGTCCCCCATGGTCGACGCGCGGCTGCCGGACGGCTCCCGCGTGAACGCGATCCTGCCGCCGCTGTCGGTGCGCGGTCCCGTGATGACGATCCGCAAGTTCGCCGAGCGGCCGTTCACGGTCGCCGACCTGGTGGCCAACAAGACCCTGACGATGGACGCGGGCGTCTTCCTCGAGGCCTGCGTCCGCGGCCGGCTGAACATCCTCATCAGCGGCGGCACCGGCTCCGGCAAGACCACGATGCTCAACGTCGTCGGCGGCTTCATCCCCGACCAGGAGCGCGTCATCACGATCGAGGACGCTGCCGAGCTGCAGATGCCGCAGGCGCACGTCGTGACCCTGGAGTCACGGCCGGCGAACGTCGAGGGCAGGGGCCTCGTCTCGATCAGGGACCTGGTGCGCAACGCGCTGCGCATGCGCCCCGACCGGATCATCGTCGGTGAGGTCCGCGGGGCCGAGGCCCTCGACATGCTGCAGGCGATGAACACCGGCCACGAGGGATCGCTCACCACCGTGCACGCGAACTCGCCGAGGGACGTCGTCAGCCGTCTCGAGACGATGGTGCTGATGGCCGGGTTCGACCTTCCCGTGCGCGCCATCCGCGAGCAGATCGCCAGCGCCGTCGACCTCATCGTCCACACCGCTCGGCTGTCCGACGGCTCACGCCGACTGGTCGCCATCACCGAGGTGCAGGGCACCGAGGGCGACGTCGTGACGCTGCAGGACGTCTTCGCCTACCGGCCGGGGCCGCCCGGCAAGGAGGGCGACGGCGAGCTCTACGCCACCGGCCTGCGTCCCAAGAAGATGGAGCAGCTCGCCCGCAGCGGCGTGGAGCTGCCGCCGCGGCTGTTCGCCCGCCCGGTCGCGGCGACCTCGCAGGCAGCTGCCAGGAGGAAGGCCACTCCCCGATGAGCCCCCTCGTCGCGGCCGCCGTGCTCCTCGCCCTCGCCGGCATGGGCCTCGTCGGCTGGGGCATCGCCCAGGGCAACGCTGCCCGTCGTCGCCGCGTCGCCGAGGCCCTCGACCTGACGCTCGCACAGGACGTCAAGCCGACGGCCGCGCTGGCGCTCGCCTTCGAGCGCTCCGTGAAGTGGGCCGAGAACCGCACCGAGGGCACGCCCTTCCGCGAGAAGATGCTGGTGCGGCTGGAGCGGGCCCGCGTGTCCCTGCGTCCCGAGGAGTTCTTCCTCCTGTGGGCCGGGGCCATCGCCGTGCCGGCGCTCGCCGGTGCTCTCGTGGGCGGCCTGCTGTGGGGCCTGCTGCTCGGTGTGGTCGGCGCCGTCGTACCTCCTGGTGTCCTCGCCCGGCGCACGACGACATGGCGACGGGACTTCGAGGCGCAGCTGCCCGACGTGCTGGACCTCGTCGCGTCGTCGATGGAGGCCGGGCACTCGCTGCTCACCGCCCTGCAGCTCGTGGGTGAGGACGCCGCCGAGCCGATGGGCAGCGAGATCAACCGGGTGCTGTCCGAGACCGAGGTGGGCCGCCCGCTGCTGGAGGCGCTCGACGCGATGACGCGCCGGATCGACATCCAGGACCTCGACTGGACGGTCGAGGGCATCCGGATCCAGTCCGAGGTCGGTGGCCGGCTGTCGGAGATGCTGCGGACGCTGGCCAGCTTCATGCGGGCCCGCGAGGAGGTGCGGCGCGAGCTGCGCGCCCTCACGGCCGAGGGCAAGCTGTCGGCGTACGTCCTGGGCGGGCTGCCCGTCCTCATGCTGCTGTTCATGACGGTCGCGGCGAAGTCCTACATCCGGCCGCTGTTCCACGAGACCGCGGGCCTGTTCATGCTCGCCACTGCGACCGTGCTGATGATCGGCGCGGGCCTGGCGATGCGCAAGATCGTCGACGTGGAGGTCTGAGATGCCCGTCCTCGCCGCTGTGCTCGCCATCGTCGGCATCGCGCTGCTCTCGGCCGGTCTGCTGCGGCCGGCCGCCCCCGCCGCTGCCGACCCGACGGCGGAGGCCTCGGAGCTCGACACGTTCCGCGCCAAGCTCGACGACTCCTTCGGCGCGCGGCTCGCGGGGGCGAGCGGCGGCGCCGCCGAGGCCGTGATCCGGCGGCTCACCCCGAGCACCTGGCACGCGAACCTGCTCACGAAGATCCGGCTGGCCGGCCTGGAGACCACCCTGGCGCCCGGCGTCGTCTACACCGCCAAGGCGATCGGCCTGGTCGCCGGCGGTGCGCTCTTCGGCGGTGCCGCCGCTGCCGTGGGCGTCCCCGGCGGCATGGTCGCGCTGCTGCTGGTCTTCGGCCTGGTGGTCGGCTTCATGGCGCCGGACATCGTGCTGGGCCGCCGTGCCGAGGACCGCCAGGGCGACATCCGCCGCACGCTGCCGGAGGCGCTCGACCTGATGGCGATCACGGTGCAGGCGGGCGTCGGGCTGGAGCAGGCGGTCGCCGTCGTCACCGAACGGCTCAAGGGCCCGCTCGGCGAGGAGTTCAACCGCTTCCTCAACGAGGTGCAGCTCGGCTTCTCCCGCCGGGAGGCCCTGCAGAACCTGCGGGAGCGCAACGACTGCGCGGAGCTGTCGACGTTCATCCTGTCGATGCTGCAGGCGGACGCGCTGGGCATCGCCATCGGTGACGTGCTCAAGACCCAGGCCGGCGAGATCCGTGCCAAGCGCCGGCAGCGCGCCCGGGAGCGGGCGGCGAAGGCGCCGGTGCGGCTGCTGTTCCCGCTGATCTTCGGGATCCTGCCGGCGCTGTTCGTCGTCATCCTCGGACCGGCCGGGATCACCATCTCCAAGGCCTTCCGCTTCTAGACATGGGTACGACGAAGGCCGCCGCCCTCGTGGGGCAGCGGCCTTCGTCGGTTCCGGGGGGAGATCAGTAGCGCGTGACGCGCTCCTCGGTGACCGGAGCGGTGGTCGTGGTGCCGACCACGCGGTCCCGGCGACCGAAGATGAGGGTGGTGGCGAACAGGCCGATGACGCCCGCGGCCATGAGGATGAAGCCGACGACGTTGATGTCGAGGCCGTTGACGCTGTAGTCGACGGCGAAGGCGAGGATCGCGCCGATGGCGAGCAGGAAGACGCTGGCACCGATACCCATGGTGAACTCCTTGTGAGAACAGTGCGGCTAGGGGGTGTGCCGCGGCTGAGGTGTTGATTCCCCTTGTTTCCCAGGGCAACCCCGCCAGTCGGGTGACGAACTTCGGGACCGGACGAATCGGACAGCGAGGTGTGAGGACCCGCAAAGCAGGGAAGCCGGCCGCCCCTCACGGGACGGCCGGCTTCTCCGGTGCGGACTAGAAGGCGGCTTCGTCGAGCTCCATGAGCGAGCTGTCGACGGCCTCGGCGATGGCGCGCTTCGACGTCAGCTCGGGGAAGACGTTGGCCGCGAACCACTTCGCCGCAGCGACCTTGCCCTCGTAGAACGGCTTGTCGCGGCCGGTCGCTGCCGGCAGCTTGTCGAGGGCCACAGCGGCCTGGCGCAGCAGCAGCCAGCCGACGACGAGGTCGCCCAGGGCCATCAGGGTGCGGGTGGTGTTGAGGCCGACCTTGTAGACGTTCTTCGGGTCGTCCACCGATGCCATCAGCTCGTTGACGCTGTGGCCGACGATGCCCTGGACGTCCTCCAGCGCCTG
>CAMLIA010000224.1 GCA_946479905.1 uncultured Frankiales bacterium | reverse complement strand
CGAAGGGCACCGGGCTCTGCGCCTGGTGCGGGTGGGTCGGGCCGGCGTAGACCTTGAGCTTCGACAGCATCTGACGGCCGAGCGTGTTGTGGGGCAGCATGCCCTTCACGGCCTTCTCGATGATCCGCTCAGGGCGGGTGTTGAGGACCTCGTCGTAGGAGACGGACGTGAGGCCGCCCGGGTAGCCGGAGTGCCGGTGCACGCGCGACTGCTCGCGCTTGTTGCCGGTCATCGCGACCTTGCCCGCGTTGATGACGACGACGAAGTCGCCGGTGTCGAGGTGCGGCGCGTAGTACGCCTTGTGCTTGCCGCGCAGCAGCGTGGCGACCTGGGTCGCCAGGCGGCCGAGCACGACGTTGTTCGCGTCGATGACGTGCCACTGACGCGTGACGTCGGCAGGCTTCGGCTGGTACGTGGGCACAGTGCTCTTCTCTCAGGTCTGTGTTCTGGGCGCGCGTCAACGCGGCGCGCCGAGCAACAGCCGACAAGACTACCCGTTGCCGCCCCCGGCCTGCAAAGGACGCACCATCCCCAGCAGGTCACGCCCGTCGATCCCGCCCCCTGGCGTCACGCGGCCGTCCTCGACGAACCCCAGGCGCAGGTACGCCGAGTGCGCGCGCCCGTTGTCCACGTGCACGTCGAGGTGCAGCGGGTCGGGCGCCGCCCACTGCTGGACCCGGTCCACCAGGGCCTCGAGCACCCCCGTGCCGCGCTCCGCCGGCCGGACGTAGACGCCGAACAGGATCTTCCGGCCGTCCTCGTGCACGAAGCCCCCGGCCATCCCGACGGGCTCGTCACCGTCGTACGCGAGGAGCCTCAGCCCCGGACGGGTCCAGCGGGTCTCCCACTCGTCGTCGGAGAGGACCGCCGCATCGGCGTGGAGCTCGCCGAAGCCGATCGGGGTGTCGGCGAGCGCCTCGAGCCGCATCGGCTTCCACTCCGCCCAGCCGGTCACGGCCTCAACGCGCACGCTGGACCCTCCCTTCGTCCCACACCGGCTCGTCGGACTCGTAGACCTCACCCGACTCCCCGAAGACGAGGAACCGGTCGAAGCCGCGGGCGAACCAGCGGTCGTGCGTCACTGCGAGCACCGTGCCGTCGAAGGACTCGAGGCCCTCCTCCAGCGCTTCCGCCGACGCCAGGTCGAGGTTGTCCGTCGGCTCGTCGAGCAGCAGCAGCGTGGCCCCGCCGAGCTCCAGCAGCAGGACCTGGAAGCGGGCCTGCTGCCCGCCCGAGAGCGAGTCGAACGCCTGGTCCGCCTGCCCGTCGAGCTCGTAGCGGCGCAGCGCGCCGATGGCCTGCCCGCGCTCCATGCCGCGCCGGTCGCCCTCGCCGCGGTGCAGCACCTCGACGAGCGTCTTGCCGTAGAGCTCGGGCTGCTCGTGGGTCTGGGCGAACCACCCGGCGACCACCCGCGCGCCGAGCCGCGCGACACCGGTGTGGGCCACGGGCTGGCCCGCGAGCAGCCGCAGGAAGTGCGACTTGCCGGAGCCGTTGGAGCCGAGCACCGCGACCCGCTCGCCGTAGAACACCTCGAGGTCGAAGGGCTTCATGAGCCCCGTCAGCTCGAGCTGCTCGCAGGTGATCGCCCGCACACCGGTGCGGCCACCGCGCAGCTTCATCGTCACCTTCTGGTCCACGACCTGCTCCGGCGGCGGACCCACCTCGAGGAACTTCTCGTAGCGGGTCTGCATGGCCCGGTAGCGGCTGGCCATGTCGGGGCTGATCTTCGCCTGCTCGCGGAGGGTGATCACGAGCTGCTTGAGCCGCGCGTTCTCCTCGTCCCACCGCTTGTGCAGCTCCTCGAGCCGCTCCCGCCGCGCCTTGCGCGCCTCGTGGTAGGTCGCGAAGCCGGCGCCGTGCACCCAGGCGCCGTGCGCCTCGATCGTGACGACGCGGGTCGCGACGTTGCCGAGCAGCTCGCGGTCGTGGGACACGAACAGCACCGTCTTCGGCGACTCGGCCAGCGCGGCCTCCAGCCACCGCTTGCCCGGTACGTCGAGGTAGTTGTCCGGCTCGTCGAGCAGCAGCACCTGGTCCGGACCGCGGAGCAGCGCCTCGAGGGCGAGCCGCTTCTGCTCACCGCCCGAGAGCGTGTGCAGCTTGCGGTACATCGCCTTCTCGTACGGCACGCCGAGCGCGGCCGTCGTGCACACGTCCCAGGTCACCTCGGCGTCGTAGCCGTGCGCGTCACCCCAGTCGGAGAGGGCCGTGGCGTAGCGCATCTGGGTCTTCTCGTCGTCGTGCTCCATCATCGCGAGCTCGGCCTTCTCGAGCGCGCGCCCCGCCTCCCTGACCCCGGGCGGCGCGAGGTCGAGGAGCAGGTCGCGCACCTCGGTGTCGTCGCGGATCGAGCCGATGAACTGCCGCATCACGCCCAGGCCGCCGTCCCGCGCGACAGCACCCTCGCTCGGCCTCAGGTCGCCCGCGATGATCCGCAGCAGCGTCGTCTTGCCCGTGCCGTTGGCCCCGACGAGCGCCGTCTTCGTACCGTCCCCCACCCGGAAGCTGGCGTCGGCGAACAGCACCCTCCCGTCGGGCAGGACGTAGCTGAGCGACTGGCAGTCGACGTACCCCATGCCTCCATGGTCGGGGAACCGGCTGCGGCGAGGCGAACGAGTTCTCAGGCACGCAGGTTGCGGGTGACCTGCTGGCGGGCGGCGAGCTGGTCGTCGGGCGGGTACTCGACGCGGACGAGGGTCAGCCCGTGCGGCGGGGCCACGACAACGTCCGACGCGCGGGCGCCGGCCGTGAGCAGCGCGGCCGGCCAGTCCGGCGTACGACGTCCTTCACCGACGCCGATGAGCGCCCCGACCAGCGAGCGGACCATCGAGTGGCAGAACGCGTCGGCGCGGACGGTCGCGACGAGCACGTCCTCGCGGGCCCAGTCCAGCTCCAGCAGCGTGCGGACCGTGGTGGCACCCTCGCGCCGGCGGCAGTACGCGGCGAAGTCGTGCAGGCCGAGCAGCTGCCGGCTGGCCTCCCGCATCGCGTCGTCGTCGAGCTCGCGCGGCCAGGCGAGGGTGTCGTGCCGGCGCAGCGGGTCCACCAGCTCCGGGCGGTCGGCCACCCGGTAGCGGTACGTCCGGGCCAGGCCGGAGAAGCGCGCGTCGAACTCCGGCGGCACCGGCGTCACGGCATGCACGCGGACGTCGGGCGGGAGCAGGCCGTTGAGGCGGCGCAGCAGCCGGTCCTCCGCGACGTCCTCGGGCAGGTCGATGTGGGCCACCTGGCCGGTCGCGTGCACCCCCGCGTCGGTGCGGCCGGCCACGGTCACCCGAGGGAGGTCGTCGCGCCGGGAGAGGACGGCGAGGGCCTTCTCGAGCTCGCCCTGGACGGTCCGCTGCTCGTGCTGGAATGCCCACCCCGCGAAGTCGGTCCCGTCGTAGGCGAGGTCCAGCCGCACCCGCACGAGGTCCACGACCGTGCACGCTAGCGACCGTCACGGGCGCGGCACGAATGCAGCAGAGAGCCGCGCAGCCGAGACCCCTCGCGCTCGGCTCGCTGCAGGGACGACCCTGTCTGCTGCTCTGGTGCCGGACGAGGTGGGCCTGGTACGGCGACGAGCCCGCCCCCTGTGCGGGAGCGGGCTCGTCGGTCAGTGCCGGGGGTACTACTCGGCAGGCTTCTCGTCGGTCTCCGCGGTGCTCGCCTCGGGCGCCTCGGTGGCGACCTCGGCGGCCTCCTCCGCAGCAGCCTCAGGGGCCTCCTCCGCGGCAGCCTCGGTCTCGACCGGGGCCTCGGCCTGGGCGGTCTCCTCGACCGGCTCCACGACGGGAGCCTCGGTGACCTCGGCCTCGGCGGGCGCAGGCGCGGACGCCTCGGCCGCCTCGGCCGCCACGGCAGCGGCGGTCGGGGACTCCGACGCCAGCTCCTCCGCAGCCTCGCGGGTGGCACCCGTGGGCGCCTTCTTCGGGGCGGACTTGGTGCCGCGGGCGCGCTCGGCCTCGCCGACCGCCTGCTGCGCGATCGTCAGCGGCTCGACCAGCTCGATGATCGCCATCGGCGCGTTGTCCCCCTTGCGGGGACCGGTCTTGACGATGCGCGTGTAACCACCGGGGCGGCTCTCGTAGCGCGGCCCGATCTCGTCGAACAGCGTGTGCACGACGGACTTGTCGCGGATGACCTTGAGCACCTGGCGGCGCGCGTGCAGGTCGCCGCGCTTGCCGAAGGTGATGAGCTTCTCGACGTACGGGCGAAGCCGCTTGGCCTTGCTCTCGGTCGTCGCGATCCGGCCGTGCTCGAGCAGCGCTGTCGCGAGGTTGGCGAGCATGAGGCGCTCGTGCGCCGGGCTGCCGCCCATCCGCGGACCCTTGGTGGGCGTGGGCATGGCGTTCTCCTGTCAGAGGCGGGAGGACCGGGTCCTCCGTGGGGGCGATACCGCGGTTGCGGGATCCCTGTCTGGCGGTGGTACGACGGGAGGGCGGGCCCTCCCGTCGTACCGGTCGTGCCTAGAGCTGCTCGGTCTCGGTCCAGGTCGTGCCGTCGGCGTCGTCCTCGCCCTCAGCGGGGTCGCTGAAGGAGACGTAGTCGTCGGTCCCGTAGGACTGGGCGATCTGGCTGGGGTCGAACCCGGGCGGGCTGTCCTTGAGGCCGAGGCCCATCTGGTGCAGCTTGATCTTGACCTCGTCGATCGACTTGCTGCCGAAGTTGCGGATGTCGAGCAGGTCCGCCTCCGAGCGCGAGACGAGCTCGCCGACCGTGTGGATGCCCTCGCGCTTGAGGCAGTTGTAGGAGCGGACGGTGAGGTCCATCTCCTCGATCGGCAGGGCCAGGTCGGCGGCCAGGGCGGCGTCCGTCGGCGACGGGCCGATGTCGATGCCCTCCGCCTCCTCGTTGAGCTCCTGCGCCAGGCCGAACAGGCCGACCAGCGTCTTGCCGGCGCTGGCGACGGCGTCGCGCGGGGTCATCGAGTTCTTGGTCTCGACGTCGAGGATCAGCTTGTCGAAGTCGGTGCGCTGCTCGACGCGGGTGGCCTCGACCTTGTAGGTCACCTTCAGCACGGGGCTGTAGATGGAGTCGACCGGGATGCGGCCGATCTCCTGGCCCGCCTGCTTGTTCTGCACGGCGGAGACGTAGCCGCGGCCACGCTCGACGGTCAGCTCGATCTCGAGCCGGCCCTTGCCGTTGAGGGTCGCGATGTGCAGGTCGGGGTTGTGCACCTCGACACCGGCCGGGGGCGCGATGTCGGCGGCGGTGACCTGGCCTGGGCCCTGCTTGCGCAGGTACATGACGACCGGCTCGTCGCTCTCGGAGCTCACGACGAGCTCCTTGAGGTTGAGGATCAGGTCGGTCACGTCCTCCTTGACGCCGGGGACCGTCGTGAACTCGTGGAGCACGCCGTCGATGCGGATGCTCGTCACGGCGGCGCCGGGGATCGAGGACAGGAGGGTGCGGCGGAGCGAGTTGCCGAGGGTGTAGCCGAAGCCGGGCTCGAGCGGCTCCAGGGTGAAGCGCGAGCGGCGCTCGCTGATCACCTCTTCGTTCAGGGTGGGGCGCTGTGCGATGAGCACGCTGTGTCCTTTCAGGGACAGGGTTTCCGCGACGTCCGCCATATGACGTCGCGAAGGGGGCGCGGGGTGGCGAGGCCCACGCTGGTGGGACTGACTACTTGGAGTAGAGCTCGACGATCAGCTGCTCCTGGACCGGCGTGTCGATGACCTGCCGGCTCGGGAGGGCGTGCACGAGGACCCGCATCTGCGAGGAGATGACCTCCATCCAGGGCGGCGACGGGCGGTCGCCCGCCGTCTCACGCGCGATGACGTAGGGCGTCAGCTCGCGGCTCTTCGGACGGATCTCGACGATGTCGTTGGCACCGACGCGGTACGACGGGATGTCGACCTTCTTGCCGTTGACCAGGACGTGGCCGTGGCGCACCGCCTGGCGGGCGTGGTCCCGGCTCGTGGTGAACCCGGCGCGGTAGACGACGTTGTCGAGGCGGCTCTCGAGGATGACGAGCAGGTTCTCACCGGTCTTGCCGGACTTCTTGTTCGCCTCCTCGTAGTAGCCGCGGAACTGCTTCTCGAGCACGCCGTAGATGCGCGCGCACTTCTGCTTCTCGCGCTTCTGCAGGAGGTACTCGGAGTCCTTCGTGCGGCCGCGGCCGTGCTCACCCGGGGGGTAGGGACGGATCTCGATCGGGCACTTCGGGGACTCGCACTTGCTGCCCTTGAGGAACAGCTTCATCTTCTCGCG
>CAMLIA010000223.1 GCA_946479905.1 uncultured Frankiales bacterium | reverse complement strand
ACGGGGTGCGGAAGATGCGCAAGGCCCGCGAGCTCGGCTTCGACGCCTGGGTCCGGCTGCCGTCCGAGGGCCCGTGGTCCGAGCACGTCCACATGGTGCTCCACAGCCACCAGGACCTGTCCCCGGCGGCCTACGCGCAGACCGTCGACTACGACCGCGGCCTGAACGGGCTCGCGTCGCACCTGCCGGACCGGTACCCGTACCGCCCGAAGCGGGAGGACTTCTCGTTCGCCGCCTGGTGGCGCGACGACCTGCTCCGTCAGCGCATCACCGGCCTGACCGCGCGGATCAAGGCGCTCCGGGAGAAGCGGTCGGCAGCCCGCGCGAAGATCACCTACGGGGCGAAGTGAGCCGTCCGGTCACGGCTCGCGAGGAGACGCGGGTCATCACGGCCAACGTCCCGATCCGCGAGCTGACCGAGGACGAGCGGAAGCGCGCGCTCAACGCGATCCTCAGCCGGCATCCGCACTACGTGGGCCTGCAGGAGTGGGGTGAGGACTTGCTCCTGGCCGGCGCCGAGCGCCGTGGCTTCGGTCGAGCCCGCGCGAAGGGCGGCCCGCCGATCCTGTTCGACCTCGGCCGCACCGGGCTCCTGCGCGTTCACCCGCGCCGGCTCGCCCGGGCCGAGCTGGTCGGGCACCTGGTCGGCCGCAAGAGTCGGCTGCCGGCGTCGATCGCGACGGAGGCGATCTTCGAGGACGACGCGCTCGGTGAGGGCGCAGGGATCGACGCGCACCTGACCGCTGAGGTCCAGCGGGACGGCACCTACCGCACCGACCTGGCGCACCGGCTCCGCGTGATGCGGCACAAGCGGGAGCGGCGTCGCCTGCGCCGGCGCATCGAGCACCACCGGTCGCACGGTCGATGGGTGCTGGTGTTCGTCGACGGGAACTTCGACGGGCTGGAGCTGCCGCCGCTGACGTCGTGCTGGGACGGCCGCAAGGCCGCCGGCACTCTCGGCCGGCGCACGGTGGACATCGTCTTCGCCGACCGTCCCGCGCGGCGTGTCGAGACCTTCGCCACCGGCTCGGACCACCGGGCTGTGGAAGCCACCTACTGAGGGAGAACCGTCATGTCCAACCCGCTGACCGACGTCATGCCGCCGAAGTACCGGCAGGCGTTCTACGCCCTGCTGTTCCTGGTCGGCCTCGCCTTCGCCGCTTGGCAGGCCTCGGACGGTGACTGGACCGCGTTCGCGCTCGGCCTGGTCACCGCGCTCGGCGGGGGTACCGCAGCGAGCAACACCCCCTCGCGGAAGAAGGCGGGGCGGATCACGGTGGGCTCGTCGGGGTTCATGACCGTCCAGGCCGACCCGGTCGAGCAGGGGCGTCAGATCGCGAAGGCCCTTGACGCGTACTACGCCTCGACCGGCGAGCGCCGGCGGCACTAGGCCCATGCGCCGCCCGGTCGCCTTCGGCTTCTGGGTCGGCGTTCTCGGGGCGCTCGGCCTGTTCGACTACTGGTGCGCGAAGAACGCCACCGAGGGCGACTCGCTGTCCGAGTGCACCCGGGTGGCGCTGCGCACCCACACCCGCGCCGGACAGGTCCTGTTCGTCGCGGGTTGGGCCCTGCTGACCGCGTGGCTCGTCCCGCACATCTGCCGCTCGATCAAGGAGGCCTGACGTGACCGATCTCGACTACGCCAAGGTGATCGGCCGGTTCGGCCTCACCGTGGGCGACACCGGCGACGACCCGGACAACAACCCGGACACCGTCTGGTGCACCGAGGGTCGCGTGCTCATCACGCCGCTCAACACCTTCGTGAAGGTCGCCGGGGGAGCGCCGGTGCCGTGGACCGGCGGCAACGCCGTCATCGAGTGCGCGATCGACGCCGACGGCTACCTGACGTACACCCCGCCGGGCGGCACGGTGCAGCCGTTCGTGTACGTCGTCGACCTCACCAGCTCGAAGGTCAACCCGCAGATCGGCGCCGGCGCGGCCACCCACCGGGTCACGTTCAGCGACGTGAAGGCCGGCACGACGTCGGTCGACTTCCCGACCTTCACCTGCCGCCTCACCGCGGACGGCGACGGCGTGAGCGACCCGGGCATCAACGACCTGACGATCGTCGCACCGATCCAGCCGGGCGAGGCCACGCCGATCACCCGCGGCCCGCAGGGCGTCAGCGTGGAGTCGATGACCGTCAACGGCCTGGGCGAGCTCGTGGTCGACCTGGACGACGGCACCACGGTGAACGCCGGTGCGCTGCCGGTCGGCCCGGGCGGCTCCGACGCCGGAGTGGCCGGCTACCTCGGCACCCCGGCAAGCGCCTCGGTGGCCGCGCTCGACCAGGCGAACGCGGACCTGCTCGATATTCCGACGAGCGCCTTCGCGATTAAGACTACGGCCTCGTTTGTCCGCACGATCAGCCCGCTCGACGCGGCCTACGGAGCGGTCGGCGACGGCACCACCGACGACACCGCCGCGCTCACGGCCGCCATCGCGGCGGCCCCGGCGATCTTCACGACCGTCGACCTGCGCGGGCGCACGTACAAGGTGACCGACCAGATCAGCGTGCCCGCCGGCGTGAAGGTCACCAACGGCTACATCCACAACACCGGGGTCGCGAAGAAGACCCTCGTCCCGGCCGGCGACAACGTGACGTTCAAGCGCCTCTCCGGCACCGGTCGACACGCGACCGCGACCTACGCCGCGGGCGAGTCGTTCATCCACGCGGAGGGCGCGAGCGCCGCCGCGCCGCTGCGCAACCTGTGGATCGAGGAGTGCTCGGCGGAGCTGTTCGGCGAGTACGGCATCCGGCCCATCTTCGTTGACGGCCTCACGGTCAAGGGCAACCAGATCGCCGACATCGGCTACGGCGGCATCCTCGGCACTTCCGTGCTCAACTTCCGCATCCTCGACAACGACGTCGACAACATCCTTGCGGGGGTCAGCAGCAACGGCTACGGGATCTCGATGGGCCGCGCCGAGACCAACTCGCTCAGCACCGACCCGCACTCTGCGCACGGCATCATCCGGGGCAACCGGGTCAACGGCGTCCCGTGGAACGGCATCGACACCCACGGCGGCGAGAACATCATCGTCCAGGGCAACGAGGTGCTGGGCTGCAAGCTGCCGATCGCGATCGGCGCGTCGGACAACGTGTCGAACGTGGAGACCTACGCCCCGTCGAACATCAAGATCATCGACAACATCTGCGACTCCCTGGTTACGGACGGGTCGGCCAACGCCGGGATCTCGGTCACCGGGGCCGCCGGCGTCACCGGGGCGTCGACCATGCTCGCGACCGGCATCGTGGTGCGCGGGAACACGGTCAAGGGCCACGGCGGGCAGGCTGACCAGTACAGCGGCGGCATCATCCTCCGGGACACGCTGGGCGCGATCGTCCAGGGCAACGACCTCCGCGAGTGCTCGCCGCACGGCGTCGTGCTCTACCACGACAACTACGGCATCACCGTCTGGGGCAACACGGTCGTCGACCACTGGTCCAACACGCACAGCGACTGCGCCGCGATCTCGGTCCCGTCGGGGTACCTGACCGGCTCCATCGGCGGCAATGTGCACCGGAACACCGGGAACAAGGCCGGGGCGACGTACAAGAACGCCCGCGGCTACTCGGCGTCCTCGACGACCGGCGTGAGCGTCGAGTACGGCGCGAACTACTTCGAGGAGTGCACGACCCCCATCACTGGCGCGACCGGGCTGAAGCACACCAACCGGGTCGACGCGACGTTCACCGCGAAGGTGTTCCTGCAGGACGGCAACGCGGGCGCCCCTGCCATCGCTTTCGCCAGCGACACGAACACCGGCCTCTACTCCTCCGGCGCGGATCAGCTCGCCATGTCGGTCGGCGGCACGCTCCGGATGCGGGCGCTCACCACGGGCCTGCTGTTCGCGTCCGGCTACTCGCTGACCTGGGGTGGCGGCACGGGCCAGATCGGCGGCAGCACGGACACGCTGAAGTTCTTCGGCGGCACCGGCTCCACGAAGCCGAGCATCACCGGCTCACGCGGCGGGAACGCGGCTCTCGCGGACCTGCTCACGAAGCTCGCCACCCTCGGCCTCATCACCGACTCGACGTCGGCCTAGCGACACGCACACCGCGGCGACCACGAACAGGCCACGGTTGTCGTTCACGTCCCCGGACACCAGCGCGTTGACCAGCCAGAACGTCAGCAGCCCGACCAGCGCCACCGCCGTCACGTCCCCGCCCTGGGCGTGGCGGTAGGAGCGCCAGTACGCGACGGCCAGCAGCAGCACCAGCCCGGCCAGGCACAGCACCCCACCCTCGGCGGCGACCTCGACCACGATGTTGTGCGGGTACCGGTTCGGGTAGATCCACGGCTGCAACCCGCCCCACCCGACACCGAGCGGGGCCTGCTCGAACACGTCCCACCCGGCCGACCACATCCACTGCCGCTCGGTCACCGACACGCCCTTGTTCTCCGCGAACAGGAGCTCGATCCCGTGCCGCGCCGCGACCGAGATCCGGTCGAACAGCCACACCCCGGCCAGCACCCCCGCGACGGCGATCAGGGTCGCCCGGCCGATCCGCCGCCGATGCAGCACCAGCGGCACTAGGGCCACCGCGGCGACCACGACCGCCACCAGCGGGCCACGTGACCCGGCGCCGAGCAGGATCGACAGGCACACCACCGCGGCCGGGACTGCCCACAACAGCCGCATCCGGCGGGTGGCGTACAGCGCCAGCACCGCGACCAGCGCGGCCCCGGCGTACCGGCCGGGCGCGATCGTGTTCGATCCTTCGAGCGCGATCCGGCCCGCGAGCGTCTCGTCGGTGGTCGGCGCGATCCGGTACAGCACGGCCACCGCGAGCCCGACCGCGATCGTCGACCAGATCAGCCACCACCGCTGCCGCTCCGTCCGCACCAGCATCAGCCCACCACCGAACGCGCACCCGAGCGTGAGCGTGCCCGCCGCGGTCACCTTGTCGTGGGCGTACAGCGAGTCCCCGGTGCGTGCCCAGCCGACCGCGAACAGACCGTAGGCGCCGGCCAGCCACCACAGCCGCAGCGGCTCACGACGCCGCAGCAGCCCCACCACGGCGTTGACGCACGCCAGGGCCACGGCGATCGCCACGACGAGGGTCAGGTCCACCGGCAGCCACTCGAACGCCGGGGACGCCTTGAACACCCCCGCCGCGACCAGCAGCGGCAGGAGCGCGGACGCGGCCGGACGGCCTACTGCCGGACGGTCCACCGCGACAGCTCCCACCCGATGACGCCGACGACGCCGAGGATGCCCGCGCCGAGCATCAGGAACCCGATCAACTCGAGGAACGGGTCGGCCGCAGGTCCGCCTGCAGCCTCGTCGCGCAGGGCCAGGCCGAGGATCAGCACCGACCAGGCGACGAGGTGCCACGGCCACGGCTCACGCAGGTTGATCGGCTCGCTCACGCCGGGAGGGTACCTCGGACAACTGCCGTCCGGGACCACCCGAGTAGGCCCGTCCGGAAACCGCTCACGGTCGGGTTCGCGTAATCCGGACGGTGCGGTTCTCCTGCGCCGGCCGACACCGGACGCCTACACTCGCCAAGCCACCCCACGGAAGGACCAGAGCCCATGAGAGCCGCCCGCGCACTCCTGGCCGTCGCCGCCATGCTGGCGGCCACGCTCACCATCGTCGTCGCGCCGGCAGGCGCCAGCGAGCCGGAGCAGATCACGTTCTCCGTCCGGAAGATCTGCCTCGACACCGGCCAGACCCGGGTCCGCGTGCGTGTCGAGAATCCCGAGAAGGTCGACCATGACGTCCAGTTCTCGATCACCACGTCCAAGCGTGGCGAGCGGCTGTTCACCGACTACGTGGGCGCCAAGTCCGAGCGTCGGATCATGAAGGCGATCAACGTGCCCCCGGGCGGGTTCGTTCGGTTCACCATCGGCACGGAGGGCGACGACTTCTCGTCCGCGTGGCAGCGGACCTTCACGCCGCTCGACTGCTGACCCACGGCCTCCCGAGAGGTCTGCACAAGCCGCTCGGTAGCGATGCCCCCGTTCCACCTTCGGGTGGGGCGGGGGCTTTCGTCATGCCCAGGGCGCGTCGTCAACGAGGGACAGGGCCCGTGCAGAACTTGCAGCGGCGCTGGAGCCCGCCGCGCAGGAGTCCGCGCCAGTACCAGCCCTTCACGCCGCGGAGCCGGCGGCAGGTCGGCGCGGGGCACCACCGGAACTCGCCCGAGCACTGCGGGCACCGGTTCGCCCTGGCCGGGATCGTCGAGGCGCAGTAGTCGCAGGTCCGAGTGTCGGTCGCGCCGGCGGT
>CAMLIA010000222.1 GCA_946479905.1 uncultured Frankiales bacterium | reverse complement strand
GCCGTCGGCGATGACGTGCACGTAGCGGCCGCCGGACTCGTCGAGGTAGTCGCGCCGGGCGCCGGCCGCGTCGGCGATGGAGGTCGCCATCGGCACGCCGAGGCCGAGGATGGCGCGGGTCGTGTTGGCCTGGCCGGGTCCGACGCCGACGAGGATGCCGGCGGCGCCGGTGCGCATCAGGTGCAGCGCGGACTGGTACGTCGCGCAGCCGCCGACGATGACCGGCACGTCGAGCTCGGCGATGAACCGCTTGAGGTTCAAGGGTTCCGAGCGGCTGGACACGTGCTCCGCGGAGACGACCGTGCCCTGGATGACGAACAGGTCGACGCCCGCGTCGATGACCGTCTGGGCGAACTGCACGGTCCGCTGCGGGGTGAGCGAGGCGGCAACCGTCACGCCGGAGTCGCGGATCTGCTTGACGCGCGCGGTGATGAGGTCGGCCTTGATGGGCTCGGAGTAGATCTCGCGCATCCGGTCGACGGCCCGGTCCGGTGGCAGGTCGGCGATCTCGACGAGGAGCGGCTCGGGGTCGTCGTACCTCGTCCAGACGCCCTCGAGGTCCAGGACGCCGAGGCCGCCGAGCCGGCCGAGAGCCACCGCCGTGTCGGGGCTGACGACGCCGTCCATCGGGCTGGCCATGAGGGGCAGCTCGAAGCGGTAGGCGTCGATCTCCCAGGCCAGGCTGACGTCCTCCGGGTCGCGGGTGCGCCGGGACGGGACGATGGCGATGTCGTCGAAGCCGTAGGCCCTGCGCCCGGACTTCCCGATGCCGATCTCGATGTCTGCCACGGCTCAGTTCCCGGAGTAGTTGGGGGCTTCGACGGTCATCTGGATGTCGTGCGGGTGCGACTCCTTCAGACCTGCGGCGGTGATGCGCACGAACTGCCCCTTCTCCTGCAGCTCCGGGATGGTGGCTGCGCCGACGTAGTACATCGACTGGCGGAGGCCGCCGACGAGCTGGTGGGCCACGGCGGCCAACGGTCCGCGGTAGGGCACCTGGCCCTCGACCCCCTCGGGGATGAGCTTGTCGTCGCTGCTGACGTCGGCCTGGCTGTAGCGGTCCTTGCTGAACGACTTCTGCTCGCCGCGGCTGCTCATCGCGCCCAGCGACCCCATGCCGCGGTAGGTCTTGAACTGCTTGCCGTTGGTGAAGACGAGCTCGCCCGGCGACTCCTCGACCCCTGCCAGCAGGCTGCCGAGCATGACGCTGTCCGCGCCCGCGACGAGGGCCTTCGCGATGTCACCGGAGTACTGCAGGCCGCCGTCGCCGATGACCGGTACCCCGGCCGGCTTGCACGCCCGGGACGCCTCGTAGATCGCCGACACCTGCGGCACCCCGACCCCCGCGACCACCCGGGTCGTACAGATGCTGTTGTGCACGATGGCGTTGTCCGCGATGAAGCTGTGCGACTCCGCCTCCACCTCAATGTCGTAGACCGGCACCGACAACCCGGTCTCCCGAACGCCCAACAGCTTGACCACGCTGTACTCGGGCATCTGCCGCTTCTCGTGAGTCACGTTCAGGCGGCTCTTGTACGACGGCAGACAGCGGGACACGTCGGTGCCGGAGAGCCCGCCGGCCGACGGTGCCTCACGCACGACGTTCGGGAGGCTGCCGTGCACGAGGAAGCAGAGGACGCCGTAGAGCTCGGACAGCGCCCGGCTGGTGTTGCGGAAGCAGAGCCGACCGCCCTGGTCGACGTGACCGTCCGAGTCGATGAGCCCCTGGAGCAGGCCACGGAGGTACGCCGGGTCGGAGCACAGCCAGTCTGCCGGCAGGTGCTTCTCGTCGCGCTTGCCGCACCGAACGAGCAGCTTGGCCCACTGGAACGAGTAGAGGTGGACGTGCTGGACGCCGTTCGTCGCGGCTCCGAGCGTCGGCCGCACGCCTGTCACGTTCTCGACCGCGCCGAGCAGCCGCTCCAGCACAGCGGTCTCGTGCAGACCGACGTAGAAGCTCACCCGTCCGATGTCGCTGCGGCCGTTGTTGTTCAGGAAGGCGTGGCCGTCACCGAGGAAGTAGCCCAACAGGTAGCCGAGGTCCTCGCTCTCCTCGACCACGAGGCGGTAGCGCGACAGGGGTGCCTCACGTGTCGCCACGTCGCGAAGGTCGATCCGGATGTGCTCAGGCAGCTCGAAGGCGATCTCCCGCGGGAAGAGCAGAGCATCGCGCTCGACCGAGCCGATCTCCCGCCAGTCGATCTTGCTCGACCCGAGGCGGTTGGGCCGCTCGAGCACCTGCACGTAGCCCCTGGAGGCGACCGTGGCGGCGCTCACGGTGCTCAGGTCACCAGTGAGGTAACGGTGGTCAGGGGTCGCGAAGGTCTCGACGCCGGAAGTCGTGTGGCGCACGGCAACGACCTCGCGGATCCCCGTGCACCAGGCCCTCACGACCGTCGTCGGCAGGCCGTCACCCGTGATGACCCGATCTCCGGCGACGACCTTCTCGATGTCCTTGTAGCTGCCGTCCGCCATCAGCACGCGCGTCCCGGCGGCGAAGCAACCCGGTCCCACTCCGACCTTCACGCCGTCGGCGCCGGCCTCGACGAGGGTCTGGGCGCCGGCGCGGGTGGCGACGTTGCCACCGATGATGTCCACGTGCCGGGCCGCGGAGTCGGCCTTGAGCGCGGCGACCATGTCGAGCACGCCCTTGCCGTGCCCGTGGGCGACGTCGACGATGATCGCGTCGACACCGGCGTCCACGAGCGCCATCGCCCGCTTGAACGCGTCGCCGTGGAAGCCGATCGCGGCCGCGACCCGCAGCCGGCCGTCGCCGTCCTTGGTGGCGAGGGGGTACTGGTCCTTCTTGACGAAGTCCTTGACGGTGATGAGGCCCTTGAGGTGGCCGGCCTCGTCGACGATCGGCAGCTTCTCGACCTTGTTGGCGGACAGCAGCGCGAGCGCGTCCTCGTTGCTGACGCCGACCGGAGCGGTGACGAGCGGCATGGGCGTCATGACCTCGCGGACGGGACGCTGCAGGTTGGACTCGAAGCGGATGTCGCGGTTGGTGACGATGCCGAGCAGCACACCGTCGGGATCGACCACCGGGGCGCCGCTGATCCGGTAGCGACCGCAGAGCCGGTCGACGTCGGCGAGCGTGTCGTCGGGGGAGCAGGTGACGGGGTTGGTGACCATGCCGGCCTCGGACCGCTTCACGAGGTCGACCTGCGCGGCCTGGTCGTCGATGGACAGGTTGCGGTGCAGCACGCCGATGCCGCCCTGGCGGGCCATCGCGATGGCCATCCGGGCCTCGGTCACGGTGTCCATCGCGCTGGACAGCAGCGGGATGTTGAGGTCGATCCGCTTGGACAGCTTGGTCCTGGTCAGCGCCTCGGCCGGGTTGACGTCGCTGAGACCGGGAAGCAGCAGCACGTCGTCGAAGGTGAGCCCGATGGGCGCCAGCAGGCCCCCGAAGGTGTCAGTGGTGACTGGGTCCATGCGCGCTGCTCCCGGCATCCGGAGGAAGCAACCCATCGTAGTCCCTGCGGAAGCGCGCGCCGCATGATCAACACGCGGCCCGGCTCGTACGACGAGGGCGGCGCTAGCTCACGAGGCCGCGGCGGAAGCCGAGGGCGACCGCCTGGGCGCGGTCGTTGACGCCGAGCTTGCGGAACAGCCGGCGGGCATGCGTCTTCACGGTGTCCTCGGACAGGTAGAGCTCGCGACCGATGGCGGAGTTCGACTTGCCCTGGGACATGCCGGTGAGGACCTGGAGCTCGCGCTCGGTCAGCTGCGCCTGCGGCGGCGCGGAGCGGACCGTGTCGCGGGAGGCGAGGGCGCGACGCAGGGTGGGCTCGACGAGGTCGATGCCGTCGAGGGCGTGCGCGACGGCCGCGCACAGCTCCTCGTGGGAGACGTCCTTCAGCAGGTAGCCCCGGGCCCCGCTGGACACGGCGGCCGCGACCTGGTCCCGGTCGTCGGCGGCGGTCAGCATGATGACCTTGGCGTCCGGGAACTGCTGGACGAGCCGGCGGGTGGCCTCCAGACCGCCGAGCCCGGGCATCCGGACGTCCATCAGCACCAGGTCGGGGTGCTCGTGCGGGTAGCGGGCGAGCACCTCCTCGCCCGAGGCGGCCGTCTCCACCTTGTCGACGCCGGGGACGCCGGCGACGAACTGGCGCAGCCCCTCTCGCACGATCCGGTGGTCATCGCAGATCAGAACGGTTGTCATGGCGCGGTCCTTGCGGTGGTGAGGGGAAGCACGAGCCGGATGCGGCCCGCGGACGCGAAGAGGTCCCCGCCGAGTGCACGGGCGCACGTGGCCCAGCGCTCGGGGTCGGGGAGGGTGCCACCGTCGACGTCGACGGTGGCGGTCGTGCAGTCGGAGCGGAGCGCGACCCGGGTGGCGCCCGCAGCGGCCTGCACGACCCGGTAGGCGAACGTGGCGGCCGTCCCGGTCAGGTCGGACGCAGGGTCGATCACGAGGGCCAGCGGCGGCAGCCCGGTGTCGAGCCGCTGCGAGGACAGCTGGGCGAGGGCGTCGGCCAGGCCGGCAGCCCCACGGGGACGCAGCTGCCACAGGTAGCGGCGCAGCGCGACCAGCGACTCCTGGACGGCCTCGCGGGCGACGCCCGGGTCGCCCCCGCGGGCGGCCACGTCGGCCGCGAGCCGGGCGACGACGAGCGACTGCACGGCGCCGTCGTGGAGGGCGTCGGCCCAGGCGTCACGGTCGGCCTCGGCCGCGTCGAGCAGTGCGGCACTGCCGGACGGACCGAGTGCCAGCCCGATGACGGACGCGACCGTTCGCAGGACAGGCAGGTGCGAGGGGCGCGCACCGGTGACGGTGAGCGAGCCGACGTCGTGTCCCCTGACCGGGACGGGGACCTCGACGACAGGGTCGGAGGAGTCGCGCAGGACGTCACCGGCGGTGCCCAGCAGCTCGCCGGCCGCGGAGCGGACGGCAGCACCGCGCAGGCGCAGTCCGCCGACCAGGGCGGACAGCGCGGTGGGCAGGTCGTGGCCCTCGGCCAGCAGCCCCGCGACAGTGCCCACGACAGCGCTCGGCTCGGTGACGACGGGCGTCAGCGGTCCGGGCACGGTCACAGCACTCCTCTTCGGCGTGTTGCCTCTGCGCTCATCTTCGGCACGAAAGGCGCCGGACGTGAGCCTTGCGGCCGCGTCTGGCTCGAAGGGACCACCCCGAATGACCCACCCGGACGGGTGACGGGCCTCCTCCAGGCGGGTGAACGGCCCACTGGCCGCCAGTCAGCCCTCGAGGAGGGCCGTGATGTCGGGCCGGCCGAGCCACTCCGCGCGGACACCGGGCGGCAGGTCACCGGCGATGGCGAGCACGGCGGAGCGGGCGGCAGCCAGGCTCTTCGCGCTCTCCGCGGCGTCCTGCTCGGCGATCAGCGCGCCGAGCAGCGCCCGCGAGGGCCACACCAGCGGCAGGCAGCCCAGCGACTCCGCGAAGGTCGCCGACCGGCGCAGCGAGACCGCGGCCTCGTCGGACCCCTGAGACACCTGAGACAGACCGAGCAGCAGCAGGCCCTTGGCGACGTGCCGCGGCGCGCGGCTGTTCTCCGCCCGCTGCACGGCCTCGGCCGCGTGCTGCTCTGCGTCCTCGGCACGCCCCTCGAGCATCGCCACCTCGGCGCGCGCCCAGCCCAGCCGGACGCGCTGGCGCCACCACTCGTCGCCCTGCCCGGGGAGCGCCGCCTCCGCCTGCGCGAGACGGCCGACCGCCTCGTCGCTCTCGTCGAGGCCGACCGCGTCGGACGTGAGCCCGAGCAGGGCGTCGAAGGCCGCCTCCCCCGCGCCGTCGGTCAGGTCGAGCGCCTGCAGGTCGGACTCCCGCGCGATCGCGTGCCGGCCGAGCTGGCGCTGGATGCTGGCGATGGTCGACGAGGCCAACGACGCGAACAGCCGCGACTCGGGCCGGGCGGCCTCCCCGCTGCCCGCCTCGACGAGCGGGGCCAGGACGGTCAGCGCCCCGCCGTAGCGGCCACCCGCACCCAGCGCCACGCCGAGCAACCACGCCGCGGCGGCCATCTCCGCGGCCAGCCCGTTGCTCTGGGCGAGGACCACCGCCTGCTCCAGCGCGCCGACCGCCGCCGCGGGCTTGCCGTGGAACGCCGCGTGCTCGCCGCTGGCGAGCAGCGTCGGGAGATCAGGGGTGGTCACCATGCTGACGCTATCGGCTCGCCTCGACCCCTTCCTGGAGGCGGACCGGGCATACCTGGACATTGGGTACGATCGTGTGGTCTGCGTCACCGAACGGGCTACCAGTCGTTGTGCGTGACAG
>CAMLIA010000221.1 GCA_946479905.1 uncultured Frankiales bacterium | reverse complement strand
CGCGCTCTGGTTGTGCAGCAGCTGCTCCCACCAGCGACCGACGACGTACTCGGGGATGAAGACCGTGACCACGTCCCGCGGGGAGTCCAGCCGGATGCGGCGGACGTAGTCGAGGATGGGCCGGGTGATCTCGCGGTAGGGCGAGTCGATGACCGTCAGCGGGATGTCGATCCCGCGCCGGTCCCACTCGGCCTGCAGCGCAAGGGTGTCCTCCGGGTCGACCGAGACGGTCAGCGCCGTGAGGTCGTGCGGCCGGGTCGCCTTGGCGTACGACAGCGCCCGCATCGTGGGCGCGTGGATCTTCGAGACCAGGACGACCGCGTGGTTGCGGGACGGCGCGGCGACGAGGTCGTCGGACGGCACGAGCTCCTTGCGCACCCGGTCGTAGTGCCGGTGGATGCCGCGCATCAGCAGGAACAGCACCGCCATGGCGGCCAGGGCGATCCAGGCACCACGGACGAACTTCGTGATGAGCACGATGACCAGCACGATGCCGGTCATCCCGAGGCCGATCGAGTTGATGACCCGGGAGCGCTTCATGCGACCGCGCGACGCGGCGTCGGTCTCGGTGCGCAGCAGCCGGGTCCAGTGCCGGATCATCCCTGTCTGGGACAGCGTGAAGCTGATGAAGACGCCCACGATGTAGAGCTGGATGAGCTTCGTCACCTGCGCGTCGAAGGCGAGGATGAGCGCGCTGGCGAAGGCCGCCAGCAGCACGATGCCGTTGGAGTAGGCGAGCCGGTCGCCGCGGGTGTGCAGCTGCCGGGGCAGGTAGCCGTCGCGGGCGAGGATCGACCCGAGGACGGGGAAGCCGTTGAAGGCGGTGTTCGCGGCCAGCACGAGGATGATCCCGGTCGCCCCGGCGACCAGGTAGAAGGCCGGGTCGAACCCGGCGAAGACAGCATGCGCGAGCTGGCCGATCACCGGGTCCTGCACGTAGTCGTCGCCGACCGGCTTGCCGTTGCGCAGCAGCTGGGTGGCGGGGTTCTCGGCGAACCGCATGTGCGTGAGGTTCGCCAGCGTCATGACGCCCATGATCATCGTGATGGCGATCCCGCCGAGCAGCGCCAGCGTGGTCGCGGCGTTCTTCGACTTCGGCTTCTTGAAGGCGGGTACGCCGTTGCTGATCGCCTCGACACCGGTGAGCGCCGCGCACCCGCTGGAGAACGCCCGCAGCAGCAGGAACGCTCCCGCGAGGCCGGTGATCCCGTGGGTGTAGGCCCCCTCGGGACGCAGCTCCAGGGCGGAGCTGGCGACGGCCGGCAGGTTGTCGGTGGCGTAGCGCACCAGCCCGACGACGGCCATGCCGATGATGGCCGCCATGAAGACGTACGTCGGCACGGCGAACGCGGCGCCCGCCTCCTTGACCCCCCGCAGGTTCATGGTCATGAGGAACAGCGTGGCGATCACGGCCGCCTCCGCCTCGTGCCCGCGCAGTCCCGAGACGGCCGACGCGGCGTACTGCGCGGCCGACGAGATCGACACCGCCACCGTCAGGACGTAGTCCACGAGCAGCGCGCTCGCGACCGTCAGGCCGGCCCGCCCGCCGAGGTTCGTGGTCGCGACCTCGTAGTCGCCGCCCCCGGACGGGTAGGCGTGCACGTTCTGCCGGTAGGACGCGACGACGACCGTCATGACCAGCGCGACGACGATCGCGATCTTCCAGCTGAACGTGAACGCCGTGACGCCCGCGATCGACAGGGTCAGGAAGATCTCGTCGGGTGCGTAGGCCACGGACGACAGGGCGTCGCTGGCGAAGACCGGGAGCGCGATCTTCTTGGGGAGCAGCGTCTCCCCCAGCCGGTCGCTGCGCAGCGCGCGGCCCAGGAGCAGGCGCTTGCCGACGTCACCGATGCTGGGCACGAGAGGAAAGACTAGAGGTGACGGCGCCGCCGACTCGGCGGGGATCGTCCGTGTAGCGTTTCGGCCCATGCACGTGGTGATCATGGGGTGCGGCCGGGTGGGCTCCACGCTGGCCAAGTTCCTCGAGGGCGGTGGTCACTCCGTCGCGATCATCGACCGGGACGCGGGCGCCTTCCGCCGGCTGTCCACGGAGTTCGCCGGTGAGCGCGTCCTGGGGATCGGCTTCGACCGCGACACCCTGGTCGAGGCCGGCATCGAACGGGCCGAGGCGTTCGCCGCCGTCAGCTCCGGTGACAACTCCAACATCATCGCGGCCCGGGTCGCGCGGGAGACGTTCGGGATCGAGAACGTCGTGGCACGCATCTACGACCCGGCCCGAGCCGAGGTCTACCAGAAGCTCGGCATCCCGACAGTCGCGACCGTCCGCTGGACCGCCGACCAGGTGCTGCGGCGGCTGCTGCCCGAGGGGATGCTCAGCGAGTGGCGCGACCCCAGCGGCAAGGTCGTGCTGGCCGAGCTGGCGTACGACCCGAGCTGGATCGGGCACAAGGTCAGCAAGCTCGAGGAGGAGTCCGGTGCCCGGGTCGCGATGCTGACCCGCTTCGGGGAGGGCTCGCTGCCGCAGCGCGGCACCGTCGTCCAGGACGGTGACCTGCTGCACGTCACGATGGCCTGGGACCAGCGCGAAGAGGTCGAGCGGGTCTTCGCCGCCGGCCCGACCGAGGGGCACTGACATGCGGGTCGCCATCGCAGGAGCCGGCAACGTCGGCCGCTCGATCGCCCTGGAGCTGCTGGAGAACGGCCACAGCGTGCTCCTCGTCGAGCGCGAGCAGCGGGCCATGAAGGTGCAGACCGTCCCCACGGCGGAGTGGCTGCTCGGCGACGCCTGCGAGATCGCGACCCTGCAGACGGCGCGTCTCGAGGAGTGCGACGTCGTGGTCGCGAGCACCGGCGACGACAAGGTCAACCTCGTCGTCAGCCTGCTCGCCAAGACCGAGTTCGGGGTGCCGCGCGTCGTGGCGCGCGTCAACCACCCCAAGAACGAGTGGCTGTTCAACGAGTCGTGGGGCGTGGACGTCAGCGTCTCGAGCCCCCGGCTGCTGGCCGCCGTCGTCGAGGAGGCCGTGAGCGTCGGCGACCTCGTCCGGCTGCTGACGTTCCGTCAGGGCCAGGCGAACCTCGTCGAGCTGACGCTCGCCCCCGACGCCGACCTCGTCGGCAAGATGGTCGGGAGCATCACCTGGCCGACCGACTCGGCGCTGGTCGCGATCCTGCGCGAGGGCCGGGTGATCACCCCGTCGCCGGACGCCGCCCTGGAGGCCGGTGACGAGCTGCTCATCGTGGCGACGTCCGAGGTGGAGGACGAGCTCGACGTGCTGCTGACGAAGGCCGCTCAGTCCTGAGCCGGCACGTGCGCCCGACGCACGGCCCACACCGTGAACAGCGCCGCCCCGAGCAGCAGCACGTACCGCTCCACCTGGATCACGCCGAACAGGATCGCGTTGTCCTTCGCGTCGTCGCCGACGGTGAGGGCCACGACCGTCGCCACGGCTGAGCGGATCAGGAACGACGCCGACCAGACCCAGGTGGACTGCACGCAGGCGCGGCGCAGCACCGGATCGGTCTTCCATGCCTCGTACTTCGCGTCGATGGCCACCAGGGCGATGGCGACCGCCGGCTGCTTGAGCAGGTTGGAGAGGGCGAAGCCCAGGCCGCTGATCGCCGTGAGCACGATGCCGGGCAGGAAGAAGCCCTTGCCGGTGCCGGTCGCCTTGGAGATGGCGACGGCGACGAGCAGGCCGAAGAAGCCGCTCAGGCAGTACTGCAGCGACTCGCCCCGCAGCCGTCGGTAGCCGACGACCAGCAGGCCGGTCGCGACCGCGGCGACGACGGCGGTGTTGAGGTCGCTGAACAGCCGGACCGCGACGAAGACGAGGGCGGGGACGCTGCTGTCGAAGACGCCCTTGCCGCCGCCCATCAGGGCCAGGAAGTGACGGACGTGCAGCTGCTCCGAGTCAGCCACCGAGGGCCTTGAGCTCGTACTCCGGGTTGAACAGCGTGACCTTGCCGTCGCGCTTGGTCAGGCGGCCGCGCGCGACCACCGACCGGCCCGGGTCGATGCCGCGGATCCGCCGCCGCCCCAGCCACACCAGAGTCACGGTGCCGGTGCCGTCGTAGAGCTCGGCCTCCAGCGTCGGGACGCCGGCGAGGGGCCGCAGCACGACCGCGCGCACCGTGCCCGCGACGCAGACCGGCTTCCCGACCGAGCACTGGTTGACGGTCGTGGCTCCGGACCTCTCGGCCTCGGCGCGCAGCTCCTCGCTGTGCATCTCCTCCTCGTCAGCGGTCAGCCGGTGGAGGGCGCGCTTGAGGCGGGACACACCCGAAGGCTAACGGATCTCGGTGATCTCCGGCCCGCGCTCGGGCATCTGCAGACCCGGACCCTCCGCCGGCTCAGCACCCTCCTCGGCGGCCTGGACGGCGTCCGCGGGCAGCCGCAGCGGCAGCGCCTCGCGCACCACCATGGCCTCCGACCCGCGGTCGACGGCCACGAGACGGAACGCCTCGAGCAGCGGGGCGAGCTGCGCGTCGTCCTCGGCCGCAGGACCGGTGACCAGGCCACGCAGGAACCAGCGGGGACCGTTGACGCCGAGGAACCGCGCCGGCGCGAGCGCCACGCCCTGGCCCGGCACCTCGGTCGGGACGGCCGCGCGCAGCTCGGTGCCGAACGGGCCCTCGGCCTCCGACGCCTTGCCGCCGCTGCCGTTGAGCGCGTCGCGGATCTCGGTGCGGACGTCGTCCCAGATGCCCTCTCGCCGGGGGGCGGCGAAGACGTTGAGCTGCAGCGCCGACTCGCCGTGCACGAGCGTGGCCGCGACGACCTCGCCCTCGGGGCTCACCTCGAGCCGCACGTCGGTGTTCGGCAGCACGGGGACGTGCAGGCTGCCCAGGTCCAGCCGCTCAGGATCGGTGACCGGCGCGTCCTGCAGGTCCCACGGACCTTGCGGGCGGCCCAGCTCCGGCAGCTCCGCCGGCGGCTCGTCCGCCGCGAGCTGGCTGAGCAGCTCGGCGTCCTCCGCAGCGCGCTGCTCCTCGTCGAGGTCGTCGACGAAGTTGTCGATGTCCTCGTCGGTGATCTCGTCGATCTCGACCTCGATGCCGCGGTTGCGACGTCCGAAGAGAGCCACCTCAACTACCTCCGTATCCGCCGGTGGAACCGTGCCCACCTGCGCCGCGCTCCGACTCGGGGAGCGCTTCCGTCTCGTGCCACACGACCTGCTCCACCCGCTGCACGACCAGCTGGGCGATGCGGTCGAGCCGCTTCAGGCGCACAGTCTCGCGCAGGTCGTGGTTCACGAGGATGACCTTGATCTCGCCTCTGTACCCGGCGTCGATCGTCCCGGGCGCGTTGACCAGCCCGACACCGTGGTTCGCCGCCAGCCCGGACCGCGGGTGCACGAAGGCCGCGTACCCCTCCGGGAGCGCGACCGCGATGCCGGTGGGGAGCAGCACCCGCTCCCCGGGCGGCACCTCCACGTCGACGGTGGTCACGAGGTCGCAGCCGGCGTCGCCGGCCCGCGCGTAGCCGGGCAGCGGCACCTCGGGGTCCAGCCGCACGATGTCGACGGGCAGGGCGCCCTTTCGGGTCATCGGTGAAGTCATCGCTGCGAGACCGTACCGTTTGACGCATGCCGACGTACCGCGAGCGCCTGTGGGTCCCGCCCTCGTGGGTGCTCATCACCCTCGCCGGGGCCCTGCTGGTGGCGGTGAGCTTCCAGCAGCACCTGCTGCTGCTCGTCGGGCTGCCTGCCCTGGGCGTGACTGCCCTCGTGCTGCTGTCCCGCGACCGGCTCGTCGTCGAGGACGGGGTCCTCCACGTCCCGGGCGCGCGCGCACCGATCAGCGCCTTCGGGCCCGCCGAGGTGCTCGACCGCGCCGCGCTCCGTCAGCGCCTCGGCGTCCGAGCCCAGCGCGACGCGTGGGTCCGGGTCAAGCCGTGGTCACGGTCAGGGGTGCTGCTGCCGGTCGTGGACCCGGAGGACGAGACGCCCTACTGGCTGATCGGGACCCGCCACCCCTCCGACCTCGCGGTCGCCGTCGCGCGCTTCCCGGGACAGGCAGCATGACGACCAGCCTCGACGAGCAGACCGTCGCCTTCGCCGGCGTGGCCGGCCAGCGCCGGCTGCTCGCGGAGGGGGCGCTCAGCGCGGTCGCGCTGCTCGACCTGTGCCTGCGCCGCATCGAGCGCCTCGACCCGCGACTGCTCGCCTTCCGGACGGTCTTCGACGACAGCGCCCACTCCGAGGCCCGGGCCGCGGACGAGGCCCTGCAGGCCGGCGACGAGCGGCCCCTGCTCGGCGTGCCGATCGCGGTCAAGGACTCCTTCGCCGTCGCCGGGCACAGCGGCACGCTCGGCACCGGGTCGCCGGAGCCGCCGGCGGG
>CAMLIA010000220.1 GCA_946479905.1 uncultured Frankiales bacterium | reverse complement strand
CCGGTCTGGCCGACCTGGTTCTGGTGCGGGTACCAGCCGGCGTCGGTGGCGGCGCGCGAGGCACCGACAGCGGCACCGAGGGAGTCGGCGAGCGCCTCGATGATCGAGAAGTTCTCGGGCGAGCCGACACCACGACCGCCGGACACGACGATGGACGCCTCACCGAGGTCGGGGCGACCGCCCTTGGCCTCGACGACCCGCTCCTTGACGGTGCTGGCCTTGTCGGCGTCGCTCAGCTCCACCGTGAGGGTCTCGACCGCACCGGCGCCGGGGGCCTCGACCGGGGCGGTGGAGTTCGCGCGGACGGTGATGATCGGCGTACCGGTCTGCACCTTGGACTTCACGACGACCGAGCCACCGAAGATCGGCTGCTCGGCGACCAGCTCGGGCGTGACGCCGACGGCGTCGGTGAGCAGGCCACCACCGGTCTTGACGGCGAGGCGGGCCGCGACCTCCTTGCCCTCGGAGTTGCTCGGGATGAGCACCGCCGCAGGGCTGCCGGCCGCGACCAGCTGCGCGAGGGCGGTCGCCTTGGGCGCCGCCAGGTAGTTGTCGAAGTCCTCGGACTCGCCGACGTGCACCTTCTCGGCGCCGTAGGCCTTCACCTTGTCGACGGCCGCGGCGGCACCCTTGCCGAGCACGACGGCGGTCGGCTCACCGAGGCTCTTGGCCAGCGTGAGCAGCTCGTAGGACACCTTCTTCGGGGCGCCCTCGACATGGTCGATCAGGACGAGAATCTCAGCCACTTTTCCGATGCCCCTCAGATGAACTTCTGCGATGCGAGGAACTCGGCGACCTTGGCGCCGCCGTCACCCTCGTCCTTGACGATCTGACCCGCCTGGCGCGGCGGCTTGTTCGCGAACTCGACGACCTGCGACGGCGCGCTGGCCAGCCCGACGGCACCGGCGTCGAGCCCGGTGTCCGCGAGCGCCTTGGTCTCGAGCGGCTTGCTCTTGGCCGCCATGATCCCCTTGAAGGAGGGGTAGCGCGGCTCGTTGATCTTCTCGACCACCGACACGATGGCCGGGGCGCTCGCCGTGACGACGGCGTACCCGTCATCGGTCTGGCGCTCGATCGTGACGGCGCCGCCCTCGACCGTGAGCTTGCGCGCGCCGGTGAGCTGCGGCTGGCCGAGCCGCTCCGACAGCAGGGCGCCCATGACGGCCATCCGGCTGTCGGTCGCCTCGGAGCCGACGATGACCAGGTCGTACTCGAGGCCCTCGAGGACCTTGGCGAGCGCGGCGGAGGTCTGCACGGCGTCGCTGCCCTTCAGGGCGTCGTCGACGAGGTGCACGGCCTTGTCGGCGCCCATCGAGAGCGCCTTGCGGATCGTCTCCACGGCCCGCTCGGGGCCCATGGTCAGGATGGTGACCTCGCCGCCCTGCGCCTCCTTGATGCGCAGCGCCTCCTCGACGGCGTACTCATCGATCTCGTTCATGACGACGTCGACCGACGCGCGGTCGAGGGTCTTGTCCGAGTCGTTGAGCTTGCGCTCGGCCCAGGTGTCGGGCACCTGCTTCACCAGTACGACGATGTTCATCTACGGCCTTCGGATCACGCGCGCACCGGGCGCGGGTCAGGGTGTTGAGGGGACAACCGTATCTGCGCCGTGAGCGGCTGCGACCGGCACCCTCTGTCGCAACAGTGTTACCCGGCGGTAGCGGTGCGGCAATCCGAGGCGCGCGTGACCTCCGACACGTCCTGTCAGGTTCCGGAGAACGTGGCCTTCCCGGGGCCGTTCGCGACGAAGGACTGCATGCCGGCCTTCTGGTCGTCGGTGGCGAACAGCCCTGCGAACAGAGCTGTCTCGAGCCGCAGCGCAGCGTCCAGGTCCAGCTCGAGGCCGTCGTCGATCGCCTGCTTCGCCGCGCGCAGGGCGACGGCGGGACCGGCCGCCCACTGCGACGCCATCTCCACCGCACTGGCGTGGACGTCGGCGTCCGGGACGACCTTGTCGGCGATGCCGAGCGCCAGCGCCTCGTCGGCCTTCACGAACCGGCCGGTGTAGACCATCGACTTCGCCTTCGCCGGACCCACGAGCCGGGTCAGTCGCTGGGTGCCGCCGGCGCCCGGGATGACGCCGAGCAGGATCTCCGGCACGCCCACCTGCGCGCTCTCGCCGAGCACCCGGAAGTCCGCGGTGAGCGCGAGCTCGAACCCGCCGCCCAGGGCGTACCCGTTGACCGCCGCCACGACGGGCTTGGGCAGCCGCGCCACCTGCTTGAAGGTCTCCTGCAGGGCGGTGCCGTAGCCGATCATGTCGGCGGCGGACTTGCTCTCCATCTCCTTGATGTCGGCGCCGGCAGCGAAGACGCGGTCGCCGCCCCAGAGCACGGCCGCGCGGATGGCGGGGTTGTCGCGCACCTCCGACACCGCTTCGAGCAGCTCGCCGCAGAGCTGGGCGTCGATCGCGTTCATCTTCGGCCGGTCGAGCCGGATCGTCCCGATCGCACCCTCGACCTCGAGTCGGACGAGCTCTCCCACGACATTCCTCCTCAGAACCGGTGCCGGTGACCCTACGCTCGGTGGGTGTTCCGCGATTCGCGCGGTGTCGTCCACACCGTGAGCTCGGCCGATCCGCTGCAGGACATCCCGCCGGCGGCGGCGGACGCTCTCGCACGCACGCTGCTCGTCCCGTCCGAGGGCGACCTCGGCACCCTCCTGGAGCGCTGCGAGGCGGTCGTCGACCTCCTCGAGCGCTGGCAGGACGCGTTCTTCGCCGCCCTCCCGGTGGAGGTCGACCTCGAGGAGGAGGCCCGCTGGGCGGAGCAGGCCGGGATCCGGCTCGCCGACGTCGAGGAGGAGTGGGAGGACGACGACGAGGACGAGGACGAGTACGACGAGAGCGACGACGACGAGCTCCCCGGGCAGCTGCCGCTCGACGCGATCGGTGACGACGACCTGGCCGTCTTCGAGGACAACCCCGTCCCGCTGCTGAGCGAGGAGACCGTGACCGAGCTCGAGACGACGCTCATGCTGCTGCCGATGCGGACCCGGCTCGAGGCGCTGGTCGCCGCCACCACCCTCGTGCACAGCTGGTGCGACCTGATGGCCGACCACGAGAAGTGCCTCGGGCACCTCGTCCTGGCGCACGGCGACCACCCCGACCCCACCCGGCACGAGGTGCTGGTGGACCGGCATGCCATGTTGCACGCCGGACGTGCCGGGCACTGAGCACCGCAGCACTCCCCTGACCTGGAGCTCCCTTGTCCCTGGACCGACCGCACTGGCAGACCGTCGACGTCGACGGCTGCGCCCTGCGGGTCATGACGGCCGGACACGGTGACCCGCTGCTGTTCCTGCACGGCTGGGGGCTGTCCCCACGGGCGTACGCCGACGGCATCACCCGGCTGACGGGGGCGGGGCTGCAGGTCATCGCGCCGGCCCTGCCCGGCTTCGGCGGGAGCGCCCGGCCACCCCTGCGGTCGCTCGGCCTGCGCACCTACAGCGACCAGGTCGGCCGGCTGCTCGACGTGCTCGGCGTGGAGCACCCGGCGTTCGTCGTGGGGCACTCCTTCGGCGGCGGCATCGGGATCTCGCTGGCCCGCCACCGCCCCGAGCGGGTGCGCTCGCTCACCCTGCTGAACTCGGTCGGCGGCGCCCCCGGCCAGCGCACCGGCCTGGTCGACGCCTCCTGGCTGAAGTGGATGCTCGGCACGCTGACCGAGCTCAGCCCCCGCGACCTCGCGCGGTCCGCCCCGGGCATGCTGCGCGACTTCCTGCCGAACGCGCTGCGCCGGCCGCTGACGATGGCGGTCACGGCACGGCTGGCCCTCACCGTCGACCTCGCCGACGACGCCGCGGCGCTCGTCGCCTCCGGCGTTCCCGTGCTGTTCTTCTGGGGCGACGACGACCGGCTGATCCTGCCCGGGGCGCTGAGCTCGATCGCCGGCTCGCTGCCCGCGGAGGTGGTGCAGGGCCGGCACGGCTGGCTGCTGTCGCGGCCGGAGGAGTTCGCCGCGCTGGTGCGCGACGCCCTGGTCGTGCACGCGATGCTGGAGCGCAAGCAGCGCGGCCAGGCGCTCGTGCTGCCCAAGGGCTCGACGCTCGCCGACCTGATCCCGCCCGAGCGCCGGCAGACCTCGCGGGCCGGCCGTCCCCGAATGGGGTCGGCGCTGTGACCGAGCGCGCCTGGCCGGGACGCCCCTTCCCCCTCGGTGCGACGTGGGACGGCGAGGGCACGAACTTCTCGCTGTTCAGCATGGCCGCCGAGGGTGTCGACGTGTGCCTGTTCGACGAGCGCGGGCACGAGACGCGGGTGCCGCTGGAGGAGTCGACCTACCACGTGTGGCACGGCTTCCTGCCGCAGGTCGGGCCGGGCCAGCGGTACGGCTACCGCGTGCACGGCCCGTTCGCGCCGGCGCACGGCCACCGCTTCAACCCGCACAAGCTGCTCGTCGACCCCTACGCCCGGGCCATCGAGGGCGACTTCCGCCTGGACCCGGCGGTGTTCGGGTCCGCCCGCGGCCGCGACGACCACCTGACGATCAAGGACAGCGCCCCCTACGTCCCCAAGTCGGTGGTCGTGCACGACGCCTTCCCGTGGGGCGACGACCACCGCCCCGACCACGCCTGGTCCGACACGGTCATCTACGAGATGCACGTGAAGGGCTTCACGGCCCGCCACCCTGACATCCCCGCGCACCTGCGCGGCACCTACGGAGGGCTGGCCCACCCTGCCGCCGTGGAGCACCTGCAGCACCTCGGCGTCACCGCCGTCGAGCTGTTGCCCGTGCACCACTTCGTCTCCGAGCCGCACCTGCTCCGGCGCGGGCTCACGAACTACTGGGGCTACAACTCGCTCGGCTACTTCGCCCCGCACGCCGCGTACTCCGCGAGCGGCACCCGCGGGGAGCAGGTGCGCGAGTTCAAGGCGATGGTGCGCACCCTGCACGCCGCCGGCATCGAGGTGCTGCTCGACGTGGTCTACAACCACACCGCCGAGGGGGCGCAGGACGGGCCGACGCTGTCGTTCCGGGGCATCGACAACGCGCGCTACTACCGGCTCGAGGACGACGCCCGCTACTACCGGGACTACACCGGATGCGGCAACACCCTGGACGCCCGCAACCCGCACGTGCTGCAGCTGCTGATGGACTCGCTGCGCTACTGGGTCACCGAGATGCACGTGGACGGGTTCCGCTTCGACCTCGCCTCCGCGCTCGCCCGCTCGATGCACGACGTCGACAAGCTGTCGGCGTTCTTCGACGTCATCCAGCAGGACCCTGTGGTGTCGCAGGTCAAGCTGATCGCGGAGCCGTGGGACGTCGGCGAGGGCGGCTACCAGGTGGGTGAGTTCCCGCCGCTGTGGACCGAGTGGAACGGCAAGTACCGCGACACGGTCCGTGACGTGTGGCGAGGCCATGACCAGGGCGTGCGGGAGCTGGCGTACCGGCTGTCAGGGTCCTCGGACCTGTACCAGGACGACGGCCGCCGGCCGTACGCGTCGATCAACTTCGTCACGGCGCACGACGGCTTCACGCTGCGGGACCTCACGACGTACGAGCACAAGCGCAACGAGGCGAACGGCGAGGGCAACCGCGACGGCACCGACGACAACCGCGGCTGGAACTGCGGCGTCGAGGGGCCCTCGCACGACCCGGAGGTCGAGGCGCTGCGGCTTCGGCAGGCCAAGAACCTGCTCACGACCCTGCTCGTCTCGACCGGCGTCCCGATGCTGACGATGGGAGACGAGCTGCGCCGCACCCAGCAGGGCAACAACAACGCGTACTGCCAGGACAACGAGATCAGCTGGGTCGACTGGGACGTCACGCCGGACAAGCAGCAGGTGTACGACCTCGTGCGCGAGCTCCTGACGCTGCGCCGGGAGCACCCCGTGTTCCGGCAGAAGGCGTTCTTCTCCGGAGCGGACTCGGGGTCCGACGGCGTGAAGGACATCGCGTGGTTCGGGGCCGACGGTCGCGAGCTCACCGAGGAGCAGTGGTTCGACACCTCGCAGAAGGCGCTCGGCATGTACCTCGACGGCCGCGGCATCAAGACCCGTGGCCCGCGGGGGGAGGCCGTCGTCGACGACAGCTTCCTCGTCCTGCTGAACATGGGAGCCGACGACCTCGAGGTCACCCTGCCGCCGTCGCCCTGGGCGGCGTCCTACGAGGTCGTCGTGGACACCGCGGGCCAGGTCTGGGGCACCCGACCTCCGGGCACGCGACTGTCGATGACCAGCCGCTCGGTCGTCGTGCTGCGCGCCGCCCGTTAGCCCGGGCTCGGCTGGGCCGCACGCACCGGCAGCGCCGCGACGAGCGGGTGGTCGACGTCCTGCGGCCCGACCTTCGACGCGCCGCCGGGACTGCCGATGGAGGTCGTCTCGGTGAAGAAGTCCACGTTCGCGCGGTAGTAGTCCT
>CAMLIA010000219.1 GCA_946479905.1 uncultured Frankiales bacterium | reverse complement strand
GTGAGCGTCTCCTGGTAGCCGGTCATCCCGGTGCTGAAGACGGCCTCGCCGAAGGTCTCGCCGACGGCGCCGTAGGCGTCGCCGCGGAAGCTCCGGCCGTCCTCGAGCACGAGCACTGCTTCCGTCATGCCGGCTTCCCCTCCCTCGCGGTGAGCGCGCCGCGCAGGAACGTCGCCCTGACGCGGGCGCTGAGCTGGTGGCCGGCGAACGGCGTGTTGCGGCTGCGCGATGCCATGGCAGCCGGGTCGACGACCCAGGCCGCGCCCGGGTCGACGACGGTCACGTTGGCGGGCTCACCGACGGCGAGCGGGCGGCCGTGCCCCTCCAGCCGGCCGATGCGGGCGGGGGTCTCGCTCATCCGCTCCGCGACCTGCCGCCAGGTGAGCAGCCCGGTCTCGACCATGGTGGTGGCGACCACGCCGAGGGCCGTCTCGAGGCCCGTCATGCCCATGGCCGCCGCACCCCACTCGGTCTCCTTGTCCTCGAGAGCGTGCGGGGCGTGGTCGGTCGCGACCGCGTCGATGGTCCCGTCCGCGAGCCCGTCCCGGAGGGCGTCGATGTCGGCCTGGGTGCGCAGCGGCGGGTTGACCTTGAAGGTGGCGTCATAGGTCTGGGCGCAGTCGTCGGTGAGCAGCAGGTGGTGCGGCGTGACCTCCGCCGTGACGTCCCAGCCCTTGCCCTTGGCCCAGCGGATGAGCTCCACGCTGCCGGCGGTGCTGACGTGGCAGACGTGCAGCCGCCCCCCGACGTGGGCGGCGAGCAGGCAGTCGCGGGCGATGATCGCCTCCTCCGCCACCGCGGGCCAGCCCGTCAGGCCCAGCATGCTGCTGTTGACGCCCTCGTTCATCTGGGCGCCGTCGGTGAGCCGCGGCTCCTGCGCGTGCTGGGCGATGACGCCGTCGAACGCCTTGACGTACTCGAGGGCGCGGCGCATCAGGGAGGCGTCGCTGACGCACTTGCCGTCGTCGGAGAAGACCCGGACCCGGGCGGCGGAGTCGGCCATGGTGCCGAGCTCGGCGAGGTCCTTGCCCTCGAGCCCGACCGTCACCGCACCGACGGGGAAGACGTCGCAGTGCCCGTGCTCCTGGCCGAGCCGCCAGACCTGCTCGACGACGCCCGCGGTGTCGGCCACGGGGTCGGTGTTGGCCATGGCGTGGACCGCGGTGAACCCGCCGACGGCCGCGGCCTGGGTGCCGGTGTCGACCGTCTCGGCGTCCTCCCGCCCCGGCTCGCGCAGGTGGGTGTGCAGGTCGACCAGACCAGGCAGCAGCAGGCAGCCCGTGCCGTCCAGCTCGTCGTCGCCGGTCAGCCCGCTGCCGATCTGGGCGATGACGCCCTCGTCCAGCGCCACGTCGACGGGGTCACCCTCGCCGTACAGCCGGACGTTCTTGATGACCCACGTCATTCGGTGCTCCCGATCATCGACTCGGAACCACCGAGCAGCAGGTAGAGGACGGCCATCCGGACGCTCACGCCGTTGGTGACCTGGTCCTGGATGGTGGAGCGCAGGCCGTCGGCGACCTCGCTCGCGATCTCCATGCCGCGGACCATCGGGCCCGGGTGCATGACGATGGTGTGGTCCTGCAGGGTCCGGACGCGGTCGACGTCGAGCCCGTAGCGGCGGGAGTACTCGCGGGCGCTGGGGAAGTACGCCGCGCCCATCCGCTCGCGCTGCACGCGCAGCATCATGACGACGTCGCTCTTCGGCAGGACGCTGTCGAGGTCGTACGACACCTCCGCGGGCCAGGAGTCGACGCCGGTCGGCAGCAGGGTCGGCGGCGCCACCAGCGTGACCTCGGCGCCGAGCGTCTTCAGCAGCAGCACGTTGGAGCGCGCGACCCGGCTGTGCAGGATGTCGCCGACGATCGTGACCTTCAGTCCCTCGATCCGGCCGAGCTTCTGCCGCATCGTGTAGGCGTCCAGCAGGGCCTGCGTCGGGTGCTCGTGAGTGCCGTCACCGGCGTTGACGACCGAGCCGCGCACGATCCGGGCCAGGTTGACGGGAGCCCCGGACCAGCTGTGCCGGATCACGACGGCGTCGCTGCCCATCGCCTCGAGCGTGAGCGCGGTGTCCTTCAGCGTCTCGCCCTTGGAGACGCTCGAGCCCTTGGCCGCGAAGTTGATGACGTCGGCCGACAACCGCTTCGCGGCCAGCTCGAAGCTGGTCTTGGTGCGGGTGGAGTCCTCGAAGAACAGGTTGACGACGGTTCGTCCGCGCAGGGTCGGGAGCTTCTTGACCGTCCGATCGCTGACCTGGGCCATCTCGGTGGCGGTGTCGAGGATGAGGGTGGCGTCCTCGTGCGTCAGGTCGGCGGCCGACAGCAGGTGGCGGTTCATCGCGCGGGCCCGAGCAGGACGGCGTCCTGGCCGTCGGTCTCGCTCAGCTGCACGTGGATGGTCTCCCTGAGCGAGGTCGGGATGTTCTTGCCGACGTAGTCCGCCCGGATCGGCAGCTCGCGGTGGCCGCGGTCGACCAGGACCGCCAGCTGGACGGCGCGCGGTCGGCCGAGGTCGGCGAGCGCGTCGAGTGCGGCCCGCACGGTGCGGCCCGAGAACAGCACGTCGTCGACGAGCACCACGAGCTTGCCGTCGATCCCGTCGGCGGGGACGGCGGTCTCCTCCAGAGCCCGCGGCGACTTCATCCGCAGGTCGTCGCGGTAGAGGGTCACGTCGAGGCTGCCGGTGGGCACGCTGATGCCCTCGAAGGCCAGCACGCGGGCAGCCAGCCGCCGGGCCAGGTGCGTGCCGCGGGTCGGGATGCCGAGCAGCACCACGTCGGTGCCGCCGCCGGTCTTCTCGAGGAGCTCGTGGGACATGCGGTCGACCACGCGCGACAGAGCCGGAGCGTCGAGGACCGCCTTCGCGGCGGACACGTCGCCGGAGACCGGACGTGCTGACGGGCTACGGGCTTCGCCCGTGGACGGGCTAGGGACAGACGTCACCTGTCGAACCTCCTTCCCCGCCTCACGGGACGGGCTCGGTGGAGATGCTCGGTGGAGAAGCAGGGCCAACCTACCAGTCGGCCCGGAGCCGGCCCGCAGGTGCTTGACCGTTTCCGTTCCGCTGCTCTATCGTGACTGTCTGTAATCGGCGAGGTGTTGACGCCGGGGGGTGAACGGTCACCCAGCTCCCACCAGGGAGCGTCCCCCGGTCGAGCCAGTGGTGAGACCGACGCCGCACCCCACCCGGTGTTCGTCGAAGGAGCCCAGCCGAGATGACTGACTACGCGAAGGCCCTCGGAGCCCGACTCCGCGCCATCCGCACGCAGCAGGGCCTGTCCCTCCACGGGGTCGAGGAGAAGAGCCAGGGCCGCTGGAAGGCCGTGGTCGTCGGCTCCTACGAGCGCGGGGACCGCGCGGTGACGGTGCAGCGGCTGTCCGAGCTCGCCGACTTCTACGGCGTGCCGGTGTCGGAGCTGCTCCCGGAGGGCGGGCCCTCCGCCTCCGCCGCCGAACCGGCGCCCCGCCTGGTCATCGACCTCGAGCAGCTGTCGGGTGTGCCTGCCCAGCAGTCCGCGCCGCTGGCGCGGTACGCCGCCACGATCCAGAGCCAGCGGGGCGACTACAACGGGCGGGTGCTGTCGATCCGCCAGGAGGACCTGCGGTCGCTGGCCGTGATCTACGACTCCTCCCCCAGCCAGCTGACGGACCAGCTGATCGGCTGGGGCGTGCTCAACCCCGAGGCGCGCCGGGCCGTCGACGCCTGATCCCCGTGCGGACCGGGCCGTGACGAGCCCGCCTGTCTTCGTCGACGCCAGCGGCCGCCGTGCCCGCTGGGTCATGGGCGGGTGCTGGGCCCTCGCCTGCCTGTTCGGCGGCTACGTGCTGCTGGTCGCGATCGCCCTCGTCGTACCCCCCGGCACCCTGTCGCTGTCGGTGCCCGGCCTGGGCCCGGTGCTGCCCAAGGCGGAGGCGCCGCCGCTGACGACGGTTCCCGGGGGCCGCGGAGTGCCGGCCTCGGTCCTCGCGCGGCTCAGCACGCCGTCGCCGCGAACCAGGCCGACCGCTTCTCGGCCGGCGCGGCCGACCCCTGCAGCCACGGCCCGCCCCACGGCGCAGTCGACGAGTCGGCCGACCGGTCGACCGACCTCGGCTCCCTCCGCGACCGCCGCACCGACCGCCGTCCGCGGCACCGGCAAGCCCACCGCGCACCCGACCCCTCACCCGCGGGCCTCGAAGACGCCACCACCGCACCCGTGAGCGCGCGCCGCAACCCTCGCGCCCACTGGGGTCTGCTCGCCGCTGCGCTGCTCGCGCTGCTGACGGCCGTGCTGCTCCAGAGCCTGTCCAGCGGGGTCGGACGCGCCGCCACCGCGCCCGCCGCCGGCGAGCACGCGATCGATGCCAGCATCGTCTTCCGCGGCCCGGACGGCCTGACCTCCCGGGGCCTGCCCGAACGCACGGTCGCGCTCACCTTCGACGACGGGCCGGACCCGACGTGGACCCCGGCGGTGCTGGACGTGCTGGCCCGCGAGCACGTCCCGGCGACGTTCTTCGTGGTCGGCTCGCGCGTCGCCGCGCACCCCTCGCTGGTACGGCGTGAGCGGCGTGAGGGTCACGAGCTCGGCAACCACACCTGGGCCCACACCGACCTCACGGGAGCCGCGGGCTGGCGGCGGCGGCTCGAGCTCAACCTGACGCAGCTCGCGCTCGAGGGCAGTGCCGGCGTGACGACGGCGCTCATGCGACCGCCCTACTCCTCCGAGCCCAGCGCGGTCGGCTCCGCCGAGCGTCGCGTCCTCCAGGACGCGACGGGCAACGGGTACGTGGTCGTGCTGTCGGACCGGGACAGCGAGGACTGGCGCCGCCCGGGTCCTGGGGCGATCGTCCGCAACGCGGAGCCGACCGGCACCGAGGGCACGGTGCTGCTCCTGCACGACGGGGGTGGGGACCGCTCGCAGACGGTGGCGGCACTGCCGGCCCTGATCGCCGACTACCGGTCGCGGGGCTACACGTTCACGACCGTCTCCGGTGGGCTCGGGCTCCCCCCGACCGCAGGCGAGCGGCCCGCCCGGGCCGTGCCCCGTCTGCAGGGCAAGGTCCTGCTCGTCGCGAACCGCGGCGCCCAGCTGCTCGTCCTGCTGGTGACGTGGGCCCTGATCCCGCTCGGGCTGCTGTCCGTGCTGCGATCGCTGCTCGTGGTCGGGCTCGCACGGCGGCACGTCCGGCTGTCGGCCGCGCGGATCGCGGGTCCGGAGTGGCTGCCGCCGGTGAGCGTGCTCGTGCCTGCGTACAACGAGGCGGTCGGCATCGAGCGGGCCGTCCGCTCGCTCGTCGCCGCGGACTACCCGTCGCTGGAGGTCGTCGTCGTCGACGACGGCTCGACCGACGGCACGGGCGACATCGTCGCGGGCCTGGGTCTCGAGCAGGTGCGCCTGGTCCGGCAGGCCAACGGCGGCAAGGCCGCGGCCCTGGCCACCGCCGTCCAGCACGCCTCGCACGAGGTCCTCGTGATGCTCGACGGCGACACCGTCTTCGAGCCTGACACGATCCGCAAGCTCGTGCAGCCGCTGCGCGACCCTGCCGTCGGAGCCGTCAGCGGCAACACCAAGGTGGGCAACCGGCGCGGCCTGCTCGGCCGCTGGCAGCACCTCGAGTACGTCTCGGGCTTCAACCTCGACCGGCGGCTGCTCGACCTGCTCGGCTGCATCACGACCGTGCCGGGCGCGTGCGGCGCGTTCCGCCGGCAGGCCGTCGAGGCCGCGGGCGGCCTCAGCGCCGACACGCTGGCGGAGGACACCGACCTGACGATGGCGGTGCTGCGCGCCGGCTACCGCGTCGTCCACGAGGAGCGCGCCCGGGCCTGGACCGAGGCGCCGAGCACCGTCACCGACCTCTGGCGGCAGCGCTGGCGCTGGGGCTACGGCACCCTGCAGTGCATCTGGAAGCACCGTGGCGCGCTGCGCGAGCGCAGCCCGCTGGGCCGGGTCGGCCTGCCCTACATGCTCGCCTTCCAGGTGCTGCTGCCGCTCGCGGCGCCGCTGATCGACGTGTTCGCGGTGCACGGCATCCTCGTCGGCGAGGGCACCCGGGTGGCCGTGGTGTGGCTCGTGTACGCCGCCGTCTCGGTCGCCATCGCGGCCTACGCCCTGCACCTGGACGGCGAGCGGTACGGGCCGCTGTGGAGCCTGCCGCTGCAGCAGCTGTTCTACCGCCAGCTCATCTACCTCGTGGTGATCCAGTCTGTGGTGAGCGCGCTGTCCGGGCTGCACCTGCCCTGGCACAAGCTCGAGCGCACCGGTGACGTGGTGGTCCCCGTCGGTTGAGCACACGAGGAGGGCCGGAGCCGCAGGCGGCGGGCCTACGCGGGACAGGGGGGAGGGCCCCGTGCACTAAAGGTTTTGAAAATTAGCGCGCCGTGTGGGGGAAG
>CAMLIA010000218.1 GCA_946479905.1 uncultured Frankiales bacterium | reverse complement strand
GTTGGCGAGGATCTCCCGACGCGGGTCGTCGAGGTGCAGGTGCGGGAACGGTGTGCTGACGAAGTCCATCGAGGCTCCAGGAAGTCATGCTGCGCACGGGTGGCAGCAGCAGAGATCCGCTCGGGGCGAGTGCAGCCGAGCGGGCAGAGAAGGGGTGAGGTCAGGAGCTGACGGGAGGTGCGCGGCTCTGCCCGCCGCCGAGGCGGACGGCGCTCGTGGCCCGGTGCTCGGTGCTCGATGCGCCGACGGGACGCCAGGGGAGCGCCGTCGCCGTGGTGAGGACAGCGTCGACGAGGTGGCCCGTCGAGCGCTCGGACCCTGCGGTGCCGGCAGCAAGGGTCCGGGTGGTGGGTGACAGCGCCACCGTCCCGTGGTCGCTCGAGGCCGCCACGCTCCGGTCGCTGACGCCGCTGGTCGTCAGTCCCTCTGCCAGCCGCGGCCCACCGAGCACCGCGAGGCACATCGCCAGGCCGGCCAGGACCCACGCGCGGGTGCGCAGGTTCCGGCCGGGGGTCATGCCCTGACCCTACGTTCGGTCCGTTGACCGGTCGGCCGCGACCACCTACATTACGGGAATGACATTATGGTCCGACGTGCTGCAGCACCACATCGACGGTGAGCCGTTCGCGGGCAAGGGCACGGATTGGTTGCTGCTCACGAACCCGGCCACCGAGGCGCTCTTGGCGCGAGTCCCTGTGGGTTCCGAGGCGGATGTCGATCTGGCGATGGCCGCGGCGGTCGCTGCTGCGCCGGGATGGTCGACCCTCGGAGCGGACGGTCGGGCCGAGCTGGTTGCGCGGGCGGTGGAGCGTGCCGTGCCGCACGCCGATGAGCTGGCACGTCTGCAGTGCGTGGAGATGGGTCAGCCGTGGGCCGTTGCCCGACCCTTGGTGGACGCGGTGCTGGGTGGCCTCTCCGCCGCGCTGACGGCGGCCCGGGGTTACGCCTGGGAGACCCGACTGGGCGGGGACGACGTGTGGGGGACCGACCAGCGGCGGGTGCCGCGAGGCGTCGGGGTGCTGATCACCCCCTGGAACTTCCCCCTCCCGGTGGCGATGGGCGGCCTTGCCGGGCTGCTGGCGGGCGGGAACACGGTGGTCTGGAAGCCCTCTGAGCTGAGCCCGTTGTCGGCGTCGCGGCTCGTGGAGCTGCTCGAGCTCCCCGCAGGTGTGCTCAACCTGGTGCTCGGCGACGCCGGCACCGGACAAGCACTCGCCAGCCATCCGGACAACGCGATCACCGTCTTCACCGGATCGGTCGAGGCCGGGCGCGATGTCAACCGTCGGTGTGCTGAGCGCTTCGTGCCGACCTTGCTCGAGCTCGGTGGCAAGGACCCGGTCGTCGTCGACGAGACGGTGGACCCGGAGGTCGCCGCAGCCACAGTCACGTACGGGGCGCTCTGGAACTCGGGGCAGGTGTGCACCTCGATGGAGCGGGTCTACCTGCACCGCGACATCGCGGACGAGGTGCTGGCGGGCATCCTCGCCCTGGCGGCGGCCAAGGTGGTCGGAGATCCCCTGGACCCGGCCACCGACCTGGGACCGCTCGCGTCGAGGGCGCAGCGCGACCAGGTGCACGCGCACGTGCGGGACGCGGTCGACAAGGGTGCGACCATGCTGCTGGGCGGAGTCGTGCCGGAGGGGGTCGGCTGGTTCTACCCGCCCACGGTGGTGACCGGCATCCGACCGGGGATGCTGCTCCACGACGTCGAGACGTTCGGGCCAGTGGTGGCTGTCACCGTCGTCGACTCCTTCGAAGAGGGTCTGCGTCGAGCTGCCGACAGCGCCTATGCGCTGTGCGCGACCATCCTCACGACCGATCCCACCCGTGCCGGTCGTGGACGCGAGATCCCGGCCGCGCTGTGCTGGGTCAACGGCTGGCAGGGCGGCGCTCCGGGGATGGTCTACGAGCCGGCCAGGTCGTCCGGGCTCGGCGCGGTCGGCACTCTCGACACCTTCACTCGTCCGACGACTCTCCATCGGGCTCGCCCGTGAGCGTCACGACGGCACGCGCCAGCGGGCGTCCGCGGAACACGGACGTGACCGAGCGGGTCCAGACTGCGGCCCGGGCGGCCTTCAGCCGCAAGGGTTTCGGACCGGTGACCATGTCGGAGATCGCGACGGCAGCAGGTGTCGGGCTCGACAGCATCTACCGTCGCTGGACCTCCAAGCAGGCGCTGCTCGTCGACGTCGTCGCGAGCGCCTTCTCCGCGGACGTGCGCGTCCCTGACACCGGCGACGTCGAGGAGGACCTGCGTGCGCTGGTACGAGGCCTCGCGCGCGCGGTGGATGCCGACCTCGGGACGCTGCTCGCCGTGGCGGTCGCCGAAGCGGCACAGGACCCGGTGCTCGCTGCTCGGCTCGCAGAGGCTCAAAAGGTACGCCGTCAGGCGACCCTCGTGGTCATCGAGCGGGCGGTCGCCCGGGGGCAGCTACCTGCGGACATCGATGGCCGGCTGATCCTCGACACCTTGGGAGGCCTGGTCTGGCAGCGGGCGTGGCTGACCCGTGCGCCCCTTACTTCCGACGACGTCGACACCGCCGTGGCCGGAGTCCTTCGGGGCTACGCATGAGGCGCACCCTGCCGGTGTGGCTGGCCGCGGCGATGCTCCTGGCTGGCTGCGGCACGACTGTGCCGTTGGCGACGACGACCCAGGGGACCGCACCAGCCGACGGTCTCGGCGGCGGACCGACCGACGCCGTGGGTGTTCCGGTCGCCCCAGGATCAGCTCCGAATGCCGTGCCCGGCACGAGCGGCAACAGCAGCAGCGCGTCCGATGCAGGCCGTGCCTCGGGTGCACGCTCCGCGCCTGGAGGTACGACGGGTGCAGCCGCCCCGGCTGTACCCGGCAAGGCGGGGCGCGGCGTCACCGCGACAACGGTCACGATCGGACTTGCCTACCTCGCCAACCTCGACGCTGCCAACAGCGCCCTGGGCGGTGAGGCCATCACCAGCGGAGACCAGACCGCCGAGGTCGATCTGCTCGTCAAGGACATCAACAGCCACGGCGGCATCGGTGGCCGCAAGCTCCTCATCGACACGTTCGCCTACGACGCGCAGTCCAGCCAGACGTACGCCGTGCAGGACCAGGCTGCCTGCGCCCACTTCACCCAGGACGCGGCCGTCTTCGCCGTGATCGGCGCAGGGCGTACCAGCGCGTTCGAGCAGTGCATGGAGAGGGCTGGAACCGCGGTCATCGGTGCGGACATCGTGCGTTTCGACGGGCGAGACCTGCAGCAGTACCCGCACTACTTCGACGTACAGCAGCTCGACCTCGACAGGCTCGTCCAGGCGCTCGCGGCAGAGCTCGCCGAAGACGGCTGGGCCACGGGCTGGAGTGCCGCACTCGGCAAGCCGGCGTCCACCAAGCCTCAGGTCGGCGTGGTCGCCTTCGACCAGCCCCGCTACACCAGAGCCGTCAGCAGCGGGCTCGTCCCGTCGCTCCGACGGCATGGACTCACCGTGTCCGACTCCGATGTCGTCTTCGTCCACGAACCCGCCAGCCAGTCAGACATCAGCGGGGCAGCCGCGCAGGTCCAGAGCGCTGTCCTGCGGTTCGCTCAGGACGGCGTGACACACGTGGTGCTGCTCGACACGCACGGCGGCATCACCCAGGTGTTCCTCAACGCAGCCGACGCCCAGCACTACTACCCCAGGTACGGCATGGAGAGCGGCTCCGGGACGCAGGCACTTCTGGACGGCGGCATCATCCGCGCCAGCCAGCTTCACGGCGCCCGCGGCCTCGGTTGGATCCCCGCACTCGACCTGCCATCTGCCAGCAACCCCGACAACGGGACCTGGTCCAGCGCCGACCGCCGCCGGTGCATCTCGCTCATGAGGGCCGGAGGCCAGAGCTTCACGAGCAGCAACGCCGAGAGCATCGCGCTGCTCTACTGCGACCAGCTGTGGCTGCTCGACCGAGCCCTCGAAACCCTGCGCACACCCACCCTCGACGCCCTCAACGCAGCAGTGGAGCACCTCGGCAACCGAGCGCCGACAGCGAGCCTCGGAGCCTCCTCCTACGGACCGGGCAAGCATGTGGGGGTGGCTCGCGGTGTCGAGTGGAGCTTCGACGACCGCTGCAGCTGCATGACCTACGGGAGCGCCAGGAGCGTGCGGTGACGCTGCCGTCTCCGGAGACGCTCTACGGAGCCCCGACTGTCTCCGATGTGTGCGTGTCGCCGGACGGCCAGTCACTGGCCTACCTCGCGCCGGTCAACGGAGTCCCGAACATCTGGACCTGCGCCGTGAGCGGTTCCGGCGCCCGGGCGCTGACTGCCGAGCCCACGCCGCTGACCGCCCCCATCTGGGGTCCCGATGGCACCACGCTGCTCGTCCTGCGCGACGGCGGTGGGGACGAGCTGCACCACCTATGGGCAGTCGATGTGGCGTCCGGTGACCTGACCGACCTCACGCCCTACCCGGGTGTCCAGGCTCAGCTGGTCGGGCTCTCCTCCGCACGACCCCGGGAGGCCGCCGTCGCGCTCAACCTCCTTCAGCCCACCCGGCACGACCTCTACATCGTGTCGCTCGACGACGGATCGCTGACCGGGCCCGTGTCCGAAGGCGCGACCCGGTATGCCGTGGACCAGTCACTCGCACCTTGCTTCGCCGTGAGGCTACAAGCAGACGGCTCGGCCGAGCTGCACGGACCGGACGGGATGCTCGAGGTGCTGTCTGCCGCAGAGACCGTGCCACTCATCCTCGGCCAGGTTGCCGTCTCGCATGACGCCACCGCTGCGTACTGCCTGCACAGCAAGGGATCTGACACCGTTGCGTGCGTCCGCTACGACCTCACCACAGGACGGCGCAGCACCATCCACCGCGACGAGCAGTTCGACGTCGCGGGGTTCTCCACCTCACCGGTCACTGGCGACGTCGACCTCGTCGCCGTCGACGGCGTGCGCCGCACCTGGCACGGCAAGGGAGCAGAGACGCTCAACCACCCGGAGTCCGACGTGCACGCGATCTCGCGGTCCGCCGACGACGCGACGTGGCTCGTGCGACGCGTCAAGGATCGCGGGTCGGCCACGTGGGGTCTGCCGGACCGGGTACTCCTCACCGAGCGACCGGAGCTGGCGTCGTTTGCCCTCGGTCGCACTCAGGAGCTCGCCTTCACGGCGCGAGACGGGCGGGCGATCCGCGGCTACGTGACTCTCCCGCCGGACCGCGAGGCCGCATCACTTCCTGCCGTCGTGTGGGTGCACGGTGGGCCCTGGTCCAGGGACCGCTGGGGCTTCGACCCGATCGTGCAGCTGCTCGCCACCCGTGGGTACGCAGTCGTTCAGGTCAACTACCGCGGCTCTACCGGGTACGGCCAGGACCACCTGGATGCCGGCGACCGGGAGTGGGGCGCCCGCATGCAGACCGACCTGTCCGACGCTGTCGACCACCTCGTAGCGAGCGACCTCGTGGACCCCCGCCGGGTCGCGATCGCGGGCGGGTCCTACGGCGGCTACGCGACCCTCATGGGTCTCGTCACGGAACCCGAGCGCTACGCCTGCGGCATCGCGTGGTGCGCGCCCTCCAACCTGCTGACCTTGCTGCGCTCGTTCCCGCCATACTGGGAGGCGCTCCTGGCCGTGTGGCACACCCGCGTCGGCCACCCCGAGCATGACGCCGACCTGCTCTGGGAGCGGTCCCCGCTGGCGCACCTGGACCAGCTGCGCGTCCCCCTGCTACTCGTCCACGGCGCGAACGACCCACGCGTCCTGCCCGACGAGAGCCGGGCCGTCGCGGCCGCCCTCGACAGCCGAGCCGTTCCCTACGTCTTCCACGAGATCCAGGGGGAGGGACACGGCTTCAGCAAGCCAGAGAACAACATCTGGCTCCTCCACGAGATCGAGAGCTTCCTCGCAGAGCACCTTCCTGCATGACGCTGCGACCAACTGGTCTCAGGCGTCCTGGCGCACGAACTCCGTGCCCAGGGCCCGGTCGGTGCTCATCCGCAGTCCGGTGATGCGCTGCCCCGATCGCAGGAAGCGAACCGCCCCCGGAACTCCCTGGAGCGTCAGGAGCACCAGGTCGTCTCCGGCACAGGACAACGGCACGGGCTTCCGGTCCGGCCACGCCACCTGCAGGCCGCCCGGGCCACACGAGACGGTCAGGGACACGCCGAGCTCCGGGCTCGTGTAGGCGCCCTCGTGCGCCGCCGGGTCGCGCAGCTCGGTGGTCAGGTCGAGCAGCCGGTACGACGTCAGCTCGCCACCGAGCCGGAGCGACAGCGCGCCTGAGGCGAAGGCGATCTCGGCGGTCGCCGCACCCCACACGCCGGGTCGCAACGGCTGCAACGGCAGGCGCTGTCCCATGATCTCGAGGACGTGCTGACCGCCGGCCTCGGTCGCGATGCGCAGGACGGAGGCCTCGTCCGCGTCGAGGTAGGTC
>CAMLIA010000217.1 GCA_946479905.1 uncultured Frankiales bacterium | reverse complement strand
AGCGCCCTTCCTCAGCCGCGGGAAGGGCCGTCTTGCGACCCCTGGCGGCTGCGCACCCGGTAGCGCAGGTGCAGCCGCCGGGCGGCGACCGCCCCGAGGACCGCCGAGGCGACCACCCCGGCGATGCCGGCCCAGGCGAGCGGTGACGTCGGGTCGTCGAGGGACGCCCCGATCGCGGTGTAGGAGAACGCCCGCGGCAGCGTGCCGAGGGCGGTGCCCAGCGCGAGGTCGCGCCGGCTGACCCCGAGCGCGCCGAACGCGTAGGACAGCGGGCCGTCGGGGATGCCGGGCGCCAGCCGCTGCACGAGCACCGTCTCGAACCCGACGTGCTCGATCGCGCGGGCCCGCGGCCCCAGGACCTCGACCGCCCCGTCGTACCCCGCCCGGTGGCCGACCTCCCGGCTGAGCAGGGCCGACAGCACCGCGCTCGTCACCGTCGTGACGGTGCCGACCGCCGCACCGAAAAGCAGCCCACCCGCACCCGCGAGCACCGGCCCCGGCAGCAGTGCCGCACCCAGCAGCGCCGAGACGACGACCCAGGCGAGCGGCGCCCAGGGGCCGGCGCGGTGGACGGCGTCGCGCAGCTGGTGCGCGTCGAGCACGTGCAGCAGGTACAGCAGGACCGGTACGACGGTGATCGCGACGACCAGGACGGCGAGGCGGCGCCTGGGTGTCACCCCGCAACCGTAGGCTGAGGGGGTACGAGAGGAGGCCCTGGTGGCCAAGGGCAAGAGGGGGCCGACGCCTCCACGAGGCGCTCCGGGCGGTGCGCCCAACATGCAGGCGCTGCTCAAGCAGGCCCAGGCCATGCAGGCGCAGATGGCCGAGGCGCAGGAGCAGCTGGCGAACACCCAGATCACCGGCACCGCCGGCGGCGGGCTCGTCACGGTCACGGTGAGCGGCACCGGTGAGGTGCTGGCCGTGAAGATCGACGCCAAGGCGGTCGACCCCGACGACGTCGAGACCCTCGAGGACCTGCTGCTCGCGGCGATCCGCGACGGCCAGTCGCAGGCCGCCGAGCTGGGCGAGGCCGCGATGGGCCCGGTCGCCGGTGGCGCGCAGGGCCTGCTGGGCGGTCTGTAGACCTTGTACGAAGGAGCCGTGCAGGACCTGATCGACGAGCTCGGTCAGCTCCCCGGCGTCGGCCCGAAGAGCGCGCAGCGGATCGCGTTCCACCTGCTGGCGGCCGACCCGGCCGACGTGAAGCGCCTGGTCACCGCCCTCACCGAGGTGAAGGACAAGGTCCGGTTCTGCCGGATCTGCGGCAACGTGAGCGAGCAGGACGAGTGCCGCGTGTGCCGCGACCCCCGGCGGGACCTGAGCGTCATCTGCGTGGTCGAGGAGAGCAAGGACGTCGTCGCGATCGAGAAGACCCGGGAGTTCCGGGGGCGCTACCACGTGCTCGGCGGCGCCATCTCCCCGATCGAGGGCATCGGCCCCGACGACCTGCGGGTCCGCGAGCTCATGACCCGGCTGGCCGACGGGACCGTCACCGAGCTCATCCTGGCCACCGACCCGAACCTCGAGGGGGAGGCGACGGCCGCCTACCTGGCACGGCTGGTGAAGCCGATGGGGCTGCACGTGACCCGGCTCGCGAGCGGGCTGCCGGTGGGCGGTGACCTCGAGTACGCCGACGAGATAACCCTTGGCCGAGCGTTCGAGGGCCGTCGTAGCGTCGACGTGTGACTGACGCTGCGCTCCGGCCGCTCGTCCCGGCTGACGCCCCCGCAGCGCGCCAGGTCACGCACGACGCGCTCGTGGCCCTCGGCGAGGAGATGCCGCCCGAGTCCCCGGAGTACCACGCCCGGGCCGAGGGGCGGGTCCTGCACCTGCAGGAGACCGACCCGGACGGCGCGTGGGTCGCCGAGCACGACGGGAAGGTCGTCGGCTGCGCGCTGGCGCTGGTGCGCGAGGGGATGTGGTTCCTCAGCCTGCTCATGGTGGATCCCGCCTTCCAGTCGCAGGGCGTCGGCCGCGCGCTGCTCGACGCATGCCTGACCACGGCGACCGACCGGTCCTGGATCCTCGCGACCCGAGCCCCTGCGGCGCTGCGTCGCTACCGGCGGGCCGGCTTCGACCTGGTGCCCTGCCTGACCGCGAAGGGCACCGTCGACCGGTCGCTGATCCCGACGACCCGGGTGCGTGAGTCGACCTGGTCCGAGCACGGCGAGCTCGTCGACGACGTGGTGCGCAAGGTCCGTGGGGCCGGCATGGCGCCGGACCTGCCGTACTGCGAGCGGCTCGGCTACCGGCTGCTCGTCGCCGACACCGGCTTCGCGATCCTGCGACCGGCGGGCCTGGTGTCGCTCGGCGCGACCGACCCGCAGACCGCGACCGAGCTGCTGTGGACGGTGCTCGCCGAGGCGTCCGACCCGGTCACCGTCGACTGGCTGGCGCACGACCAGCAGTGGGCGATCGATGTCTGCCTCGACGCCCGGCTGCCGCTGCTACCAGGGGAGGGCCACGTGTTCCTGCGCGGCCAGCCGCCGATGTCGCCCTACCTGCCCAGCGGAGCCCTCGGCTGAGCTGTCGGGAGCCCGACAGCCAGCCTGCCCGGTTCGTCCTTAGTGTCCCCCGCCACGACGTCCATCGGGGGAAGCATGACCACCACGACAGCGCCGGCTCGGCCGGCGAAGGGGAGCACGAAGCGCCGGCTCCCGCTGGCGCAACGGCCACGGGCGACGTTGCTGTCCGTGCACCGCTGGCTGGCCGTTGTCCTCGGGATCTGGGTGGTCGTCCAGTGCGCCACGGGCAGCGTGCTCGTCTTCGGCGACCAGATCGACGCGTGGTCGCGACCGGGGCTGTTCCACCACACGAGCGGCGACGTCGGTCCGCAGGCGGCCGTCGAGAGCGCCCGGCGACTCGTCCCTGGAGCTCGCGCGGCCAGCGTGGCCACCCCGCAGAACCAGACCGGCGTCTACGTCGTGACGATGTCGTTCCCACCACCGCCAGGCATGCCGCCCTTCCTCAAGGGCAAGCCCACCTCGCCTCAGCGCCTGGTCTACGTCGACCCGGGCACCGGCGCTGTCAACGGGGTGCGGGACCCGTCGGAGGGGTTCGTGGCGAGCACCCGCAACCTCCACGGTGAGCTGTGGCTGAAGGACCGGACCGTTCTCGGCGTCTCCGGCAGGCACGTCGTGGGTGTGCTGGGGATCGGCGTCATCGTCGTTCTCCTGACGGGCGCGTACGTGTGGCTGTGGCCGGCAGCGCGTCGGTGGTTCCGCAGCCTCAGCGTGCGCCGGGGCAACGCGCTGCGCGTGAACGTCGATCTCCACCGCGGCATGGGCTTCCTGGCACTGCCCGTCCTGCTGCTGGTCTGCGTGACGGGCCTGAACTTCACCTTCCACGACCAGTTCCGCAAGGCCTGGTACGCCGTCACCCCCGGGGCCGACCAGGGCGTGCGCTCCGCGGTTCGTCCTGCGACCTCGACCGTCCCGAGTGACGGCGCCGCTGCGCTCCCGGTGGACGCTGCCGTCGCGGAGGCGGGCCGGACCACAGGCGGCAGGGTCCAAGGCGTCTCGCTGCCCTTCGGGCCGACCGGCAGCTTCGTCGTGCGCGTGAGCAAGGGCTGGGACCCCGCCGCCGGGCCACGCGGACGGGGCGGGAACCTGGTCGTCTGGGTCGACCAGTACTCAGGGGCAGCGCTGCGGACGGGTCGGCCCTCGGACTACAACCTCGCCGCGCAGGGCTATGAGAGCTGGGCGTTCCCGCTGCACTCGGGGGCGCCGTTCCGCACGCCCGGCCGGATGGTCTACGTGCTCGTCGCGCTGCTGACGATCGGCCTGGTCGGCACCGGCTTCGGGAGCCTCGTCCTGCGACGCCGGGCCAAGGCCAAGCGGGCGAAGGTGATCCGCGCGGCCATGGTGCAGCTCCCGCCCGAGGTCGTGGACGCCGCGGAGCGGCGAGCGGAGGTGCTGGCCGTGTCGGCGGGGGACGTCATCGTCCGCCAGGGAGAGCCCGCCGACGGGTTCTACGTCATCACGTCCGGCTCGTTCGACGTCAGCGTCCAGCAGGACGCAGGCGCTCTCGTCGTGGCGCACCTGGGAGCTGCGCAGTGCTTCGGTGAGATCGGCGTGCTGCAGACGGGCGTGCGGACGGCCACTGTGACAGCCGCCGAGGACGGTGAGCTGCTCGTGCTGCCCGAGTCAGAGCTGCGCCGTGTCGTGGCCGAGGCCGTGCTCGCAGGCGTCGACCTGCAGACCGCCGCCGCCGGCTTCGCCCGCGCGCTGACGCCGTCCGCCGTCGTGGTGACCGACGCGGTGGCGACTGACGCGGCGGACGACGTGGTGGCCGACGTCCCGCTGCAGGAAGCGGGCCAGCCGGCGGTGGAGGAACCGGCCACCTGAGCCCGCTCAGGCGACGCGCTGGCCCATCGGCAGCGTGCGGGTGGGTGTCCGGAGCCGCTGGGCGGTGAGCCACAGCGCGCCGGTGCCGACCAGCACGTCGAACCCGAGTCCCCACGGCCAGACCGGGGAGCCCGTCGACGACCCGGGGCCCTTGCGGGCGCCGCGGACCGTCCCGCCCAGGCCGCCGAGCGGGTCGCTGTCGCGCAGGTTGCTCACGTGCACGCCCTGCTGCTCGAGGGCCTCCCGGCGCTGCCGCTCGGCAGCCGTCTCGGGCGGCAGCTTCGGCGCGGCGTCGGCGAGGATCACGAAGGGGTTGGGGGCCAGCAGCCACCACACCCGGTCGGGCCGGCTCCGCGTCGCCTCGTAGGTCTGCTCGGGGCACTCCGCGGCCGGGTCCGGGCAGAACCCGGGGACCCGCTGCTGGTAGCTCTCGGACGACAGGGCGAGCGCGAGGGCGAAGGTGACGGTCGTGCCCACGGTGAGCGCGAAGACGACCAGGTACGCCAGCACCCCGGACGTCGTGGTCCGGTTGAGCAGCGAGGACAGGCACAGCGCCACGGCGATCACGCTGCCGAGGATCACCGCGACGACGACGGTCACCGCGACGACCCGCCCGAACGGCACGCCTCCCTGCGTCATGGCGTAGAGCACCAGCGGCAGCATCAGCCCGAGGAACACCAGCGAGGTGCCCCACGCGGCGACGAACTTGCCGACGGCGATGTCACCGGCGCTGAGCCGCGTCACCTGCAGCGTCGCCAGCGTCCCGCGCTCCCGGTCGCCGTTGACCGACTGGGCGGACAGGGTCGGTACGACGAGGAGCGCGAGCCCGAGGACGAGCAGCGTCAGTCCGCCGTACACCACCACGCCCTTGTCCTGGGCCCGTCCCTGGTCGACGGTCTCCACCGCGAGCCGGATCAGCACCGTGACGAGGGTCAGCACGGCGAACCACGCCCCGAGCAGCCAGCGCCACCGGCCGGCCCGGATGCGCAGGGTGAACTCCTGCTCGGCGACGGTCAGCACGCCCTGCAGGGTCACTGCGTCAGCTCCAGGTAGGTCGCCTCGAGCTGGCCGCCCACCGGCTGGCACGAGACCACGCGGACGCCCTTGCCGATGAGCTCGGCGAGCAGGTCGGCGGCCGCCTCGTCGGAGGGCAGCCGCACGTCGACACCGGCCGCGGTGGGCTCGTCGTGCTCGACGCCCTTGAGCGCTTTCAGCAGCGGCGGCATCGCGAGGGCGCGGAGGCGCCAGGTGCGGGTCGCGGCGGCCGGCAGCGCGTCGAGCCGGTGCTCCCCGACCGTGACGCCCTGGTCGATGAACACCACCGTGTCCGCGACCTCCTCGAGGTCGGCGAGCAGGTGCGAGCTGACGATGACGGCACAGCCCTGGCCGGCGAGCTGGCGCAGCAGCTCACGCAGCTCCACCCGGCTGCGCGGGTCGAGCCCGGAGGCCGGCTCGTCGAGCAGCAGCACCGACGGGGAGTGGACCAGCGCCCGCATCAGCCCGAGCCGCTGCTTCTGGCCGCGGGACAGGGTGTGCACCGGCAGGTCGGCCTTGTCGGCCAGCCGGGCCTGCTCGAGCAGCTCGCCGGCGCGCGCCGCGTAGTGCGGCAGCTTCATGGCGCGGCCGCAGAACTCGAGGTACTCCCGGCAGGTGAGGTTGTCGTAGAGCCCGAAGACGTCCGGCGCCCAGCCCATCCGGGCCCGCACCTCGTCCGGGGCGGTCACGGGGTCGAACCCGGCCACCGTGACCGTTCCCGCATCCGGGACGAGCAGGGTGGCCAGCACCAGCAGCAGCGTGGTCTTGCCGGCGCCGTTGGGGCCGACGAGAGCCGTCACCTCGCCGCGCTGCGCCGTGAGGTCGATGCCGCGGACCGCGTGCACCGGCCCGAACGAGCGTCGTACGCCGTGAGCCAGCACACCGTCCATCGGCCGCACGCTACGCGGAAACGGGTGCGACGCGCCGGTACCCTGGAGCGCATGGGCCTCGTCGTTCAGAAGTACGGCGGGTCGTCGGTGTCGGACGCTGAGCGCATCAAGCGGGTGGCGGAGCGCATCGTCGCGACCCGCAA
>CAMLIA010000216.1 GCA_946479905.1 uncultured Frankiales bacterium | reverse complement strand
CCCTTCCCCCGTGCACACGCGCGGTCGTCCGCCACGCTCAGCGCCGGCCCGTGCGAGGCCCCGCGCGTGCATGAGCGAAGGGTGGGGGTCAGGTCCGCGCGCGGGAGCGCTTGCGCTCAGGTGCCGTCGCGAGCTGCTCGAGCCAGCGGGTCAGCAGCCGCACGCCGTAGCCGGTGCCGCCCTTGGTGAGCTCGTCGTCGTCGCCGCCCGACCAGCCCGGCCCGGCGATGTCGAGGTGCGCCCACGGGCGGCCGCCGGCGAACTCCTGCAGGAACAGCGCCGCGGTGATGGAGCCGGCGCTCAGCTTCAGCCGGGGGTCGCCGATGTTGCGCAGGTCGGCGGTCTCGGACTCCAGCGCGGCCCGGTAGTCGGGCGTCAGCGGCATCCGCCAGACCCGCTCCCCCGACGCCTCCGCGGCCTTCTCCAGCTGGCCCGACAGGTCGTCGTCGTTGGTGAACAGCCCAGCCGTCTTGCGGCCCAGCGCGATCGGCATGGCGCCGGTGAGGGTGGCGATGTCGACGATGACGTCCGCCTTCAGCACCCGGTCGGCGTAGGCGATCCCGTCGGCCAGGACCAGCCGGCCCTCGGCGTCGGTGTTGAGGACCTCGACGGTCGTCCCGCCGTACTGGGTGATGACGTCGCTCGGGCGCTGGGCGCTGCCGGAGGGCATGTTCTCGGCGGCGCAGGCGATCGCGGTCACCTTGAGCGGGAGCTTCAGGTCGGCGACCGCCCGCAGCGTCGCGAGGACCGCCGCGGCCCCGCCCATGTCCATCTTCATCGTGAGCATGCCGTCGCTCGTCTTGATGGAGATGCCGCCGGTGTCGAAGGTGATGCCCTTGCCGACCAGCACGACGTGCCGGGAGCCGCCGCCGTCGTACGAGGCCTCGATGACCCGCGGCGGGCGCGCGGATCCCATGCCGACCGCCGTGACCCCGCCCCAGCCCTCGTCGCGGAGCCGCTGCTCGTCCCGGACCGTGACGGTCAGGCCCTTGAGCAGCGACGTCGCCTGCGTGGCGAGCCAGCGGGGGTTCTTCTCGAGCGACGGGGTGTTGACGAGGTCGCGTGCGGCCGCCACCGCGGTCGTGACCGTGAGCGCCCGCTGGAGAGCGGGGCGGAGCGCGTCGGGGGACGCCACGACGACGGTGATCCGGCTGAGGGGGCGTGGCTCCGCGGACGGCTTGAGCGTGAACCCGTAGCTGCCCAGCAGCAGGCCCTCGGCGAGCGCCAGCAGACCGTCGTCGTCGAGCGCCAGCTGGCGCAGGTCGAGGGCCAGCGACTCCTGCTGCTTGGCCCGCCGGGCGAGGGCTGCCCCTGCCTTGCGGAGCGCGCTCGGGCTGCCGTCGCCGGTCCCGAGCAGGTAGACGCGGTCCTCGACCGGGAGCGCGATCAGCTCCCCCGCCTCGCCCTTGGCCTTCTCCCGCTCGAGCAGGCCGGCCACCTCGACGGGGGGCCGGCCGAGCACGCGCGGGCCGTCCTCGCCCGGTGCCGTGGGCAGTGCGACGACGGAGGCGGCCGGGACGGCCGCGTCGAGGGCGAGGACGGGGAGCTGGGGCATCCCTAGGCGGTGACGGCCCGGAGCGCCTCAGCGAGTGCAGTGGCCTCCTCGGCGTTGAGCTCCACGACCAGACGCCCACCGCCCTCGAGCGGGACGCGCATCACGAGACCGCGGCCCTCCTTGGTGACCTCGAGCGGACCGTCGCCCGTACGCGGCTTCATCGCCGCCATCGCCGTACCTCCATCAGTCAGGTGCGGGCGCGACAGTTCGTCGCGTCCGCTCGTGTTGCTGGTCATTCTCCTGCATCAGCGGCTCGACTGTCGAAAAGGGCCTTCCTCGACGCTGCGCGCGAAGCGGCGCAGCGACATCCGGACGCCCGCGGCGAACAGCGGACGGAGCAGCAGCCAGCCCACCCGGCCGAGCCGGCCGAGCGGCAGCACGAGGGACTCCTCCCACACGAAGCGGCTCCGGTCGCCCGGCCGCTCCTCCACGGTGAACGTCCCTGTCCCGCGCACCAGCCGCCCGGTGTGCAGGACCTCGCAGCACCGCGGCGGCTCCCAGCGGGTGATCTCCATCGTGTCGAGGAACCCGAGGGGCCCGACTCCGGTGAAGGCCTCGATCCCCCCGCCGACGCCGACGCCGGCCTGGGCGGTGCCGCGCACCCGGGTGCCCAGCATCCACTCGCCCTGGCTGTCCCAGTCGACGGCGGCCTCCCAGGTCCTCGAGACCGGCGCGTCGACGTCGACCGACAGGACGAGCCGTGCGGTGCTCACGCCTCCGGCCGCTGGCTGGTCCACCAGTCGGGGGTCGGCTCGGTGGACTCCTGCTCGGGCTCCGGGGCGGGGTCCGGCGGCTGCAGCTCCGGGAAGCTGAACGCGTCGTCGCCCGCCGGCAGCGTGAGCCCCTCCGACGGCGGCTGCTCCTGCGCCGCAGGCGGGGTCTCGACCGGCAGCTCGGGCTCCGGCGCCGCCGGCTCCTCGGCGGGTACGGCCTCAGCCTCGGGAGCGGGTTCGGTGAACCACGTGGTGGCGGTCAGCGGCCCGCTGATGACGGCCGGCGCCGCAGCCGGGGGCTCGAGCGGCGCGTACGCCTCGACGGGCGCCACCGGCTCCGGCTCGGGCTCCGGCTCGGGCTCGGGCTCGGCGACGACGGGGGCCGGGACCTCCCGCAGGGCCTGCTCCAGCTCGGCGATGCGGGTGTCGCGGGTGGCCAGCTCGGTGCTGAGCCGCGTCAGGGCCGCGTCCACCTCCGCCATCCGGTAGCCGCGCAGCGCGAGGTCGAAGCGCAGCTCCGCGACGTCCTCGGGCTGCAGCGAGGCGGCAGGCAGGTCACTGGGGCGGTCGTCGGGGTAGGCGTCCCGCAGGACGTCGCCCTCGTAGGTCGCGAGCACCGCGGCACCGAACAGGATGCCGAGGACAGCGAGGATCACGAGCACGGTCAGCACCCGCGCATCGTGTCATGCCGGGCGCGCTCAGAGGGGCGGGTCGGACTCCAGGGCCTCGGCGAGCGTCGGGATGACCCGCACGGGGTGCGCGAGCCCGTCCTCGAGCAGGTCGAACGCCTGCTCGACGCTGTCCGCCCAGGCCAGCGCGGCGACCGACTCGGGCCGCACGAAGCCGCGCTCGATCATGAGGTCGGCCTGCGCGCGCAGCGGTTCCCACAGGCCGTCGACGTCGAGCGCGACGACCGGCTTGACGTGCATGCCGAGGAACCGCGACGTCCACACCTCGGTCAGCTCCTCGAGGGTGCCGAGCCCGCCCGGCAGGGCCAGGAAGGCGTCCGACCGCGCGTCCATGAGCCCCTTGCGGATGCGCATGTCGTCGACGACGAGCAGCTCGTCGGCGTCCTGGTCCCCCACCTCGAGCTCGAGCAGGGCGCGCGGGATGACCCCGACCGTGCGGGCCCCGGCCCGCCGTGCCGACCGGGCCACCGCCCCCATCATCGACAGCGCACCGCCACCGCTGACCAGGCTGTGCCGCCGCCGGCCGAGCTCGGCGCCCACCTCGTGCGCGAGGTCGACGTAGCTCGACGCGATCCGCTCGGACGACGCGCAGAAGACGCAGATCGCCGCCATCAGACGCGGAACTTCTCGCGCTCCGCCTCCTGGAAGAGCACGACCACCTCGTCCACGTCGTCGGTGAGCGTGAACAGGTGCACGTCGGGCGGGCTGATCTTGCCGTCCCCCAGCAGCGTCTCCGAGATCCAGTCCAGCATCGGTGTCCAGTACGCCGTCCCGAACAGCACGAGCGGGAACGACGTGATCTTCCCGGTCTGGATCATCGTGACGGCCTCGAAGATCTCGTCGAGCGTCCCGTAGCCGCCGGGCATCCCGACGTAGCCGATCGAGTACTTGAGGAAGCAGGTCTTGCGGGCGAAGAAGTACCTGAAGACCATGCCCAGGTCGACGTACTCGTTCATGGTCTGCTCGAAGGGCAGCTCGATGCCGAGCCCGACCGACGTGCCACCGGCCTCGTGGCAGCCCTTGTTGGCGGCCTCCATGATCCCCGGCCCGCCGCCGGTGATGACGGCGTAGCCGGCGTCAGAGAGCTTGCGCCCCAAGGCTTCTGCCTGCGCGTAGAAGGGATCGGTCGGCTTGGTCCGCGCCGACCCGAAGACCGTGATGGCCTTGCCGAGCTCGGCGAGCATCCCGAAGCCCTCGACGAACTCGGACTGGATGCGCAGCACCCGCCACGGGTCGGTGTGCACCCAGTCCGAGGGGCCGCGGTAGTCGAGCAGCCGCTGGTCGGTGGTGCTGTGCCGCACCTGGCGGCCGCGGCGGCGCACCGGCCCTTCCATGCGCTCCTGGCGGGGCGTGGACTGCGCCGCAGCGTTCGCCTCGACCGACTCCTGCTCGTGCTCTCGCCTGCTGTCCTCCATGGGAGGAAACCTAGCTGGCGAAGATCTCCACGACCTTGTCGTTGAACGCCTTCAGGTCGTCGGGCTTGCGGCTCGTGATCAGGGGCGACGGCCCGGTGAGGTCGACGACGACCTCCTCGTCGACCCACTCGCCGCCCGCGTTGCGGATGTCGGTCTGCAGCGACGGCCAGCTGGTCAGCCGACGGCCGCTCAGGACCCCCGCCTCGACGAGCGTCCACGGCGCGTGGCAGATCGCCGCGACCGGCTTGCCCTGGTCGAAGAACGACCTCACGAAGCCGACGGCATCGGGCTGCGTCCTGAGGAAGTCAGGGTTGGCGACCCCGCCCGGGAGCACCAGCGCGTCGTAGTCGCCGGGCTCCGCGACCGTCGCGTCCACGGGGAACGTGTCGGCCTTGTCGAGGTGGTGGAAGGCCTGCACCTCACCGCTCTCCGTCGACACGAGCTTCGGCGTCCCGCCCGCGTCCTGCACGGCCTGCCACGGCCCGGTCAGCTCCACCTGCTCGATGCCCTCCGGGGCGACGAGGAAGGCGACGGTCTTCCCGTTCAGCGTCATCGTGAGCTCCTCCTGTCGGTGACAGCAGGCCCCCTACCCCAGGTAGCCGCGAAGCAGACCGGCGGCTTTGCTCACCAGTCGCAGGTCGACGTGCTCCTCCCGGGTGTGCGCGAGGTTGGGGTCGCCCGGCCCGTAGTTGAGCGCCGGTACGCCCAGCTCGCTGAAGCGGGCGACGTCGGTCCAGCCGTACTTGGCGACGGGGCGCTCGCCCACCGCCTCGACGAAGTGCTGCGCGGCGGGCGCCGTCAGTCCCGGGAGCGCCCCAGGGCTGGAGTCGGTCAGCTGCAGGTCGTACCCCTCGAAGACCTCCTGCACGTGCCGCAGGGCCGCCGCCTCGCTGCGGTCGGGGGCGAACCGGAAGTTCACCGTGACGGTCGCCTCGTCCGGGACGACGTTGCCGGCGACACCGCCCGAGATCGCGACGGCCTGCAGCCCCTCCCTGTAGACGCAGCCGTCGATCTCGACGTCCCGGGGCTGGTACGACGAGAGCGCGGCCAGGACCGGTGCGGCGGCGTGGATCGCGTTGTCGCCGAGCCACGACCGGGCGCTGTGCGCGCGCCTGCCACGCAGCGGGATCTCGACGCGCAGCGTCCCCTGGCAGCCGGCCTCGATGAGGCCGCTGGTGGGCTCCATGAGGAGGGCGAGATCGGCGTCGAGCCAGTCCCGGTGCTCGCGCACGAGGTGACCGAGGCCGTTGCGCTCGGCGGCGACCTCCTCGTTGTCGTACAGGACGTAGGTCACGTCGTACGACGGGTCCGGCAGCGTCGCCGCCAGGTGCAGGATCACGGCGACACCGCTCTTCATGTCGCTGGTGCCGCAGCCGAAGAGCAGGTCGCCGTCCTGCCGGCTCGGGACGTTGCCCGCGACCGGCACGGTGTCGAGGTGCCCGGCGAGCAGCACCCTGCGGTCCCGGCCGAGCCGCGTGCGGGCGACGACGTTGTTCCCCATCCGGTCGACCGTGAGGTGCGGCAGCTGCAGGGCCGACTCGACGAGGTCGGCCAGCCGCTCCTCGTCGCCGCTGACGCTCTCGACGTCGACGAGCTGGGCGGTCAGCGCGACCGGGTCGGTCAGGTCGAGGTGCACAGGGGGCAATCTAGGCTGACGGCCATGACCCGCACCGCGTCAGGCGTCGGCCTCGCCACCATCACCGCCGAGGGCCAGGTGCTCGACACCTGGTACCCGGCTCCTCAGCTCGGCGAGGGCGCCGCACCGCAGGAGGGCCTCGACGCGCTCACCGGGACGGACGACCTCCGGGGCGTCCGCCGCGAGGCCGTGCTGCGGACCATCGACCTCGACGCTCCTCCTGTCGACGCGCCCGACGTCTACCTGCGGCTGCACCTGCTGTCGCACCGGCTGGTGGCCCCGCACGGCTGCGACCTGACCGGCCAGTTCGGGCTGCTCGCGAACGTCGTGTGGACCTCCCGAGGGCCCTGCGCGGTCGAGGGCTTCGAGGCGACACGGCTGCGGCTGCTGGCGTCCGGGCCGGTGCTGGTGCACAGCGTCGACAAGTTCCCGCGGATGGTCGACTACGTGCTCCCGAGCGGGGTGCGGATCGCCGACGCCGACCG